>NZ_JAIOHK010000013.1 GCF_019913785.1 Altibacter sp.
CTCTTTAGCCCCCTATATAATATGGAGAGAAAAAGTTCCTAATTTGATAGTATAAATATCAGAAAGGAACCTGGAATGCAAACACGTTTATCAAAGAGTTATAGTGAAGAATTGAAAGAACAAGTCGTAAAAGAATGTATTGAAACTAATAATTATGGAGCCGTATCAAGCAAGCACGATATTCCAATAACGACGATATACGGATGGATCAGAAGACATAAGAGCAAGAAGAAAAAGGAGAGCAGGGTAAATGTAACAGAGTTGGAAGCTGAACTAAAAGAGGTGAAATTAGAAAATGAGATATTAAAGGAGCTTTTAAAAAAAAGCCACCAGCTTTGGCTGAAAGATTAGAGATCAGTAAAATTTTTATTGATAAAGGAAATAAAACTCAGCAAGTAATAAAGTACGGTGGAGTATCAAACTCAACTTGGTACAGCCACTTAAATAAGAAAAAAACGGATAGTAGGCAAGAGAATAGAGGTCGTCCCATACCGGGATATTCATTTAGTCAAAGAGGAGACAGGGTATATGATGAAGTAATACTATCTGTTTTGAAATCCTACAGAAGCAAGATTGAGTTTGTCAATGCTGGAGGATATCACAAACTTAGTCATCATTTGTATAGGGATTATGGCTACATAGTAAATCATAAGAAGGTTTACCGTTTATGCAAAGAGAACAAACTATTGCTACCCAGGAAAAAGAAGGTATCAAAGGTAAAAGGTAGGCGTATATGCCAGAACCGCATAATAAGTAAGCCGGATGAGTTATGGGAATTGGATTTGAAATACGGATATATACATGGTGAAGAAAGGTTCTATTTCGTATTAATAATAATAGATGTATTTGTTCGCTATGTAGTGAATTACCATATTGGTCTGAGCTGTACGGGTAAAGACCTGGTTCTGGCATTAAACGTAGCCATAGAGACGCACAAGTTAGACACAAGCCAACTGATAATAAGAAGTGACAATGGAAGCCAGATGACCTCAAACGTGTTTATAAAGAACATGGAATATTATAATGATGAGGTAATTCATGAATTAATACCACCGGCAACGCCAAATAAGAATGCACATGTGGAGGCATTTAATTCTATATTAGAAATTGAGTTTATGCAGGTAAGATATTTTAATAGTTATAGTCAAGCATACGAGGAAACGGTAGAGTTTATTCACAAATACAATACAGAAAGAATTCACGGGTCTTTGAAATGGAATACACCAAATGAAGCCCGTAAAATATATTTAAACGGTGGTGACTTGGGCATAAAAGAAGTACGGTTGTGAAAAGTTTGTATTTTTTATTTTAGAGATGGAGAGATACACAATATAAAAATGCTCTGCCTAAATTATGTGCTCTTGAAAGTAACACGCATCTATGAGCAGGGTAAGAAAGAACAGTAAAGTAAAGCATAATATAGAAGCCTGGTATTGAAAAAAAAGATTACGAGGCAAGAGAAAAAGAGGGTACAATAACAAAATTCGGCGAAACGTAATCGGGCTCTGCTGAGGAGCACCCCGTGGAGGGATAGCCGAATGAGGTGGCGATGATGTATCGTAGTGAGATTGGTAGTGGAACATCCCCATTCCACTGCCAATTTTAACAATGACAATCTATCGCTATCTCTTATGCCTTAAAAAACCTCGGGGTTTGGGGCAGCGCCCCGATAAAAAGAAGCCTATTGTTGTGGAAAACTATTATAATTTATTGTTGTTTTAATGTTGATATTAGTACAAAAAATTAGTCACAATTTTTCTCCATAAAAAAGGGCTTGACCCG
>NZ_JAIOHK010000014.1 GCF_019913785.1 Altibacter sp.
TTAGCGTCTTTAAACGAATCAAAATATTTAAATGCTTTAACAAGATTATGCTCTTCAGACATATCTAGCTTGTTATGTTTAATGAACTTATTAATGTCTGCTTTTTTGTTCCCAAAAACATTTACTCTTTTCTTTTTAGAATCAGGAACATCGAAAAAGTTTCCCTTTTGATCTACAACATAATAAAGAGGCTTGTCCTTATAGGTGGCCAAAACATCCTTTTCAAATGAATTTTTCGCCTTTTTTGCCGGGTAAAACCGCTTATTCAATTTTTTATAAAGATTGAACTTGTTTCCTACAACCAATACCTGAAAATAGCCATTGTGATCAGGGTTTAAATCATTGGCATTATAAAAGAACAGATCGTTCATAATTTTCACGTAAACTTCAGGCACTTTAGTAAGTACTTTTATTTCAGTATCCGGAGCATCTGGACTTTCTTTAACTTCAATTTCATCCTGAATAGCATTGTATCTAAAGAAATACTCGCTTGCAATTACTTCGTTGTTTTCATATATAGATCCAGGTAAAAAGGTGTCATTAAAATAAGGGCTCCCGTTGTAATCATCGGGTAAATAATAGGTCATTGTGCTAGATCGTTCCAAAGATTCAACAAATACAGCGGCCGCCCTCTGGGCACTGTGAAATTGAGCAGATAAAGAACCAACCAGACCAATTAGTACAAATGTTAAAATTGCTTTTTTCATAATTTAAATATTAAGTTTTTAATTATTGGTAGTCTTTATATGGCAACAAATCTATTAAATGCAATTAGGTTTTACAAGAAGTTTATAGTAAGTTATTATAGTACTTTACCAATTTCATGAGGTCATTTTCATCTTTGAAGTTGGTGCGATTGCTCTTTATAAAGGCCTTTATTTCGGCCCCTTTATTTTTCATTAGTTTTAAAACTTTCGACTTGCTTTCGGGCATTTCTATAAAATTACCTTCTTTAGTTGCTAGAAAATAAGAGTCGGTTTGTATAAATTTTGCTGGTTGGTCTCTGTCGTAACTTGTTTTTGCAAAGGTTCGCTGCGTAAACTTTGCTGTTGTTTTCTTATAGAGGCTAAAATGTTCTCCTGTGGTCAATACTTTAAAGTATTGCCCTTTTTCATCAGACCCTTCAAATGGGATTAGAGTATATACGTCATTGAAAATCTTTACAAGCATCCCTGATCTTTTAACCAGTGCATTATAATTAGATTCGTTCATGGAAGTTTTAATTTCAATCTCATCTGAGAAGATATTATATCGCAAGAAAACATTTTTTTGCAGTAAGACATCTCCTTCAAAAATACTGCCTTCCAAAAATTCTTTTCTGGCATATGGAGATCCTTCAATAAGCTTAAATTCGGCATCAGATAGATTCAAAAACTCATTGTTCTGATCTATGGCAATTTGTCGCACACCAATTTTGTATATGGCATCGTTGCTTTGTGAGAATATGGCCAAGCTAAATAAAGAGATGATAAGGAATAAAATAGGTTTTTTCATAATAATTTATTTTACATTTTTTGTGGATATAAGGTACAAAATTCATTTTAGTAATTAACTAATTTTATCGGCGGTATTGTGTAAGTGAATGTCTCTTTGAGGAAATGGAATTACAATTCCGGCTTCTTCCAATCTCTTTTTGCCCTCTTCTAGGGTATAGAAACGCACATTCCAGTAATCTTCATTTTTCACCCAATAGCGGAGTGTTAGATTGACAGCACTATCAGCAAGCTCAAGTACCGCGACCATAGGCATTTTGTCTTCTAACTTCAGTACTAAATCTTGCTCCATTACCAGATCCAACAAGATATTTTTAGTTAGTTTAATGTCGCAATCATAGCTAATCCCGAAGGTGATTGCTTCACGACGCATTCCTTCTTCGGTAAAATTTGTGATATGATCGTTAGACAATTTACCATTTGGAATAATCACCAATTGGTTGCCGAATGTGTTCAATTTTGTAGTAAAAATGGTGATTTCCTTTACAACGCCTGCAACTCCTTGCGCCTCTATAAAATGACCCACCTTATAGGGCTTAAACAACATAATTAAGACACCTCCCGCAAAATTGGCAAGGGAACCTTGTAATGCTAAGCCAACTGCGAGACCTGCGGCACCAACGATGGCTACAAAAGATGAGGTTTGAATTCCCAGCTGGGCAATCACTGTAATAAACAGGACAATCTTTAGCAACCAACTTATTAGATCGAGTAAGAATTTTTTTAAGGTTTCATCTAGCGCTCTTTTTTCAAAGATTCTTCGAGTTAGTTTGATAGTAATCTTTATGATCCAAAGACCAACAATCAATAACACAAGGGCTGCGAAGATGCTTGGTAAGAAATCGATTAACTTCTGCGCATAATTGTCTAAATAGGTGTCTATATTTTGAAATTGGTCCATGAAATGAGTTTAGTAATTTTTTATTGATTCAATAGCTTTTTTGGTATCCGTAACTGGAAGCTTACAGGTGTTGTTTACACACACATAGATATATGTTTCCCCGGATACATAACGACCTTCCAAAAGATAGCTCTGGCTGTCTTTTTCGCTTCCGGCAATCAGCTTATTGGGAATGTAATACTGGTTGATTTCATTAATTTTTTCTGAAGCTGCGTTTCCAACGACTACTACTTCAAAGAACTTTGATTGATAATTAGCCAATAGATCCAGCCAGTTTGAGAATCCCGAAGGATACTGTTCCATTTCGGCTTGTACATTTTTGAGCATTTGCCGATTGGTCTCCGCAAATTTTGGACTGTCAAAGTAGTGAGATAGTTTGAATAGATTCTTTGCCATGATCGAATTTGAGGCCGGAATCACATTATCCCTATATTCTATACTCCTAGATACCAACTTTGCATCCTCTTTCGACGTAAAATAAAACATATGCTTTTCTTCATCAAAGAAATGGCTGAAGGTATAGTCGGTCATTTTTTTAGCCTTTGTAAGCCATTGTTCGTCCATCGTGACCTCATACAGGGCGATATAGGCTTCAATTACCGCGGCATAATCTTCCAAATAGCCATTGATCGTACTTTTGCCGTCCTTATAACTATGATACAACGCCCCATTTTGTTGTAATTGCTTGGATGCGATAAACTGTGCATTCTTTATGGCAATATCTAGATATTCCTTTTTCTGAAATGTTTTATAGGCATCAACATAAGCTTTCAGCATAAGTCCGTTCCAGGAGGTCAATGTTTTATCATCCAATCGGGGTCGGGGTCTTTTTTCACGGTAATTAAACAAGACCTCTTTCCAGTTTTGTTTTTTCTTCTGAAGTGTTTCCGAAGTTATACCAAATTCTTGTTGTATTTCGGCATCGCTCTTATCCCGAATCAATACATAGTGGTCACCCTCCCATTTCCCGTAACTGTTTATGTTGTAATATGCCCTGAAGAGCTCAAAATCGGTCGGTAACAGTTTCTGCAATTCTTCCTTGGTATAAATATAATAGGCTCCTTCTACCAATTTTCCGGTTTCTGTTTTACTATCGGCATCGAGGGATGAATAAAATACCCCTTCGCTGTGAGTCATTTCCTTTGCGATAAAATCGAGCGTTTCAAAAACCACTTGTTTATACAATTCATCTTTGGTTGCCAGATAGGCATCGCTGTATAAACTAACCAATTGGGCATTGTCGTAAAGCATCTTTTCGAAATGGGGCACATGCCATTTTTCGTCAACACTGTACCTCGCAAACCCGCCTCCTATATGATCGTATACACCTCCGTAGGCAATTTGGTCTAATGTAAGTTTTACAAAATTTAATAATTCTTCATCCTCATTTTGTACCGCATAACGCAACAAAAAATGATAATTGTTCGGCATCATAAATTTTGGAGCCCGCTTATACCCTCCAAATCGATGATCAAAGCTTTTTTCCCAGGTCGCAATAATGTCTTTAGTAGGGTAGGTGGTAAAATCTACTTCGTTCGAGTTGAAGGTGATAAGATCCATACTCTTAATACCCTCCTCCAGCCGCGAAGCATACGCTTCCAGTTTTTGAGGCTCCTTTTCGTAGAGTTCCTGAATTCGTTCAATCGCACTTATCCATTCTTCCTTCTTAAAATAGGTGCCGCCCCAAACAGGTCTTCCGTCCGGCAAGGTGATGACATTAAGAGGCCAGCCGGCACTCCCTGTCATAAGCTGGACTGCATTGATGTAAATTTGATCTACATCGGGACGTTCTTCACGATCAACCTTCACCGAAATGAATTTCGCATTCATCACAGCAGCAACGGTTGAATCCTCAAAACTCTCGTGTTCCATCACGTGACACCAGTGACAGGCCGCATATCCAATACTAATAATCATTAGTTTTTTCTCGCTTTTAGCCTTTTCGAGTGTCGTCTCGTTCCAAGCCCTCCAATCTACGGGGTTGTGCGCATGTTGGAGTAAATACGGACTGGTTTCATGAATTAAATCATTGGTATAGGCGTGCGTTTCCACAATTTCTTTTTTTGAAGTATTACAAGAGATAAATAGTGTTGTAAAAAAAACAACGAGGAGCAAAGAATGTCGCATAATTTGAAAATAGAGATACGAAAATACGCTTTTGAAACATCAAAAGCGTATTTTAAAGCCTAGGCTTAGACTGTTAATTCACCTCGAAAGTGATTTTTACGTTCACACGAAATTCGGTAACCTTATTATCTGTTACCATTGCACTTTGCTCATTTATATAGACTGAACGAATATTTTTAACACTTTTAGCTGCGTGATTCACAGCGTTTTTCGTGGCATCTTCCCAGCTAACTTTAGAATTTGCCAACACTTCGATTACCTTTAATACGGCCATTTTTATAGGTTTTAAATTGAAACTGTAAGGTACAAATTTCTCGTGGAAAAGATCTCAATATATCGTTAAAACCTTATCCTGAATGCGATTGTGGTCAAAAACAGAAATATTTTGCGAATCTCAATCCGCCATTACCCATTAATAGCTTCTACTTTTGTGACCTTGCCATCTAGCATTTCGTGAAGCATGGTTTCAATACCATTTTTTAATGTAATGGTCGAAGATGGACAACCGCTGCAGGCACCTTGTAAAACAACCCGGACGGTCTTCGTCGCTTCATTATACGATTCGAAAGCAATATGGCCACCATCACTGGCGACCGCCGGTTTTATGTATTCTTCTAGTATAGCGATGATTTCTTTATCAATGTCGCTTCGTTCTTTGTCATTTTCAACAGAAATTGATTGTTTATCTTTTTTATTCTGAAGTATTTCATCATTCAGAATCACTTTTCCGTTTTCGATATAGGTTCGAATAAAATCCCGTATTTCCATAGAAACATCCTGCCATTCGGCTACATTGAATTTCATTACCGAAACATAATTGGCACTTATAAACACTTCTTTTACAAACGGAAAGGTGAATAATTCCTTTGCAAGCGGCGCATGTGCAGCCTCATCAATGTTTTTGAACTCAAAAGTGCCCGAAACCAGAGGTTTGTTGGCTACAAACTTCATTACCGAAGGGTTTGGTGTACTTTCAGCATAAACGGTTACTGGAACTTTTTTTTGGGTTTCAGCATCAATTACTACTGGTTTCCCAGAATTCAAATAGTCTAATATGGCTGTAGACACCTCATTTTCAATGTCTTTCCAAGAAACAATGTTGTATTTTTCAATGGCGATAAAATTTTGAGAAATATATACTGTTTTTACAAACGGAAGATAAAAAAGTTGCTGTGCTATTGGGCTGTTTTTCGCCTCGTCAATATTCTTAAATTCATAGCTATTTGCCTGAGTTAAAAAGGAATTGGCAACAAATTTTACAATATTTTCGTTCTTTGTGGGTTGTATATGAATGTTAAAATCAGGCATTTAATTGTATTTTTTGCAAAATTATAAAAAGAAAATCAATGTATTCAATATATTTGACCCTTTAACACCTACTTTATGACGAAAATATTACTCCCCATATTTCTGCTATTTTCGGTATTTGGTTATACGCAAATTTCAATCGATGATACCTATACTACACAGCAGCTTGTAGAAGATATTCTTGTTAATAGTACCTGCGCTGAAGTTTCAAATTTCATTCAAAGCACCGGAACCGATTTCGGTGATGATAATGGGATTGCGTATTTCAACGCAAACGGATCTGATTTTCCATACGCAGATGGTATTATACTGACTTCTGGAAATGTTCAAAATGCACCAGGCCCTAATTTAGGCATTTTAAGCGATGGCGGTGTAGGTTGGCCTGGCGATGCAGATCTTGAAGCATACACCACCGCAACCAATACACAAAATGCATCTTATATTCAATTTGACTTTGTACCCTTAATTAGTCAGATAAGTTTCGATTTTATAATGGCTTCTGAAGAGTACAATCAATTTTTTGAATGTAATTTTTCCGATGCATTCGCTTTTATTTTAACAGATCAAATAACCGGTGTGGTCCAAAACTTGGCAGTCTTACCAGGAACGGCTATCCCAATTGAAGTGACCAATATACACCCCGAAGTAGTTGGTTCGTGTCCTGCTATCAACGAAGAGTATTTCGATAAATACAATTTTGAACCTTACAACCCTGCTGCTGCAGCGGCTATCGATTTTAATGGACAGACTGTATCATTGACGGCAATGGGAGATGTGGTCGTTGGGAATCAATACACCATTAAGTTAGTTGTGGCCGATCAGCAAGATCAATTATACGATATAGCGGTTTTCTTAAAAGCCGGCTCTTTTAATATTGGAGTAAGTCTTCCACCCGATATGACCATCGCAGCAGGAAATGCTCCCTGTGAAGGACAACCATTAGAAATAGGGGTTGAACCCGATATTACAGGGCAAACTACCTATCAATGGTATAAGTACAACCCAGTGACCATGGTATTCGACATCATTCCTGGAGAAATAGGAGATTCCATTATTATAACGCAATCTGGTATTTATCAAATTCAAGCCACAGTAAATGGAGTTTGCTCTTCTACTGATGAGATTGAGGTCGAATTCGCCCCTCAACCCACCGCCGGCATACCTGATGATTTATTTGCCTGTGATGAGTTACCCAATGATGGTTTTGGTGTTTTTGATTTAACGCTTCGCGATATTCAGATTCAAAATGGTGAGCCGAATACGTTTGTGGAGTATTACACTACTTT
>NZ_JAIOHK010000015.1 GCF_019913785.1 Altibacter sp.
AGGAGGAATATTTTTTTCATGGTTTGGAAGTGACCAAATTATGTTTGGAGTCCTTAATTCGTACCCGACATCCCAAAACCTTTCTCAGTGTGGTAAACAATGGAAGTTGTAGGGAGGTGACCAATTATTTACAACAGCTATACGATACTAAAAAAGTGGACCAATTAGTACACTATAAAGAGAATATAGGAAAGATCGATGCAGTTATCTCGATCGCAAAGGTTGCAGAAGAGCCGCTAATTACGATAACCGATGGGGATGTACTCTTTAAGCAAGATTGGATGCAAGGTGTAGAGGAGGTATTTGAGCATTTTCCCGAAGCCGGAATGGTTTCACCAGTACCACATGGTACTGTTTACAATACGTACACAATTAATACCCTTTTTGATGCATTTTTTAAAGGCATTCTTACATTCCAAAGTATTTGCAATCCAGAGGATATGCTGCGGTTTGCAGAAAGTATCGGAAAAAAGGATACCATGTATAAAAATAAAGCCAAGTTAAAATATCAGTTAACGGTTAAACGAAGTGAGTATTCCGCTGTGGTAGGCTGTGGTCATTTTGTGGCTACTTTGCGCAAGGAGGTTTTTCTTTCATCGCCCAAAAAATGGAGTCATTTGGCCTATGCCAGTGTTGCCGATAGAGATTATATTGATATTCCCAATGAAAAAGCAAAACTATGGCGTCTGGCCACTGTAGAAAATTACGCATATCATATTGGAAATAACCCAACAGATTGGATGATTTCAATTTGTAACGAGTTAAAAGCAAACTCACAAAAAACCATTGCCGTGCCAAAAAGCAAAAAGTGCAACACGCCACTATGGTTTAAAAAAGGTATTGTACGTATACTTATGAGCAGTTATGTTCGACCTTATTTTTTTAAAAAACTTGGTCTTACCACACATAGGGATAATTTTTGAAATCTATAGTTTGTATTATTGTTACTATGTATGAATTATATAGCGTTTATTTATTAAGTTTGAGTTCTAACCAAATCACTGTGTCATTAAAAGGTTTATTCGAAAAATATTATACTACTTTTTAAACCAACCCGTTAAACAGGCTGGTGTGACAATATCTGGTTATCCTCGAGGCTTAAAAAATGTAAGCTTCGAAGGCAAGAACCTTGTTCCGGATCGTTGCAATTTCTCGGGAACTATAAAAATTGGTTATGCCACAACCCTTGGATACAACAACTTTATTCATGGCGACGTTACTATTGGAAAATATTGTCAACTAGGTGCCGATGTTGCCATTCACAGTACTAATCACCCGGTGACTTATTTAACAACCTATATTAATAAAAATTTATTCGAAGGCGAACTAGCACAGCTTAAAGAGATAAAGAAAATTACGATTGGTCACGATGTATGGATTGGTCACAATGCAATTATTTTAGGCAGTGTTACAATTGGAAATGGTGCTATCATTGCCGGCGGATCGGTGGTGACGAAAGATGTAGCTCCGTACACAGTTGTCGCAGGTGTTCCTGCCAAAGCGCTAAAAAGGCGTTTTTCAGAAAATATCATTTCAGAAATAGAAGCACTGCAATGGTGGAAAATGAACGATGAAGAATTGAACAAGACAAAACCATTATTCTTTAAAAACTTTGAGAATAAGCAAAGTATTTATGAATAATTGAACCTCTCTTTTTTAAAATTATACAGTACCTTTAGGCTTTATACATCAGATATAGTTGAACAACACCATTGCTATCATACCGGTTCGTGGTAACTCTAAAAGATTGCCCGGAAAAAATATGTTGCCATTAAATGGGATCCCCCTTTTGGAGCACAGTATTCGTTATGCCAAAGAGAATACAAACTTATTAGATACTATTTTGGTGTCCACGGAAGACAACCAATTGAAAGTATTTTCTGAAGACCTAGGAGTAAAGGTACTCGATCGTCCCAAGCATCTGGCCAGCGATACTGCAACTACAATGGATGTACTAAAGGATGTACTGCAACAATTGGGTGATAAAACCTGCACCATAGTACTTTTACAGGCAACAAATCCATTACGACCTAAAAATTTGCTCCGAGAAGCAATAGAATTATTTGAAAAAGGGAAGGCGGACAGCCTAATGACAGTAAGCCGGAATCATCAAAAATTTGGTAAAATAGTGAATAACAAATATATTCCTTTCAATTACACACTCGGTCAAAGGAGTCAGGATATGGAACCCTTATATTTTGAAAATGGTCTTTTGTATATTATGAGATCAGATCTAATAAAACAGGGAAAATTAATGGGGGATAATCATATTTCCATGATTGTCAATCATCCCTATGCCGAAGTTGATATCGATACCCAAGAGGATTTACAGTATGCCCACTATGTTTTAACACAATTTAAAGAAGCATGAATCCCCTTATAGAAATAGCCGGAAGAAAGATAGGTCGGGATTATCCTCCCTTGGTCATAGCCGAAATTGGTATAAACCACGAAGGTTCCCTTCAGGTTGCTAAGGAGATGGTGGACGCGGCGAAAAGAGCAGGCGTGGAGGTAATAAAACACCAAACACACATAGTCGAAGATGAAATGAGTGGTGCGGCTAAAAAAGTGATTCCCGGAAATGCCTCTGTTTCTATTTATGAAATTATGGACCGTTGTTCCCTCAATGAGAACGATGAAAACGAGCTTAAAAAATATGTAGAATCCCAAGGGATGATCTTTATATCTACTCCCTTTTCAAGAGCTGCAGCCAACAGGTTGCAAAAAATGGGAGTTAAAGCATACAAAATAGGAAGCGGAGAGTGCAATAATTATCCTTTACTAGAACATATTGCTTCTTTTGGAAAACCAGTCATCCTTAGTACTGGCATGAATACTATAACAAGTATTCAAAAAGCACTTGAGATATTTGACAGACACAATGTCCCGGTGGCTATCTTGCATACAACCAATTTGTATCCAACCCCTTCCCATTTGGTGCGGTTTGGGGCTATGGTCGAAATGCATACGGCATTTCCCAACAGAGTATTTGGACTGAGCGACCACACACGTAACAACAATGCATGTTTGGGTGCTGTAGCCTTGGGTGCTTCGGTGCTGGAGCGCCATTTTACCGACCATATGAACAGAAAAGGGCCGGATATTGTATGCAGCATGGATGAACAAGCCTGTAAAGAATTGATTATAGGAAGCCACGAAATTTGGCAAATGCGAGGGGGTAAGAAAGAACCAACTAAAGAAGAACAGGTAACCATCGATTTTGCTTTCGCAACGGTTTGTTCCATAGCACCTATTAAAAAGGGAGAATTATTTACAGAAGAAAATATTTGGGTAAAACGTCCGGGAACGGGTGAAATTTTTGCTGAAGATTTTAAGAACCTTCTAGGAAAAAAAGCTGCAAACGATATAGCTGTTGATGAACAATTAAAAATTAAAGACATTGTTGAATGAATAATCTCTACGACTTAACCAAAAGGTTTGAATATGAAAATGGATTCTACGCCACAGCCGATCCTTCCCGGTTTAGCAAGTTTATCACGCATCTGGAATTTTTTAAACAGACAGCCACGGTGCGCGGAGAAATAGTTGAATTTGGTATATTTAAAGGGAATTCATTTTTTCGATGGATTAAATTCAGGGATTTATTGGAGCAAACCAATAGTAGGAAGGTGATCGGTTTCGATATTTTTGGAGACTTCCCTGAGGCGGGGTTTCAAGAAGACAAAATTAGGCGAGATAAATTTGTAGCTGAAACTAATGGTGGTAAAAGTATTTCTTATGAAGAAATAATTACTCTTTTAGAGGCACAAGACCTAAATAAGAATGTTGATATTGTTAAAGGAGACATCTTGGAAACACTTGATATGTATTTAGAGGAAAACCCACAATTGAAAATATCTCTGTTACATATTGATGTTGATCTCTATGAGCCTTCAAAAATCATTCTTGAAAGATTATACAATCGGGTGACCAAGGGTGGCGTGATAATCTTTGATGATTATGGAGCGTTCGCAGGAACCAATAAGGCAGTAGATGATTTTTTTGAAGGTAAGGCAGAAATCAAGAAACTTCCTTTTTCTCATGCCATTTCCTATATTGTAAAATAGCATGAAGAAAATCGTATTTCTTACAGGTACTCGGGCGGATTTTGGAAAAATAAAAGGCCTGATTCAAAAACTGGAGGAGCATCCAAAATATGAGCCGTTTCTATTTGTCACAGGTATGCATCTTTTGGAAACCTATGGATATACGCTATTAGAAGTACAGCGATGTGGATTTAAAAATATAGCCACTTTTTCCAACTATACCCATGAAACTACAATGGATCTAACATTGGCAAAGACTATGGAAGGGTTTTCGGCTTATGTTAAAGATGTTCAACCCGACTTAATTGTAGTTCATGGAGATAGAGTGGAAGCCTTAGCAGGTGCTTTGGTAGGTTCACTAAATAATATTCTAGTCGCTCATATTGAGGGGGGAGAAGTTTCCGGAACGATAGACGAACTCATTAGACATTCCACAAGTAAAATGAGCCACATCCATTTTGTTTCCAACAATGAGGCCGAAGCACGTTTATTACAAATGGGCGAATTGCCAGAATCCATTTTTGTGATTGGTTCACCAGATGTGGATATTATGTTTTCGGAAGATCTTCCTTCCTTGCAGCTGGTAAAAAAGCACTATGAAATAGAATTTGACGCCTATGCCGTCGTTATGTTTCACCCTGTAACAACCGAAATAGATTTCATAGAATCCTATGTGAATCAGTTTGTCGATGCCCTGTTACTGAGCAATAGACACTACGTAGTTATTTATCCGAATAACGATTTGGGAAGTCGGGTGATAATAGAGGCATATCAAAGACTAAAAGCACATGAAAAATTTAGAATATTTCCCTCTATTCGTTTCGAATACTTTCTAACATTGCTGAAAAATGCAACGTTTATTATTGGAAATTCAAGCGCAGGAATACGCGAGGCCCCTTATTATGGCATTCCCACCATAAATGTTGGTACGCGGCAGCAAAATAGAAGCCTTTCCGAACATATTGTCAACGTACCTTATCAATCAGGTGAAATAGTAAATGCTATTCAAACAACGTTCAAGGGTACTCCAAAAAATGTATCTGCCTTTGGTAAAGGTGACAGTAGCACCTTATTTATGGAATATATGGAAGATGGCGAGCTATGGAGGATATCCCATCAAAAACTATTTAAAGATCGGTGACATCGAAAAAAAACATATTCATTCTCATTCCCGATGGAGTAGGTATTAAAAACTACCTGTATTCGAAAACATTTAAAAATTCGGAGGCGGCACTCACCTTGTTCCATAATTTTGATGCCGATACGATTGCACAAATAGAAAAAGAG
>NZ_JAIOHK010000016.1 GCF_019913785.1 Altibacter sp.
GTGGAATCGGGAGCTGTTTTTGAAAGAATCTGCTCGGGGTACACCCCTGATATTTTTCGGTAATCCTCCACCACCGAGAGATATACATCGCCGGGCCAATCTCGCGTGTCTATATGGCCTGAAAACTCATACTGCCCTTGACAAATTAAGGGAAGAAAGCCAAATACAGCCAGAAATAGAATTGTCGTACTCTTCATAATCGCGTACTAATATAACCACAATGTCACTGCAAACCAACACCTGTAACAAAAGCAAATTCGGTAGACCTATTAATAAACTATTAATCGTAAATTTGTAACTATGAGTATATGGAGAGTATTGCTTTCTATTTTGTTTCCACCACTTGCCGTAATCGATAAAGGATGCGGATCTATTTTAATCGTTTTAATATTGACGATTTGTGGCTGGATACCCGGAGTGATCGCCGCATTGATAATTTTAAATAACCCAAAAAGATAATGATACTAAAAAAAGTAAGTCTGTTGGTCTGTTTGACATTGGTGCTTTCCAGTTGTCAGTTTACAGAAACCCTTGTTTTAAATGAGGATGGAAGTGGTCGTATGAATATTGAGATGAATATGAACGAGCTCATGGCCTTTGGTGGCAATGAGGCCGATTCGATAGTGTCCAAAATAGATACGATCATTTCGATGAAGCAATTCTTGGCCGAAAAGAAAGATAGTATTTCTCAACTGCCAAAGGAGGAACAAGCAAGTCTGAAAAGAATGGAGAATTACAACATCCATATGATCATGGACAGTGAAACCAAAAAAATGCTTTTCAATATATATACCGACTTTACCAATATAGAGGAGGCCAATGATTTGATGATGGGGTTGGATAAGACTTCGAGCCTGATGCCCGGGGTGAATAATGCCTCATCGGTAGAGGGAGAAGAGAGTACAGACAATGTTATGGGTGTGGCCTATTCGTATAAGAAGGGTAAATTTTCACGTGATGCCTTCATAAAAGACAAGGTGAGACACCAGCAACAGGTAGACAGCATGAAAAATACTGAATCCTTTATGAGCAGTATGGTATACAAATTGAAGTATACCTTTCCCCGGAAAATTGTAAAGTCATCTATAGAAGATGCAACATTCTCTTTAGATGGTAAAACCATTGAGGTCGAACGCAGTTTCGTAGATTATTTTAAAAACCCGGATATATTGGATTTGGAGCTGGAGTTTGAAAAATGATGTATATTGATAGTACCAAAATGTAGTAATTTAAATAACCAATAAGATGAAAGTAGTATTTTTTTTAATTCCCTTTATACTGTTTAGCAGTTGTAAAACAAAAGCCGATAAAGTGATTACACTCGACAATCAAATTAAGAATGTGAATAGTGAATGCCCTGCTGAAGCTGTATGTACTATGGATGTGCAAAAAAATAAAAGCCTTCTTATCAAGGAGGATGGCACCGGAGCTTTGTATCCCGAAATTGTAGCAGGAGATAAAACGGTTGTGGTGTATACTTTCTTAAGAAAAGGGCCGGAGGGAACTGTGGATGGGGATTATTCGGAAACTATCCATTTTGAGATTCCAAATGGAACAACTACTTCAAGTTTTACCGACGCTTCCTTGAAAGATGCCAAATTATTGTTCGGAAAGCATTGTTATTGTAAGGGTGAAGCGGGATATTATCGCGTAGAGAGAGGAAGTCTAAAGGTGATAAAAAGCGAGTCCTCGGTAACATTTGACCTTAGGTTTAAAATGGAACATCCCTCACACGAACTGAACAACATTAAACAAACTACTTCCTTATAGTATAAAAAAAGGCTGTCTATTTAGACAGCCTTTTTTCTTTTTAAACTATTAATCTCTAGAGTTTAATTAGTTTCTTATTTACTACACTATCTCCATTTTTAACTACTAGGAAATACATGCCACTGTTTATTGTGGTGTAATTAAGTGTTGTATTAAACAAACTTGATGTTGAAACATCTTCAAATACCTGACGGCTAATTTGTCTTCCTCTTAGGTCGTACAATGAAATATTAATTTTCTCATCGGATGCAGGAGTGAAGGCTAGGTTGTAGCTTCCAGTTGATGGGTTTGGCCATAGGGCGAAATTGTCGAAATTAAAATCTGTTGTTGCCAAAGATCCTTCCACCGTGATAACACCGTCATTTAGGTCGTAGAAAATATTGTCTGAACCGATGACCATTAATCTACCTCCAGTCGTGTTCACTACAGGAACCCATACATCGTGACTTCCATCATTTGGCGTGTCATCGGCAATTTGCATAGGGTAGGTCTGTCCGTTATCGGTCGAAAAGAAAATGTCTACCGTAGCACAATTTACCGGTGCTCCGTCAGATCCTGCTACATCCCATGTTATAGTTTCGAATCCTTGTGTTTGCCATGTGGTGGCTGTATTTTGAGATGTAACCACAAAAGGTCCTGAAGCTCCATCAACAGTTACCACCATATTATCACTCGCCGATGATGCACCACCTGCAACATTATCACGCACCGTATATCTAAAGTTCATAGTACGTCCGACAGCAGGAACAACTTCCCATAAACTCTGCGTCTGTCCGGTTAAAACAGTTGCTAAGGCCGGCATATATCTGTCTGGTGATGCAAGCGCATCGTTGGATCTAAACATAGGTCCGAATACCGATGTATTTTGAGGTGGCATTGTTCCAATTTGTTGATTCATTTGCTCCCAGTTATGCGAAAGCACGTTTCCACCATTTGGATCACTTGCGGTTCCTCTTAAAATAAAAGGAGTTGATTTGGGGATGGTGTAATCTGCTCCTGCATCGGCTGTAGGAGGTAAGTTTCCGGTGGGTGTTTGTACCGCACACTGTCCTGTTCCCGCAGATATAAAATTCCAGATTTCTTGAATACTAATAGCGTGGAAATAATCATCACTTACGTTTTGAACATTTGGAGGGCAAATTCCGGCATATCCCATGATTGTAGATCCGCTGCCAGGCTCCATGGCAGTTCCGTTATTTCGGTTACCTCCACAAGAATTATTGAAGGAATGGTTTGCTCTAAATTGATGTCCCATTTCATGAGAAACAAAATCTACATAAAAGATATCACCTATAGGAGAACTCAAGCCTGTAACTCCTCTTGCCTTTTGATTGGTGGTACAAACCACACCTAATCCGGCGATACCACCACCACCTGTACTAAACACGTGACCAATATCATAGTTTGCGTTTCCTATCACAGTATCACATGTAGTTTGATTCTGTCCCAACATAGTTCCTCCGCTATTATTCGTATACGGGTCGGTACCTGCAATAAGGAAAATAATGTCTTCATTATTAGCAATAATTTCCATATGAACGGCGATATCTCTTTCGTATATACCATTAACACGTGTCATTGCTGTATTCATCGCTGTAAGCACGGCTGCTTTTTTAACTGCATCTGTAGCACCGGGATCAATCCCTTGATTTGTTAGGTGAAACTGTGCGTATTCTCCCGTACAGGCCAAGGCCAAACGAAACGTTCTCAGCATACCATCGTCTGCATTTTCAGGAGCATTAGATAAGTCTATTTCGGCTCTTTCCTGAATTAAACATTCAAAACTTCTAGAATCTGCCTCTAGGGAAGCTCTGGTATAGCTTATATAATAGTTATTGTCTTTGGTATAAGTATCTATGTATATAGTACTGTAATTCACAGATGAAATCATAGCGTGTAAACCATCATTTTCTGAAAAACTAAATCGTGCAATTGCCGAAGGGTCATCTATACCTTGTGCCATGTAGGAACGAATATTTGGATGTCTTTCCTGAAGGGCTGGAGCAAAACTAGATGCTTCATACACACGAAAACGCTCCAGCTTCCCATTCTGAGTTGGAAAGTCGACGATTACATTTGAATTACTTGTGTATCTAACCGGGGCTTGTGCCAATACATCTCTTAAGGAAGCTGTATTTAACGCAAACAGTTGAAATTCCTGAGGAAAACTATTTCTGAATGCTTTTTCAATATGGTCTGTTTCACTCTCAGAAGCTATTTCCCAAGGTGAAAAGGAGTTCTGGGCATTTATCCCAAAACAAAAAATTAGGAGGGATAAAGTGAGAATTGTTTTAAAGGTACTTTTTTTCATGACATTGGTTTTAAGGTATTAATCATTGTAAAAATATAACACTTTATTCAATTTTGGTAATAGATCGCTAATCTATTGTCGTTTTAACGTTAAAAAAACTTCAAAATGGAATCGATTTATTCAATTTATTGATAATTTTACCCTTCATTACAATCAATTGCTTTTTTGAACAAGGATATAGATATTATCGATTTAGGCCTAAGAGATTACAAGGAGATTTGGGACTTTCAAGAGCAGCTTTTTCAAGAGATTTTAGCCATTAAGATAAAAAATCGGAGGGAAGAGACAAACCTAGATACCCCCAACTACTTTTTGTTAGTGGAGCATCCTCATGTGTATACTTTGGGCAAAAGTGGTGATCTATCCAATTTATTGATTACTGAAGAAAAGCTCGCGGCGATAAACGCCAGTTTTTATAAGATAAATCGCGGTGGTGACATTACTTATCACGGCCCTGGGCAAATAGTAGGCTATCCCATTATAGATCTCGAAAATTACTTTACCGATATTCACAAATACCTGCGTTTCTTGGAAGAAATGGTCATACTTACCTTAGCTGAGTATGGTTTAAAAGCCGAACGCTCCAAGGGAGAAACTGGAGTTTGGCTGGATGTGGGGACTCCCTTCGCACGAAAAATATGCGCCATGGGTGTACGAGCCAGTAGATGGGTCACCATGCATGGTTTTGCCCTAAATGTGAATGCCAATCTTGGGTATTTCGATCATATGATTCCTTGTGGAATTAAAGGTAAGGCCGTGACTTCGTTACACGTTGAATTAGGTAAAACTGAAGTTTCCATGGAAGAAGTAAAAGAAAAATTACTAAAGCACTTTTTACAATTATTTGAAGCAAAAGTGGTTGAAAAGATAAATCAATAAAAAAACCGCAGTCTGGCTGCGGTTTTTTTTATTTGAATTACTTACTAAAGGAAGTTAACAAGCTGTACCCATCCAATTTTCCTCGTTTGTTGTAGTCCTCAGTCTTAACTACGCCTACGCCTTCGGCGATCCATTGCTTGGAAGACCTGCTTTGGTTAGCGGCCATCGATTTCAGTACCATGGTTTGTGTAAGCACATAACATTCGAATGTACCCGCTGGAGTTGTTAGGGTTTCTTTTGCCAATACCTTTCTTTCGGTGATTACTGTCTGCATGTTAATATTCATACCAGATATGCTAATTTTTATGTTTAAATCGGCGTCGGGTAGTGATTGCCCTACCGATAGATCATTTGGAAGTTCAAGATTTGTTCCCGTGATTTCCGTATCCACGTCCATGTCGCCATAGGCATCCATCATATCAGGGCGCATCAATGACTTAAAATCTATAGAGACAACACCATTTTTGCATGTTGCATCATATTCGGAGGCACTTATTTGTTTGCCTTTTTCATCGATGAGCTGGGTAGTCATAGAAGCGGTTTGGGAGCTTCCGGTATTGGTAATTTTTAGGATATGATATTCCACCATTCCGGAAAGCTTCCCCTTACCGTCATACAGCGATAATTGTGATTTGGCCCCTTCCGAAAAAGGATAAAATTTGCTGCAACTGTATTGAGCCGAAACGGTTAGAGATAGCATCAATAGGGTTGATAGAAAGAGAATGTTTTTTTTCATAATTATAGGATTTATTTTTAGTTTAATTTTTTGGCAGCACTAGTATTTCTACCCGTCTGTTTTTCTGTTTGTTTTCTTCCGAATCGTTGGCGGCTATCGGCTGACTTTCGCCGTAGCCAATAACCTTAAAGGTGTATTGCTTTGCTAATTTCTGTTTTAAGTAGTTGCTAACTTCACGGGCCCTGTTTTCAGACAGGGTTTTATTGCTTTGCGGACTTCCAACATTATCGGTATGTCCTTCCACGATAATAGTTCCGCTGGGAATTTCTGCTACCGCATCGGCAAGTTTTTGTAATGCAGCAGCAGATTCCTTCAGCTTAAATTCACCGGTATCGAAGAGCACGGCACTGTCCAAATTCAACCGAAGCGCTCCGCCTATGGTAGCAACTGCATCCACATCGGCACCCGGAAGTGTACTGAACGTATTCAAATCGGTCAGGCGGACATAGTTGAAGGTTTCGCCGGGTTTTACAAAACCTTCTATATCTACCTTAGCGGTGCCTCCTTCTATTTTCCCAATTTCAATCCAGTCATTTCCATTTTTGGATATTGCCAGTTTGGTAGGTTCGATCTGCCCCATTTCAAAAACATAGAGATCAGGGCCATTTACATTTGTCAAGGTGTTATCACTGAATTCTAGCGTCAATACTCCATTAATTCCAAGATTTCCGATCCGCGGATCGGCCGATCTAAAATTTTCCAAGGCCATATCGGGTTCGCCTATGGTTCCGGGAGCATTGGAACCCGGTGTCGATCCCAGTACGTGTGATACAACCCGGTCTGCAAACGACAGGCTTCCAAACGGCAAATAGATATATTTTCGGCGGGCGTCTATATAGGTGTTGCCAATATCATCATCACTGCCATACCAGTTGGGATTCAAATTATAGAATTCCTCTTTTGCAGCAGTGGCCATTTTAATAAAGCGACTGGGCTCCTTGCTTTGCCTTTTTTTGAATAGGGTGATAATCGCTTTAAACCCTTCCGTACACGTGGCCGAATTTAAATGAGTGACTACCGCTTCCGGTACTTCAAAATTCAGGGCAGCTTTTGCCATTTTTGAATTTGAAAGCTTCTCGGTTGGTGGAAATGGTTTTAATAATTCTAGTTCAGCCTTCGTTATTTCCAATAAGTCACACAGTATTGGAATTCTGTTTTCACTAGAGGCAACGCCCAGTCGTCTTAATGTGGTCTGTGATTCAATGCGGCTTTTCAAAAGATACGCCCCTAAAAGATCTTCCACAAAGCTGCCTGAATAATTATTGACCCATTCTCGGATTCTAGTTATTCCATCAATTTCAAATCCTTTCGAAATAGAGCCATGGGTGACCTTTCGCTCAATAGAATTTTTAAAGCGGTTCAATTTATTGGTGTCGTTGGAAAGATGTGTTTTCAAATCGTTTAAGTTAATCTGAAATTCCTTACCATTGTCCAAAACTATAGTATTATTATTGCTTTCACGGGTCTTTATAGTACTTAACTCGGTGTACATATTCATTTCTTCTTCACTAAGCGCATCCTTTGATATGTAGACATACCGTTCATTGATTTCGAAAATAGAGGTATCTGAGGAGGGCTTTTGGTCCGATTCATTATCCTTGGACTCGGCATCGTCAAACGATGCATCCTCTGTTTCCGGAAGCACTTCCATTTCGACAGTATTATTTTCTGAAACGTCTTTATTCGCATCCTTTTCGGAAGTGTTCCTGCAGGATACGAGCAACAACACCGCTAATAATAAATTAAAAGGTTTCATGATCAATCGGGTCTTTTATAATGCATGGCGGTAAATTCATAATACATATAGCCAAAACGATCGTACCAGTCTGAAATACCGTGTTGGGCTTCACATTCGTTCAATTTCATCAAGGCGCGTTTCTGGCCTTCTAAAAGATCTCTATACTTATTGTCATAGGCTTTCTGAAGATTCTTAATAGATTTCTCGATCTTTCTGCGCTCCGACTGCCACGCCAAGCCGGATACACCGTGTATCCCCGATACATTGTCGCCAAAAGATATGGCAGCGTCGGTAAAGGTTTTGGTACAATTATAGATTGTTTTTAGGCGTTCGAAGCTATACCGAGTGGTATTAAAATCGGAGCGGGCTTCTACAAAACAGCTGCCACATTCGTCGGTTTCACAAAAACTGGGCACTCGTGGCATCCCCGGAGGAGGTACCGAACTAATACAATCGCCCAACCCTGTATACGAGTCGTACAAATCTCTAACGGTTTTGTAGCGCTCATCATCTCGAATTATTTCACCTACTTCACCCAGGCGATCCAAGCCTTCATCCAAAGCTTCAACACCTGCTTCAACTTCTTCACGGAGCCATTCTTCGTAGGAACCATCTTCCAATGCACCGGAACCGAATGTTTCAACTCCTTGTGCAAACCCGGACATAGAAGCGCCTAAACCGAACAATAATAGAAGCATGGTGGTTTTTTTTCTTGAAAGGACTTTCGATGCCAAAAAACCAATCACCAAAAGCGCTACTCCAAGCAAAATATACAAAATAGTATTTGAGGAATCTGAACTTTTCGAATTCCCTCCTGAAGCCGAATCTTCACCGCCCTCGATGGTATCTTTATCCGCCTTCTTAAAAGCCGACCCTAAGAACTCTTCCACGGGTTCGCTTGCATAAATAATGATGGAATAATTTATCTTTTTCCCTGTGGGTACTATCTTAAAACCGAAATCCCCTTCGGTACGAAGCTTAAAATTTACAATCCCGTTCTTCGATCCACCGGTAGTGGCAGTCCGCTCCACTTCATTCCAGGTATTCTTAGCTAATTCCACTGTGAAATTTGGACTGCCGAAATTGCTAAAAATGAAAACATCGATAAATTGATACATACTACAGCCATTCACATAATAATATTGGGGCTCGTCCATCATGGTCGAATTTGCTATAATACTTTTGGCTCCTTGCTTCGATTTAACATCTTGGAGTTCTAACTTTACAGGCTTTATTTTCTCGTCCAATGTATATGGCTGTGCTTTTGCTGAAAAGCCAATGCCAATGACTAGAATAAGTGAAATTAATAGGGCTTTTGTTTTCATAACGGCAGATCTTTAAATGTTACTTGAATGCTATCTTGTTCCTTTCCGATGATGTCTCCGTTTTTACGTTTTGCCTTGTCTTTTCGTCTATTTTTCTTTTTAGGAGCGTCAATTACACTGTCTAGTGCTCTGTCGGTGCTTTTTCTGGTCTCTCTTTCAACTCGTCTTTCAACGGTGCGTTCGGCGGCTCTTTCGGCTCTTTTTCCTAATTTTTTAAGAATTTGAGCATTGGCTTGACCGCCCAAAATCAAGAAGCATAGAAGGGAGATAATTTTAATTGCTTTCATCTTTTTTCAAATTTGATATTAAGGGTTTTTTAAAAGTTGTTTGCTTAATTACTTTATTCTTATATGTAATCTTTAGGGTGTATATGCCATCGGTTAAATGGTTTATATTGAGATATATTTGTTTTATAGGTGTTACCTCAATCGCCCCGGAATACACATGGTGTTTTTTTTTCATTTTTGGGGAATCAAAATTCTAGAGTAAAAATAACTTGCCTATTTGCGGCGGGATAGAAGTATTGTAACTAAAACTATAAGATATGTAACAAGCTTGTGTTTAGAAGCTGTCACAAAGAATTAGTACAGTGTTTGATGTCTATGAAATATAATCGGTAGGAGTGCGACCAAACTCTTGTTTAAAGCATTTTGCAAAGTAGGAAGGGTCGTTAAAACCTACCATATAACCAATTTCAGAAATAGAAACTTTGTTTTCTTTTAGCAGATTGGCGGCTAGTTTTAATCGCTGCACTCGTAGGAACTCAGTCGTGGATTGCCCGGTAATCGCTTTTAACTTTCGGTGTAATTGCATTCGGCTCACCCTCATTTCTACCGCAAAGGCATCTGCAGAAAAATTGGAATCGGTAATATGTTCATCCATCACTTTTTGAAGTCGTTCCAAAAATTGTTCGTCGGCGGTAGACACCGCGATATCCTTCGGCCTCAAAATTATTTCTTGTGCAAATCGAGCCTGTAATTTTCTCCTGTTTTCAATTAAATTAAAAACGGTTGCCTTTAATAATTGTGCATTGAATGGCTTTGTTAGGTAGGCATCGGCACCACTGTGCATGCCTTCCAGTTTATCTTCATCTTCGGTTTTAGCTGATAATAGTATTATCGGGATATGAGCGGTCAATTCGTTTTCTTTCAGCTTTTTTGTAAGTGCAAACCCATCTTCTAGCGGCATCATTACATCACTAATTATTATATCCGGAATCAGATCCAGCGCTGCCGAAACACCTTCTTGTCCATTTGCAGCTGTTCGAATTTGATAGGAAGTTTCAAAAATAGAACCTATGTAATTCCGTATTTCATAGTTGTCTTCCACTATGAGCAATATGGGCGCGTCCTCTGTGGATTGTATATGATGTGCTTTATATTCCTCTAAAATATTTAGCCTATTAGCCGCTCCTTTTTGTAATTCTTCTGAAAGGATTTCATCTGCTTCAAATTGATCTTTACCCACCGGAATGCGAACTGTAAACCAGGTGTGCTTGTTTGCATTGCTTTCAACCGAAATACTCCCTTTGTGAAGTTCAACAAGTTCTTTGGTTAGTGCAAGGCCAATTCCCGTTCCTGTTTTTTGAACATTTGTTTGATAGAATCGTTCAAATATTCTTTCTTTCTGTTCGGGACTTAAATAGCTTCCGGAGTTCATTACAGAAATCTCATAGTGGTTCGATGATGAAAGTCCTCCCTCAATTTTGACGATACCCCCTTCATCTGTGTACTTTATTGCATTTCCCAATAAATTAAAAATAATTTTCTCCAAGGCGTCGTGGTCAAACCAATGTGTGCTTTCAGCTTCATTTATCTGTATCTTATAATCCAGATTTTTTTCTTTAGCACTAAACGAAAATGCTTCGGCTTGCGCTTTGAGAAACCGAGAGAGATTCCCGGGTTCGACTTTGAGTTTGAAGTTTCCACTTTCCACTTTCGATAATGCCAATAGTTGTTCTACAAGTGATTCTAGCCGTTGGGTATTGTTTTTGGCTACAATCAAATTCTTTCGATCGTTCTTGCTGAGTTTTTCAGAATTTAACTGATCTTCCAAAGGGCCCTTAATAAGTGTTAGCGGCGTGCGAAATTCATGCGAGATATTTGCAAAGAAAGTAGATTTAGCCTTGTCCAACTCGGTTAGTTTTCGATTGGTTCTTTGCCGATTTCGGTACTGGAAAAAGAAGAAGAGTCCAACCAAGAAAGTGAGGCCCAGACCACTCAGTAAAACATTCAGTTGGTTTCGTTTTTGCTGTTCGATCAGTTGGTTTTTCGAGGTGAGCAGTTCAATCTCTCTATCTCTGCGTTCGGTTTGATATACAGCCTCTATCTCTTGTATCCTTTCAGCACTCTGAATATTTTGTAGAGAATCTTTAATATGTATGGCCCTTTCGGTATAGTTAAATGCATTTTTATAATCCCCTTTTAATGCGGCACTTTTAGCTAGCAGTTCGTACATTTCCTGCGTTACTTGACTATTCTTACTGCTTTGATTAAGACTTTCGGCTTCATTTAGATATTGAATGGCTTCGTTGGGCTTTAGTTTCGCAATTGCCAATTTGGCCAGCTCTATCGCATTTAAAGAGGCTTCATAGTTCCGCAGGTTTTCCTTGTGAATGGCAAAACCTTCCTTAAAATAATTTTCCGCTTCTGTTAATTTATTCTCCTTTGCCTTTACCTGTCCTAAGTAGGTGCTGATTTCGGCAATATTGCGCTGATCCTTGATATTCGAAAAGAAATTATGACTTATCGTTAGGAGACTGTCGGCCTTTTTTAAATCACCCTTAAAAAAGTAGACCCGTCCCAAATAGATGTGGGTGGTTTGTAAATAGTAGGAGACATCACCCGGAAGTTTTTTAAACTCATTATTGGCCTTTACATAGTATTCCTCGGAAGCATCATAGTTTTTCAGGTCGAGATAGATATTTCCCAGATTCTGATACGATGCCGCGATCACATCGGGTCGTAGCGGTGCTGCATTGTGAACCGAATCGACCACCAATAGCTTCTTAATGGCTTCCTCAAGTTTATTTTGTCTGGCATAGGCCGTTGCCAAGGCGATATGTGAGTCGGCGAAGATTAAATTATTTGGATCCTCAAACTCGGCCGTCCTTTCGATCGCTTTTTCACATGCTGCAACCGACTCCTCCATCCTGCCCAGTAAATAGTAAGTCCTGCACAGACTATTGTATGCCCTTGCGGCTCCTATATCGTACGATAATTCTTCGGACAGAGCCAATGCCTTTTTAAAATACACTACAGCCGAATCGTTTTGCTGTGTCCTTTTAAAACAATTTCCAATGAGATAATCGGCATCTATTATCGCTTCTCCATATTTTCGTTTAACGGCTAGCTCTTTAATTTTTCTGGAGTAATAAAAGGCGCTATCCGGATTCGGATTGATAAACTGTGCCACCTTTGTGCGGTAGGATACTATTGCCAAAGAATCCTCGTAAGAAATCGAAGATGTAAAAGACACACCTTCTTGTGCATGAAAAAAAGGTGTACTAATCAAGGTAAGCAAACACAGTATTTTTTTCATATAGATTTGTGGTTGCTTAAAGATAATCAAATATTAGTAAATCATGTCATTGTTGTTTTCACCCAAATAATGAGGAATACACCTTATAATTTACTGAATTTGATACAATACGATTTCTTTTTCCGACCCTTTTACTACGAAGATGGTTTTACCCTGCATGGAGCTGGATCCCATATCGATGGCCGACGTTCCATATACCGGAAATCCGGGGAGTAAAATTCCGGATTTGTTGAAGATAAATACCTTGTTTTCCTGTGTTTCGGTCACCGAAACATAGGTCTTTCTATTTACAGTGAAACTCGAGGGTTTGCTGTAAATGCCAAACGGGAGTTCCACCAATTTTCCGTTAATGCGAAGTTTGTTATCGTCCAAAGTAACTTTCGTGGTACCCGTCATCGAAAAATAGTACGCTTCAGAAACTTCCAATTTCTGCGAAGTGATCTTTCCGGTTTGTGAAATACTGACCTTGGTATTATCCTTTGTGATTATCACAAAATGATTGGCTTCTTCAGCGATTGGAATGTCTGAAAATTCAAATTTCTTGGATACGTTTATTCGCGTGGATCCTACGCGATTCAGAATATTTAATTTTCCATTTTCTTCAGCAATAAGCAAATAATCCTTATTCCCCATACGAATGTGTTGCGGAGGTAAGACAATGGTTGAAGAAGCCGATTTATAGTTAAATCCCTTGACCAATTGCGCCTTCGAATCGTACATCAAAATAGTTTTTCCCTGGGTAACCACGAAGCGGTATTTGCGATTGTTGTCGTAATCGAAAACAGCCAATGGTTGTGTAACGGGGTCCTTAAAGTTTATAGGAAATGGGGAGACCGGTTTGCCATTTCTGTCTAAAACATAGAACGCTTTTTTAGTGGTAAACGCGAGTTGTTTTTTTCCATTCCGAAGCAGATCGACCTCGTGAATTTTTCCAATTATGGGGTCGGGTAGTTTTTTTGTCCACAGTACTTTTCCACTTTCCGAGATAAGGTATAAATTGTTGTTCACATCCTGTACAACTACATCCTGCCCACGTGTTTTATGGTTGCTGAAAAAATGCGGGGTGCTTAATAATTTGTGGTCCAATGCCAAACCAAACAATTGTGTGAGTCCGCCCGGACTTTGAATACTATTGCCGGTTTCTTGACAAACCAAATTTACATGCGCAAAGTTGCGATCATAACTAAACTGTATCGCGGCAAAGGGATAGGATGTTAGGTCCACATTTTTTATTTCTGAAGCTGCCCTTGACGAAAAGAAGTGGGAAATAGCATCGGGTATACTTCCCCGCATCTTATAAATAAGCAATGAAGAGGCCGTGCTCAACTGTGGGATAGCAGTTTCAAAATACCCCATCTTAGCCAAACAGCTGTTGTTCTTATAGGCTGTGATAATTTGTTCGGCATCGGGGATTGATTCCGAAAAAATAAAGAAATTGTCCAGCTGAAACGCATAGACGGGACTTACCTCCGAAAGGAAGGGCGAAAAGGTTTTTGTAAATATTTCGGGCTGATTAAAATTATAAATGGTCACCTCTCTGAAGCTGTTATCTTCCGAAATATATTTCAGCAAACTCTCTTCGGTTAAAATAGGATCAATGCTCTTTAAAACAACGGCAGCACCTGTTTTTAAACGTATAAGGCCTATTTCGTTAATCGATTCGAACAGGGGGTTGACCAAACTATCTGAAAATACTTCTCCTCGAAACTTCTGAAGGTTTTTCTGAAATACTTCGGCATCGTTGTAAGTAACCGAGATCGCACCTAGAGCCTCATTTGGAACGACCTGAGCGAGATCGTTTTGTCGAGGCAGTAATCCGTCAAAGACCGAAAGCAATTGCGGGACACTATCTCCCGCCATAGTTACTCCCGTCGCCGTTATCGCGTTGGGGAGCACCTCTACGTTCAGCGACATCCACGAAGCAAAATTTACCTTGGTCGAATCGGTCAATGGCATCGCTGAGGTATTTAGCATCACATTGAGATCCTCGCCCTGTTGAATTCGTGCAATTTTTTTGAAGGTTTCGCTTTGTTCGGTTTTTCCTTCTAGAATGTTTTGCAGTACTGTTTGCGAAGAGGATGCAATGAACACACTGTCTTTAATCGCAGTAAAAGCCACTTGCTTATCAATGGTGACACGCTGTATGGATACCTTATTATAGGTTAGTGTTTCGATGGTTTTGTCCTTTATGGAATCGGGTGCAAATAAATTTGGGTGCTCCCGGGTAATAAAGGTATACACCGTGGTGCTATCGTTAGGCGTATTGATGCACAAGAGGCTTTCGCTGGTAGAATTTAAGTATTTTAAAAGCAGTGCTTTTTCTGAAAAAAAGGCAGCTGGTTTCGTACTGTCGAAGGCCGAAAGCAAACTATTGGAAGAAAGGGCGCGTCGTAGTGATTGGATTCCGGTTTCACTTCCGGTAGGATTTGAAATTTTCAAGACTACCGAAGCATTTTCGGGAACAAAATCCAGCAATTCCATCTCTTTGGAAGAGGTATTTTCACATCCAACGACGGCGATGGCAATTAAAACCCAAATGATATTTTTCAGAAAACCCATTGAGACAAAAATAGAAAGTAAATACTCCAAATTTTTGATAAAGGGCAATTGTTTATCGATATGTTTTCAACAGGTATAAAAAGCGATTCTCACATATCCAACCATATCTTAAAGTCCTTCGTCTTGGCTCTACTCACATATTCCTTGACATTGTTTTTAAGCACTACCTCAATCCTGCTTTTTGAGGACATATTCATTTTTTTAATACTGTCAATTTTTATGATAAACCCTCTGCTTATCCTGAAGAACAGTTTCGGGTCTAAATAAGATTCTAGGGCATCGAGACTATACTGAATAACAAAGGAGCGGTTTTCGTTATTCACCAGTACTGTGGCGTTGTCTTCGAAGTTGAAGTACAGGATTTCTTCTGAAGCGATAGAATATACTGTGTGATTGATTTTGGCAAAGAAGCGCGATTTGTAATTGGGGATGACTAATTTTTTTAATTCAGAAATTATCTTTTCATCCATTTTAAACGCTGTTCCATAGCCCAGCTTCTTGTATTTTTCGAGTGCCTTTTTTATATCGGCAGCCGTATATGGCTTCAATATATAATCAATGCTGTTTACCTTAAAAGCATCAATGGCATACGAATCGAATGCCGTAATAAAGATGATGGGACAGTTTATTTTTACTGAATTAAAGATTTCAAAAGAGATTCCATCAGACAGTTGAATGTCTAAAAAAAGGAGATCTGGATAGACTTCCTTGTTCAGCCACCTTGTTGCTTCTTTTACCGACTCGCAAACGGCAAGAATATCTATAGTAGCCTCCGTTTTTTTCAAAATAGTGGCTAGGCGTTCAGCCGAATGGGAATCGTCTTCAACTATAAGTACTTTCATGGGTAATTACGGGTATTTTTACTATAAAGTGAGCTTCGCTTTCTTCAATAAGCACATTGTTTTTAGACAGCAGTTTGTATCTGCTTATAATATTATCGAGTCCAATTCCGGAGGAATATACATTATTTGGTTTTTTAAGCACATTGTTTTTAATGACCATATACGATTCTTCCATATACATTTCGATGTATAATTTGTCTTCTCGCGTTATTACATTGTGCTTGACGGCATTTTCTAACAGTAATTGCAATGTGAATGTGGCGATTTTAAAGTTTTTAAAATCGGTCTCATGGTAAGTGAACTGAATATTTTCACCGTGTTTTATTTTTAAAAGATATAGCAATGAATGGAGCATACTGAGTTCTTTTTCAATCGCAACGAGATCAGCTTTTTTTTCATCCAACAGATACCTGTAGATATTCGATAATTCAAGAATATATGCTTCAGCTTCCGGTTTTTGTTCACTTACTAAATGTGTGAGCGTATTTAGATTATTAAATAAGAAATGTGGATTGATCTGGTTCTTTAAAGCCAGCAATTCCTGTTTCACCTGCTGTTTACTAATCTCCTGTGTTTTAATAACCGATTTTTCCCAGGACGAAAAGAAATATTTACTATTTATATATAAGAGTATGAGTAGGGCGGTAAAAAGATTGTTAAGTTTTAAAAAGTAGATCTGACTTCTGGAATACCTTTCAGGGAAAGACCCGAAATTTAGTTCTACGGCAATATAATTAAGGGGTAGAAACACAAGGACGATCAAAGCCGTGTTTGCAGCCACCATTTTGTAAGGTTGTGCTATCCAGTTGTAGCTTTTGTTGAATTTCCTAACGCCAAATTCGATCAACTCATAAATAACGAAGAACGTAATACAATAATAAAGCAACACGCGAACATTTTCCTCCTGTGGGTCCGAAAAGCAGGTAGGACAAAAAACAAAAGAGCTAATACTTCCTATAAGTAAAGCCCTTATTGTTTTTATGAACCATTTATTTTTTAACATCAGTTAAAAGTAAATGATTTGTCTTAAAATCATAAAATCTATTTTTTAATTATTTTCAAGACGGTCTTGTTTCCATTTTGATCTTGAAAAAGTATAAAGGCCGATGAATGCAGGACAAGGGGAATGGTATTATCTCCTTTGTTAATTATAATTTCTTCTGAATTCAAGATAAGTTTTCCTTCAAAACTGTAGGCTTGCATACGCAGACGACCGTTTTCAGAAGCGTGTATTAAAACGCCTTCATTTTGATAAGGATTCGCGCATGAGATTTTAATTCCTTCTAGGGGTGCGTGCTCCAAAATTGACAAAAAATCTTCTGCGCCTTGACCTCCGTAGGCACCCATATCGTTTCTCGTAGTTCCCTGCGCGGGAAATAAGGCATTACCCGGTGAACCGGGATCCTCCACATCGTTGTATTCAGTTCCAGGATGCCCTGCGTCAATACAGGGGGAGGAAGCACTTAATAAAAAGCTACCTTGATTGTCAAACAGCGGGTCGTCTGTAATCATGCCGTCTTCATTGCCGTCGCCGTCAAAGCCGCCTTCAATATTGGTATATGTGAGATTTGCATTTCCGCCATAACGCTTAAAAATTTGTGGAAACGCATTGGTGGCCGTATTTCCATATATAATGCAATTAATAATTACGGTGGTGGTTCCTGTAGTAATAATTGCACCTCCTTTGTCACCGGAATGATTATTTACAATGGTATTGTTCTCAAGAGTGACCGGCTCCCAGTCTACGTAGACACCTCCGCCACCATTGAAGGATCCGGTTGCGACGTTAAAAGCAATCAAGTTATTTTTAATGGTAGCGCCTTCACAATACGCGATCATTACTCCGCCGGCGTAGCCACCCGAATTATAAGAAATAACATTATTAGTAATAATAGGCTGCCCGAAACCCATACGAATTCCTCCACCTCCGGCTCCAGTAACTCCGGTTTCAGCAATACAGTGGTTCTCTTTAATAATGTTGTTTTTGATTGTGGGCGATGTCTGATTTATCAAAATTCCACCTCCGGTTCTGAAATAAGCGTCATCGGCCGGATTATATGTTTTGGTTCCAGAACCACCTGTGATTGTAAATCCTTGTAAAATAGAATCGTTGGTTTCCCCCGTCTTAAAACTTACGCAACTTCCAATATCCGGATCGGTAGGTTGGCTCCCATCGATAACCGTATTGTATATATCGTTGATATCACCTGAGGTAGCATAATTACTAGTTACCGTGATGTCTTTTCCTAGAAAATCAATATTTTCAAAATAGGTGCCATTCGCTACAATAATAACATCTCCCGAACTCGCAGCATCAATGGCTTCCTGAATGGTAGCATAGTCAGCAGGCACGTGAATATCTGCAGCTTTCAATGTGAATGTCGAGATGGCTAGTAAAAGTAAAAATAGTCTTGTTTTCATAATTCATTTTTTAAGTTGAATTATAAAGCTAGGCCGACTTCTTTATTTATTAAAACAATAAATGGCGAGCGGGAGTTTTTTGATGTTGAGCGGAATATCGGGCCGTTGAATGGTTAGATGGCTTGTTGTTATAAATTGAGTTTTAATTGTTCGGGTAGTAACCTGAAACTCTTGCGATGATAGGGACTTGGGCCAAATTTCCGAATAGCTTCTCGGTGTTCGGCTGTAGGATAGCCTTTATTTTGTTTCCAGTTATACATTGGAAATTCTTCGTGTAGCTTTTCCATATAGGCGTCGCGGTAGGTTTTAGCCAAAATAGAGGCCGCGGCAATATGTAGATACTTACCATCTCCTTTGACCACACATTCGTAAGGCACCTTGTAATATGGTTTAAATCGGTTTCCGTCAATAGCAATAAATTCAGGGGTTTTGGAAAGTTGCTCGATGGAACGGTGCATTCCCAAGATGGAGGCGTTCAAGATATTTAATTGATCAATTTCATCCATCTGGACATGTGTAACTCCGAAAGAAACAGCTTCTGCCTCTATGATTTCTCGAAGCGCCATTCTTTTTTTTTCTGAAAGCTGCTTGGAATCGGTTAAAAAAGGATGGCTAAAATCATCGGGCAGAACTACCGCAGCCGCTGTAACAGGCCCGGCGAGACAGCCTCGCCCGGCTTCATCGGTGCCACACTCCAATAGATGCGCATGTATTTTTAATTTCAGCATGAGAAGCAAGGTACAAATTTTAAAAATCTCAAATCCTGATCTTATATCGTAAATCGGATATCGTCATTTCCGTTTAAAAATATACCTTTGTGACGAAAGATAAATTCCAATGAAACACACTCTTTTGCTACTTCTCTTTTTAAGTGCTTCGGCAGTTGTGTTTCCGCAAAATGATCCCACCGAGAAAGTTGAAAAGCCACCAATTGATCTGTATAAGATCATTTCGGCAGCGCGTGATACCACCTATGTGGATACCACGCTTTCTATTGAGAAGGAATATCGATTTAATTACCTTCGAAAAGATGCGTTTGAATTACTTTCTTTTTCGAATGTGGGACAAACCTACAATACACTGGCCTACAACTTCGACAAATTGAATTTGTTACCCCTGTTTGCGGCACAATCACATCATCATAATTATTTGGACGCCGAGGACATGAATTATTATCATGTACCTACTCCCTGGACCAATATTTACTTTAAAACGGCATTTGAACAAGGACAACAACTGGATGCATTCTTTACGATAAATACTTCCGAACAATTTAATTTTTCGTTGGCCTATAAGGGAGTTCGGTCCCTTGGGGCATATCAGAATATTAAAACCAGTACGGGTAATTTTAGATTTACAACCAACTATCACAACAAAAGTAAACGCTACAATCTAAGGGCGCATCTGGCCGCGCAGGATGTTTTTAATGAAGAAAATGGCGGACTTACTGCAAACTCAACAGTATTGTTTACAAACGACGATCCCGAGTTTCAAGACCGTGGTCGATTGGATGTGAATTTTGAAGATGGTGAGAATAAATTGGAGGGATTGCGGTTTTATGGCGATCACGAGTACGAACTCATTTCAAAAAAAGACAGTCTCAATTATTCGGTGGTCGCAATTGGAAATAGTATTAGCTATGAAGATAAATTCTACCGTTACCAACAAAAGGCTCCGTTTAATGGATTTGGGGCATCGTATGAAGCTTCCGACCTAAATACAAAGGTAAAACTGGAAGATTTTCGAGCTAAGGTGTACACCCGTTTTGACAATTCGATTTTGGGGAGCCTCACCGGATTTGTAGGGTATACAGATTATAACTATGGGTACAATTCGGTATTGATCCTTGATGAAGGGCGCATCACCAATAGACTAAAAGGGACTCAAATTGAGGCAGGTGCTACCTATAAAAAGCAGTATCGCGGTTTTGAACTTTCAGGGAAAGGAGCTATCAACGTCTCCGGGGATTTTGATGGAAATTACTTGCAGGGAGCGGCTTCTTTTGCCTTAGACAAGGATAATAAAGCCGAGGCTTCACTTACAATTCATTCCGTGGCGCCCAACTTTAATTTTTTACTCTATCAAAGCGATTATGTGAATTACAATTGGCAAAACAGCTTAGAGAATGTCAAGACGCAGGAATTGAAATTTGAATTGAAATCAAAGAAACTTCTCGATGCTACGGTAAGCTATACGGGAATCGATGATTACGCCTATTTTGCAGTCAAAGCGAACGATTCTACGCCTACACCGCATCAATTCGGTGATCGGGTAGATTATTTGAAAATAAAGGTCGAAAAAGAAATACGGTACAGAAAATTCGCCTTAATGAATACCGTACTGTTTCAGCAGACGGTGAGTGGAGAAGAAGTATTCAACGTTCCTCAATTGGTCACGCGGCAGTCCTTATATTTTCAAGATCACCTGTTTAAGAGAGCACTTTTTCTACAAACAGGGATCAATGTGAAGTATTTTACAAAATACCATATGAATGCCTACGACCCGGTCTTAGCCGAATTTTATGTACAGAACGATCAGGAATTGGGAGGTTTTCCGCTAATAGACCTATTCTTCAATGCAAAGGTCAAACAAACCCGTATCTACTTCAAATACGAGCATATCAATTCGCTATTTACGAGTAAAAACGATTATTTTTCGGCACCGGGCTACCCATATCGCGATCCTGTGATCCGCTTCGGACTGGTGTGGGATTTCTTTTTATAGTGGTTTCCGTGTCAAGCACGGAAAGACAAGGGTATGTCACGCTGTACTTGAAAAGTGTTTTTTGTCACGCCGTACTTGATACGGCGTCCATCATTCCTGTCACTTCTAAGGTCACATAGATTCTGACTTTCGTCAGAATGACAAGGGAGTGTGTTTCTTGTCACGCCGTGCTTGGTGCAGCGTCTCTTTTTTTTCTCTTCCTTGATTTGTCACGCCGTGCTTGACACGGCGTCCATCATTCCTGTTACTTCTAAGGTCACATAGATTCTGACTTTCGTCAGAATGACAAGGGAGTGTATTTTTTGTCGCGAAGTGCTTGACACGGTGTCTATACTAATCCCGCAACAACCCTCTCGAAATTACAATTTTTTGGATCTCACTGGTACCCTCGTAGATCTGCGTGATTTTGGCATCCCGCATTAAGCGTTCCACATGGTATTCTTTTACATAACCGTTTCCGCCATGAACCTGCACCGCCTCTACGGTAACGTCCATAGCGACTTGCGAAGCATATAATTTTGCCATAGCACCACTCATGGTATAATCTTTTCCTTGATCCTTATCCCAGGCAGCCTTCATCACGAGATGACGAGCCGCTTCAATGGAGGTATGCATATCGGCCAATTTAAAGGCAATCGCTTGATGGTTACATATTTCGGTGCCGAATGCCTTTCGCACTTTAGAATATTCACGGGCCAGATCGTAAGCCCCGGCTGCAATTCCCAAAGCCTGGGCGGCAATACCTATTCGCCCACCACTCAAGGTTTTCATGGCAAATGTAAATCCGAAACCATCCGCGCCAATTCTATTTTCTTTAGGAACTTTCACATCGTTAAAGATAAGAGAGTGGGTATCACTGCCTCGAATTCCTAACTTGTCTTCCTTCGGGCCAATTTCGAATCCGTCCCAGCCTTTTTCAACAATTAGGGCGTTAATTCCTTTATGTCCCTTTTCTTTATCTGTTTGTGCAATGACCAAATAATAATCAGCGGTTCCTCCGTTGGTGATCCAGTTCTTGGTGCCATTCAGTATATAGTGGTCGCCCATGTCTATGGCCGTGGTTTTTTGCGAAGTGGCATCACTTCCCGCCTCCGGTTCGCTCAAACAAAAGGCCCCGATGGACTCACCCGTGGCGAGTTTTGTCAGATATTTTTGTTTTTGGTCTTCACTTCCGTATGCCTGCAAACCATAGCACACAAGGGAGTTATTTACTGAAACTACTACCGAAGCCGAGGCATCAATCTTGCTGAGCTCTTCCATCGCCAACACATAAGAAACCGTGTCCATACCGCCTCCGCCGTACTTTGGATCTACCATCATGCCTAAAAAACCTAATTCACCCATTTTCTTCACCTGTTCGGTTGGAAATTTCTGCAGGTTATCGCGTTCGATCACACCTGGGAGTAATTCGGTTCTCGCAAAGTCACGCGCTGCATCTCGGATCATTATGTGTTCTTCAGAAAGGCTAAAATCCATAATAGGGTACGGGTTAATTGTAGTTTACAAAGTGCTGCAAAGATACCCCTAAAAATAAGAAAACTCAAATACCAAATTCCAAAATAGATAACAATCTTTGCAAGATTAAAAACTTAACAAGTATCATTTCGAATTTTTAATAATTGAATAGTACTTTTAATTCCTAGAAATATTCTGAAGTTTGAGCAAAAATAACTATCATATTCTCGGTGTAATGAGCGGTACCTCCTTGGATGGTATCGACGTTGCCGAACTCGCTTTTTCTCTTTCTGAAGACCAAGTTTGGGATTTTAAAATTCTTCATGCCGAAACCATTGCATATTCCGATTCTTGGAAAAGCAGGCTAAAAGAAGCTATTTCTTTTTCCGAAGCTGAGCTACAACAGCTCAATTCAACGTACACCCAATTTCTTGCTGAGGTTATTTCAGCATTTATAAAAAAACAGGGTATACAAGGTCTCGACGCCGTTTGCAGTCACGGGCATACCATTTTACATCGACCAGATCAGGGAATTACCCTTCAGATTGGAAATCTTCCCGAATTAGCCACACGGATTCGTCAAACTGTGGTGTGCGATTTTAGAGTTCAGGATGTGGCCTTGGGTGGACAAGGAGCGCCCTTGGTGCCTATTGGAGATCGATTGCTTTTTGGGGAGTACGACCATTGTCTCAATCTGGGTGGCTTTGCCAATGTTTCTTCGGAAATGAACGGAAATAGAATCGCGCACGATATCTGTCCTGTAAATATAGTGCTAAATCCCTTTGCCGAAAAATTAGGAAAACCTTATGATGAAGGGGGGGAGTTGGCAGCTCAAGGCATAGTAAACCCTGCATTGCTACGACAATTAAATTCGCTTCCCTACTATAAAATAGCACCTCCAAAATCCCTCGGATTGGAATGGGTAAAGGAGTTTATATTTCCACTGTTGAATGACTCAGGACTATCGAACATGGATATCCTGTCAACCTGTACAGAGCATATCGCAATGCAGATTGCAGATCGGTGTCGGGAAGGTGTTTCCGTATTGGTTACCGGTGGCGGAGCTTATAACGACTATCTTATTTCCAGAATTCAGACAATAAAAAACATGCGATTAATTCGTCCAACTCCCGAAATAATAGAGTTTAAAGAAGCCCTGATCTTCGGATTACTCGGGGTATTAAAACTTCGCAATGAGGTAAATTGTTTGTCAAGTGTGACAGGTGCGCAGAAAGATCATTCCTGCGGAATTATATACTTTCCATAAAATAAACCTAAAATATTACAAAGCCTTCTTCAATTTTTTATATTTGCTCCCTTAACTACGCGATTGAATGAAGGAACTACTTAAAAAGTACGAAAATAAAGATCCCGAAATAGTTTTCCATTGGAATGACCCCGAAACCGAAGCCGAAGGTTGGACCGTAATCAATTCACTACGTGGCGGTGCGGCCGGAGGAGGCACGCGTATGCGTCAGGGCTTAGATATGAATGAAGTTTTGTCGCTGGCTAAAACCATGGAAGTGAAATTTACCGTTTCAGGCCCAGCCATTGGTGGAGCCAAATCGGGCATCAATTTCGACCCGCATGATCCTCGTAAAAAAGGAGTTTTGGAACGTTGGTATAAGGCAGTGTCTCCATTATTGAAAGCGTATTACGGAACAGGAGGCGATCTAAATGTAGATGAAATACACGAGGTAATTCCGATTACGGAGCAAAGCGGGGTGTGGCATCCTCAAGAAGGTGTTTTTACTGGCCATTTTACACCTACCGAAGCCGATAAGATCAATCGTATTGGGCAATTACGTCAAGGGGTGATCAAAGTCTTGGAAAATAACCATTATTCACCAGATGTCTCACGAAAATATACCGTAGCCGATATGATTACCGGATACGGCGTAGCGGAAGCTGTGCGTCATTACTACGATATTTACGGCGGAAGTGTGCAAGGGAAACGAGCTGTGGTTCAGGGATTTGGGAATGTGGGATCATCTGCGGCCTATTATCTATCTCAAATGGGAGCTAAGGTAGTAGGAATTATCGACAGAACCGGTGGAATTATAAAACAGGATGGATTTTCATTTGAAGATATGAGACGCTTGTTTTTGGTGAAGGACGGCAATAAACTGATGGCCGAAAACATGTTGTCTTTTGAAGAGATCAATCATAAAATATGGACGCTGGAATGTGAAATATTCGCACCTTGTGCGGCATCTCGATTGATTACGAAAGAACAAATTGCTTCGATGATGGAAACGGGATTGGAAGTGATAAGCTGTGGTGCAAACGTGCCTTTTGCCGATAAAGAAATATTCTTCGGACCCATTATGGAGTATACCGATGAGCGCGTTAGCCTTATCCCGGATTTTATAAGTAACTGCGGAATGGCACGTGTCTTTGCCTATTTTATGGAGCGCAAAGTACAAATGACCGATGAGGCCATTTTTAACGACACCTCCATGACTATAAAAAATGCTATTCAGAATACCTTCGATAACAACAGTACAAAAACAAACATTAGTAGAACTGCTTTCGAAATTGCTTTAAAACAGTTAATTTAGAAGCTTCGTTTAAAGAATCTCACTACCTATGGAATCAATCATCATTTTAATATTTATTATAGGATACCTTTCAATCACGTTAGAGCATCCGTTAAAATTGGATAAAACCGTTCCGGCTTTGATAATGGCGGCTTTGATATGGGCTGTTTTGGCTGTGGGATTCTATAGTGGCTGGTTCGATGTGATAAATACAGAGGAGCAAGCCTTTAATTTTCTGAAAGGAGGCGAACATGCCGAAGAAGGTTTCAATGGAACCCTGTTGCATCATTTAGGAAAAACCGCCGAAATCCTAATTTTCTTGATTGGGGCCATGACAATCGTCGAAATTATCGATTTACATCGAGGTTTTGAAGTATTAAAAGGAGCTGTAAAAACAAAAAGTAAGAAAAAGTTGCTATGGATAATAGGAATATTAGCTTTTTTCCTTTCTGCTATCATAGACAATTTAACAGCTACGATTGTCTTGGTTACTTTACTGCGAAAATTAATTCACACAAGAGAAGATAGAATCTGGTATGCGGCCATGGTGGTCATTGCCGCGAATGCCGGGGGAGCATGGTCACCCATTGGTGATGTCACCACGACGATGCTTTGGATTGCCAATAAGGTTACGGCAGCCGGACTTATTGAGTTTGTTGTAATTCCTTCGATCGTTTGCTTTATATTGCCTTTCTTCGTTGCTAGTTATTTAAAACCCTTTAGAGGGAATATTGAAGTAGATGCCGAAGAAGATATGGAAGCTGAAAAATTATTGAGTAGCCGCACCATGTTATTTTTAGGTCTGGGAATGATCGTTTCGGTACCCGTCTTTAAAACGCTTACGCACCTGCCTCCATATATGGGAATGATGCTTGCATTAGGTGTTGTTTGGTTGGTTTCTGAATACATACATCCCGAAGAAGACTTCAGTAAAGAACGACGTCATTTGTATTCGGCTCACAAAGCCTTATCTCGTATCGAAATCTCCAGCATCTTATTTTTCCTCGGTATTCTTATGGCAGTAGCCGGATTAGAAAGTCTGGTATACGGAGTCGTACATGGAGAAGAAGTAGGAACCCTGCGTTATTTGGCCGAAGTATTGCGAGAAGCCATCCCTAATCTGGATGTGGTTGTAATGCTGCTAGGAGTACTTTCTGCCATTATCGATAACGTACCGCTGGTGGCTGCCTCCATTGGAATGTTCGAATCACCTACCGACTCGGTATTATGGCACTTTATAGCCTATTCTGCCGGAACAGGAGGAAGTATGTTAATCATTGGTTCCGCAGCAGGAGTTGCCGCCATGGGAATGGAAAGAATCGACTTTATCTGGTACCTTAAAAAGGTAGCCTGGTTAGCATTTATTGGCTTTGCTGCCGGTGCAGGAGTCTTTCTGTTGATTGAGCGAGTTATATTTCACCATGCGTAACAATTTCTAGAAACGAATCCCGTTATTCATTAAAATCAAACGTACCTATGCTAAACTTCTTAATGCAAGAGGGTGTAGATCCTGCTATTCAGGAATTAGAACCTGAAGTCACCGAAAAAACACTTTCAATAATGGAACTGCTTATGAATGGCGGTGTGGGAGGCCAAGTGATCATTGGTGTCCTCTTTATCCTACTATTCGTTGCAGTCTATATCTATTTCGAACGGGTCTTTGCCATAAAAGCAGCTTCCAAAATGGATAGCAATTTTATGAATCAAATACGTGATCACGTTGCCGGAGGAAACATCCAAGCAGCAAAAGTGCTTTGTGCCCAACAAAATAGCCCGGTTTCCCGGTTGACTGAAAAAGGGATCTCCCGAATTGGAAGCCCTTTGGAAGATATCAATACCGCTATCGAAAATGCCGGCCGACTGGAAGTCTATAAATTGGAAAAGAATGTAAGTATTTTAGCCACCATCGCCGGAGCCGCCCCTATGATTGGATTTTTAGGTACTGTAATCGGAATGGTATTGGCCTTTCATCAATTGGCAACAAGCAGTGGACAGGCAGAAATGGGATCATTGGCCGAAGGAATTTACACAGCAATGACCACCACAGTCGCGGGATTAATCGTCGGGATTATCGCCTATATGGGCTATAATCATATAGTTGTAAGAACCGATAAGGTGGTGCATCAAATGGAAGCCACAGCGGTCGACTTTTTAGATATGTTAAACGAACCTGCCTAATGAATTTACGCGGAAGAAATAAAGTAAGTGCCGAATTTAGCATGAGCTCCATGACAGACATCGTATTTCTGTTGTTGGTGTTTTTCTTGCTGACCTCACCTGCTATCACCCCGGATGCACTAGACCTTATTTTGCCAAAGGCCAAAGGAAAGAGTTCCAATGTTCAGAAAGCTTCGGTAAGTATTACAAAGGATGGGGCATATTACGTAAATAAGGAACGCGTTTCAGAATACAGTATAGAGAAAGAACTTAAAATCGCCTTGGCGGGACAAAAAGAGCCCACCATTATTTTGCGCGCCGAAGAGGGAGTCCCAATCGAAGATGCTGTCTTCGTGATGGACATCGCCAATAAAAATAATTATAAGGTCGTCTTGGCGGTTAGGCCCAATTAGGGCGTTCCCCCGCGGTTGCGGGGTCAGGCTTTCAGCGCTACACGCCTGCCCACCTGAAGCCAACCAGCAAAGGCGGGGTAGCTTGCCTCAATCCTTAACGCAATCTGGCACACTAAATGTTATATTATTTTAAATTATAATTTCAAACCTTGCAACTCTTAGATACCTCACATAAAAGAAAAAGCATGACCATCACGGTGATTCTTCACGTGATTATCCTGATTCTGCTATTTTATGTAGGGATGACCTATTTAGATCCACCCTTGGAACGAGGTATTGCAGTGAATTTTGGAACTACAGATACCGGTACGGGTAACATCCAACCCACCGAAGCGATCAAATCGGCGCCCAAACAAGCCGAGGCAGAGCCGGTCACCCAACCCAAGTCCGAAATAAAAGAAGAAGTCGTTACACAGGACAAGGAGGATGCCCCGGTGATTAAACAGGAAGAAACCAAGAAACAACAAAACGTGACGCCAAAAAAAGTAGAACCTAAGAAGGATCCTCCAAAAAAACCGGACCCAAAACCCGATAAATCTACCAGTGATGCGCTTTCCAGCTTGATCAATGGTCCCAAAAGCGATGGCACACAAAAAGGAGGCGAAGGAAATGACGATACACCGGGTGATAAAGGCAATCCTAACGGAGATCCTAACGCGAGTAGTTATTACGGAACGGGAAAAGGATTAGATGGTGATGGAAACTACCTGCTCGGTGGAAGAAAGGCGTTGAATAAAGAAAAATTTGTTCAAGACTGTAATGAGGCCGGGACTGTAGTTGTGAGTATAGAGGTGGATCGCAATGGGAAAGTGATCAGTGCTACGGCCGGAGTTCGTGGTACAACCAACAACTCAAAATGCCTTTTGGAGCCGGCGAAGCGTGCCGCTTTGGCAACTCGATTCAACAGTGACGACAAGGCGCCTGCAAAACAGATTGGAAAGATCATCTACCGTTTTACACTTTCACAGTAGCTTAGGAACTTAATTCAAGACATTTTTCAGTATCTTTAGGCTTCTTAAACAAGAAGCTATGATTCGTTATTACCTACTTTGTTTGCTTGGCTTTTTAGTGATGGGATGTACGTCAACTACTAAAAAGGAGCTAGCTGAAAATTCTTCAGAAACCGTTGAGAAATTCCCGCACGACTATATGTTTATGCAACGTGCCTATCCAACAGGTGAGATCAAAACCAATGCCTATTCCGAGGCCATTCAGTGGAAAAAAAATGTGGCAGAACATACCAGCGGAGGCCTTTTATGGGAATTTGCAGGACCCACTAACGTTGGTGGGCGTATTACCGATATCGAAATTCCAATAGACCAGGCACAAACGTACTATGTAGGGGCAGCCTCCGGAGGGGTTTTTAAAACCACCAATGCCGGTGCTACTTGGCAGCCTATTTTCGATGAACAAGAATTCTTGTCGATAGGCGATATAGAAATTTCCAAAAACGATACTGATATTGTTTGGGTAGGTACCGGAGAGGTGAATGCTGGAGGAGGATCTTTGGCTTACGATGGTGATGGGATCTATAAAAGTATCGATGGCGGACTCACATGGCAGGTGAAAGGACTTCCGGATGTAGGTAGCATAGGAAAAATAGTGCTTGACCCTAACGACGACAATACGATCCTGATTGGTGCAATGGGACCCTTGTTCAGAAATGATAGCAATAGAGGTGTGTACAGATCGACAGACGATGGAGATACCTGGGAACAAAAATTATTTGTAAGCGATTCAACCGGAGTGATCGATATGGCAATCCATCCGACCAATGGGGATATTGTGTATGCCGCGAGTTGGGAACGCGTGAGAAGGCCCAATAGAAATCAGTACTTTGGAGAAACTTCACGACTTTATCGCTCTGTCGACGGAGGAGATACTTGGACTGTTTTAACCAATGGTCTGCCAGCAGCGGGGTCTGTATTAGGACGTATTAGTATCGATATTTCGCAGTCGAACCCGAATGTTTTGTATGTCCATTTCACAGATCAAACCGGAATTGAAGGTATATATAAAACAACCAATGGAGGAGATTCATGGACAGAAGTAAATTCAGGTGATATTAGCAGTGCCTCCTATGAGTGGTGGTTTGGGGGGTTATTTATAGACCCAACCAATGAGAACACTATTTATTATTCAGGATTCGACAATTATAAATCGACCAACGGAGGAGCCTCCTGGTCGTCAACATTTACAAATGTACACGTAGACCAGCACGCCATTGCATTTAATGCTTCGGTGCCAGGGCAAGTACTTTTGGGTAATGATGGAGGAATGTACAAAAGTAGTAATGGCGGAAATAGTTACGTAAAAGATAATTCATTGCCCATTACCCAATTTTACAGAATTCACGTAGACGCTCAAAATGCGGATAAAGTGTATGGTGGTTATCAGGACAACGGAACGCAAAGAACCACCACCGGAGATATAGGCAATTGGGATTTTCTTACCGGAGGTGATGGGTTTCAACCTTTGGTGGACCCCACAAATACCAATATTATTTATACGATGTCTCAATATGGAAATGTCTATAAATCTATTGATAATGGCGCAAATTTTTCAACGGTAGTAAATGGATTAGGTGCCCGAAATAATTGGAATGCACCCCTTGTTCTAGACCCTATAAACTCACAAATTCTATATTTTGGAGCAAATCAGCTCTATAAATCTACAGACGGGGCATCTTCGTGGAATGCTATTAGTCCTGATCTTACCAATGGTAGTGGTGGTGGTAATCTCACTTTTGGTACCATTACCAGTATTAGTGTCTCACCAATTCATACAGATACTATTTATGTAGGTACAGACGATGGCAATGTATGGGTCACGCAAGACGGGGGTGCCAATTGGACCAATATTTCCACTGCCTTGCCAAACCGATGGGTTACCAAGGTATTAGCGTCTCGCGATGATATCAATTCGGTCTATGTCACATTTTCTGGGTATCGTTATGGGGAAGATGATGGACATGTCTACCGAAGTATCAATAATGGAGCCTCTTGGAGTAATATTACGACCAATTTACCAGATATTCCTATAAACGATATTGAACAAGACATGCACGGTAATCTCTACCTTGGAACCGATATTGGGGTGCTTGCCTCCGGAAATCAAGGTTTTGGCTGGGAAGTGCTAGGAGAAAATATGCCCTCGGTAGTAGTAAACGATTTGTGCCTGCATGAAGGAACACAATATCTATATGCCGGAACCTATGGTCGTTCCAGTTATAAATTGGATATCTCGGGTGTGGTTTTAGGAACTCAAGAAGATTTATTTAAAACTGAAGTTGTCGTATATCCTAATCCGGCTTCGGAAATGGTACATATTAAACTTCCAAAAAGTTCGGCGAATACGGCGGTTGTCATATTCGATCAATTAGGTAGAAGAGTACTTATGCAATATTTTTCAGAACCCAATAGCACTTTTACCATAAACATTTCTCAGCTGCCTCAGGGAGTGTATTTTGTTAAGATCGAGCAGGGGAAAAAGCAGGCTACAAAAAGGTTACTCATAAAATAGGATAAGTCATAAACTATTCCGATACCATAGCGTGGTTATTTGCACAATTACCCATGTACCAGCGTGTGGGAAGTGCTGCCTACAAAGCAGACCTTTCCAATACATTGTTGTTAACCGATTATCTAGCACATCCCGAACATCATTTTAAAACCATTCACGTCGCCGGAACCAATGGCAAGGGATCTACAAGTCATATGCTGGCTTCCGTGCTTCAGGAAGCAGGATACAAGGTAGGCCTATATACGTCGCCCCATCTGAAGGATTTTCGGGAGCGTATAAAAATTAACGGGGAAGTAATTCCAAAGCGGATGGTTTCGACGTTCGTAACAAAACACAAGTTGTTTTTTGAAAAAAATGAACTTTCATTTTTCGAAATGACCGTAGGTTTGGCATTCGATTATTTTCGAAAGGAACAGGTGGATATTGCGGTTATTGAAGTAGGAATGGGAGGCAGATTGGACAGTACGAATATTATCAGTCCGGAGGTTTCCGTCATAACAAATATAGGAATGGACCATACGCAATTCTTGGGTTCAACTTTGGCAGAGATTGCTTCGGAAAAGGCCGGAATTATAAAAACGGGGGTGCAGGTTGTTATTGGTGAATCGGTTCCAGAAACGAAAGCCGTTTTTTTAAAAATCGCCAAGGAGAAAAAGGCCGCGATCATTTTTGCGGAAATGATGGATCATGGGGTGTATACTTCAGATTTACTGGGAAATTATCAGCAGAAGAATAGAAGGACGGTATTGACAACATTGCGGCTCTTAAAAAACAGCGGATGGAAGCTTTCAGAAAAGGCTATAAAAGAAGGCCTGAAAAAGGTAGTAAAAAATACCGGATTGTTGGGACGTTGGCAGCAATTGCAGGAACATCCAAAGGTCATTTGTGATACGGCACATAATAAGGAAGGGCTCGCTGTGGTGTTTGAACAGATTGCACAAGAATCTTTTAAAGACCTGCATATTGTTTTGGGAGCCGTCAATGATAAGGACCTAGAACTGCTGTTGCCGCTGTTTCCGAAAAGCGCTCTTTATTATTTTTGTAAACCGAACGTTCCACGGGGATTAGATGCGAATGAACTAGCTTTAAAAGCAGCTGACCATCAATTATATGGTGAGGTGTTTGTCACTGTAAAAAAGGCTTATAAAGCGGCACTTAAAATTGCAGGCAAAGATGACTTTATTTATGTGGGGGGAAGTACGTTTGTGGTTGCAGAAGTTTTATGATTTTTTTGAAATAATTGTTTGCGAGTATTAAAAACTAGCCTATATTTGCAACCGCTAACAAGTAGGGCAATTAGCTCAGTTGGTTCAGAGCACCTCGTTTACACCGAGGGGGTCGGGGGTTCGAATCCCTCATTGCCCACATCAAGCACCATCCCGATGAGAAATTCTCATCGGGATTTTTGTTTTCGAGAACCCCAAGCTTTGGCTTGAAGGGTTTGAGTAAACAAAAATCACAATGCGCATAGCGCATGGGATTGTATTTGCAGAAGTGGTTTCATCATAGGGATCACGGAAGTAATCCCATTGGATATTTCGAGAACCCCAAGCCTTTGGCTTGAAGGAGTGGTTTGAAACAAGGAAACTGGAAAGTATTCTATAAGAAAATACTTGTTTCTGATTACGGTTTTATAGTATATTTGCGTCTTCCGGGTCATTAACTCAGTTGGTTCAGAGTGTCACGTCGACAACGTGGAAGTCACTGGTTCGAATCCAGTATGACCCACATCAAGCAGAAAATCCATTCGCAGGGCGAATGGATTTTTTAATTTCCGAGAAATCGGAAAACGAAGTTTTATAGATTCGTAGGAAATTAAAAAATAACAGCATGTGCAATATGCTGTATTTTCTATTTGCAGTAGTGGTTTTTATCTGGATCACCGCAGGTAATTCTTTATCGTCTAGAACGATAAAAACAAAATTTGCTGTATATTCAAAGATTTCTCTTTACAAAATCCGCTTCATAATGAAACCAGTAATTAAGGTTTTTCCTGTTTTTAATAAAGTATTGGTAATGATATTATTAGTGAGCTTGTAACCTATATTATTATAACTGAGTATCAGCTCTTCCTTGGCAATTTGACGCCTTAGATCAACTTTTTTTAAGTCGAAAGCTATTTCTTTTAATGAATTATAATTTCTCATATCTGAAAATAGTTGGATGATAGTTTTTTCACGACGTACTTTTCTATTCCATGTCGGCGAATGTACATTATAAGGCCTATAACTAGGTATATTCCTGCTGTTATTAAAAAGCCTATTGGAGTGCTACCAATTACTGCCCCAAGGTAAAGTGATAGTGCGATGGAACAGAAAAAGAAAAATAACAAGAATACGATTCCAAGCACGAGTTTTTTAACAAGCCCAACCGAAATCTTTGCCAGATGGTAAAACACCTTTAATTTAAGATATTCCAGTTCCTGGTCGGTATATTCCTGGGTTAAAGACGCACTATTATTTATAGCTTTACTAAAAGTCTTTAAAAGATTCATAGCGGTTTTTATTTGTTTAAAGCGACTTTACGATTCTTCTTTTTAAGCTCAGCCAGTTTCTTTTCCAATGCTGTAATCACATCATCTGTTTTAGATCCCACGCTAGTGACAAGATTGTCAAGTTCTTCCTCTACGGTAGCACCTTTTTTTAGCCTTTCAGCCAATTGATGTTGCCATTCTTGTGCCTTATCTATCATGTTGTCTTTTATGTCTTGAGCCGAGTGAACAACCTTGTCTTTGGCTTGATTAGCCTTTCTTTTTATCTTCTTTCTTGTTTTTGAACCTTTATCTGGTGCGTATAGTATCCCAATGGCTAAGCCGATCGCCGCTCCACTTAAAAGTCCTGCAATTAAATTTTGATTGTTATTTGACATTTTATTTATGATTTTAAAAATTAATAATTGATTTTTCTTTTTCACCTGTGAAAATTCACTTTCAACAAAGAGGTGTTGTACTCTTTATTTGTTATTTCCTATTACTATCAGCTTCATTTTAAATATGAAATTGATTTTTTATGGGTGGGGTTTATATGAAGAAGGAATATCGATTTCTTCTCTATTTACATCTTTCTGTTCATCTTAGTGAAAGAACTGTTGTTCCTCTTCTTAGTGAAAGAACTGTTGTTCCTCTTCAATATAACATGATAATGTAGATATTCATTGTAATTAACTAGGTTTAACCTTAGAGAAGGGCATTTAACAAAAATGTATGTTAAAAGTGATGGAATTCGTTAATTCTATTATGAAATAAAAGACTGGCTTGTTTTGTAATTACACTTTTCTATGCCCACTTACTCAAATTAATTCCTTAAAGTAACTCCAAAATACGCTCTAGGGCCATCCCTCGGGAGGCTTTTATGAGAATAAAACTGTCTTTTAGGGAATGCCGGTTCAAATGGGCTTGAAGCGCTTCAAACGATTCCATTTTGGTAATATGCCCGGCCTCCGTTTTGGTTTTATAGAAATTACTGCCTATTAAAAAGGTTTTGCCTATGGGGTTCGCGTCTAAATAGGATGTAATATGTTGGTGTTCGGCTTCGGCTTCTTCACCTAATTCGAACATATCTCCTAAGAACAATACCTTATGCTTCCCTGCAGCCTGCTTAAAATTTTCAATCGCAGCCATCATGCTCGTTGGATTGGCATTATAGGCATCTAAAATAATTGAATGCGCACCTTTTTCAAGTAATTGCGATCTGTTATTAGTAGGCGTGTATTGCTCAATTGCTTTTTTAATTTTTTCGACTGGGACTTTAAAGTATTCTCCCATTGCAATTGCGGCAGCTATATTGTGAAAGTTATAAATGCCAATAAGGTTACTTTGTATTTGTACGCCATTATATGTAACAAGAAGCTTATTGGTGGCATCTTTTAGCTGAATGTAACAGTCCTGTTGTTCATTACCGAAGGTCCAGCGCTTTATCCCTTTTGAATATTGCATTTGTACGGCATCATTGGCGTTGACAAAAACCATTTTTCGATGCGTTTGCAGGTGCTTATACAATTCGGTTTTTCCTTGAATCACGCCTTGTATACTGCCGAAACCTTCTAGATGCGCTTTTCCGAAATTGGTGATATAGCCATAATCAGGATAGGCAATGGCACAAAGTTGTTCGATTTCTTTTAAATGATTGGCGCCCATTTCCACGATACCCATTTTTGTTGTTTCTTTCATCGATAGAAGGGTAAGTGGCACCCCTATATGATTGTTTAGATTCCCCTGTGTGGCAACTGTTTCAAACTTTTGCGACAAGACTGCGTTTATGAGCTCTTTGGTTGTTGTTTTACCGTTGCTTCCCGTTAAGGCGATAATAGGCAATTTTAGTTGTTGTCTGTGATAGGATGCTAATTTCTGAAGTAGGGAGAGGGCGCTTTTTGAAAGGATGGTCTCTCCGGTATTTTTGTGGTACTGTAATTCATCAATAATAACTTTATAGGCTCCTTTATCCAAGGCCTCTTGAGCAAATTTATTACCGTTGAAATTGTCTCCTTTCAGACAAAAAAAAAGGCATCCTCGGATTATTTTACGGGTGTCTGTACAAACACCTGTGCTTTCCAAGAAATGGCGATGTAATAATTCAATTTTCATACAAATTAAAAATACTAAAAAAGCCCTCTTGAAACGAATTCAAAAGGGCTTTTTATATTTGAAACTATAACTATTTAATTTCTTGGTCGTTTACCTTTTTTAGATTTTGAACCTACACGCGACATGGCACATCTAAAGCCAATATAGTCGGTAGACATATCTTGTGGAAAATAACGTCGTTGGGCTGGATCTAACCAGTAATCCCTGTCTCTCCATGAACCTCCTTTATACACGCGCACTTGATTATCTACCAAGGTTGTTCTCTTGGTTGATTTATCATATTGACGATCCAAATTACCGGTACTATCTGCAAAAACTTGATGTTGAGGAGAATTGTACATACGTTTGGAATCTTCAACTTCAGATTCTGAGTCGTCACCAAATGTTGAGAAGTATCGTGTAGAACGTTTGTCACCATCGCGATAATCACGATTGTCACTTTCTGAGAAATTGGTTCTTAAATAGGTTTCTGCTTCGTCTACCGGAACCTGTAAGATCTCTCCCGGTAAGTTTCTAGCAACAATTTTACCATTGCTTAACGTATCGTAAACGATCGAATCGGCCGTGACAATTTTTACTTTTCCATCCTTATCAATCGCGTTCTTTGTATATACGTTTCCACGATAGTAGTTAAAGTCATTGAATTCATCATCAACGATAGGTCGATACACATCGGCAACCCATTCGGCTACGTTTCCGGCCATATCATAAAGCCCATAGTCGTTTGGCTCGTATGACTTTACTTGTGCAGTAATATCGGCTCCATCGTCACTCCAGCCTGCAATTCCGCCATAATCTCCATCACCTTGTTTGAAGTTAGCCAATTGATCCCCACGTGATCTTCTTTTTCCAGATCGGGTGTATTGACCGTCCCATGGATATTTTTTTCTACCTCTATATACGTTATAGCTACGTAGTCCTACCAGTCCTAGTGCCGCATATTCCCACTCCGATTCGGTTGGTAGACGATAATCCGGCATGAGTAATCCGTCTTTTCTTTGAACGTATAAATTGGTACTGTCTTTACTTCTTTTTGCAAGTGATTCGGATCTTTTACCGCCTCGGGTAATGGAATCGTTACCTCCGTAGGTTAGTGTTGGTGAATTCAGATAGGTTTCAGTACTAAAGGTTTCACCGGCCTCTACTTCGTAGCGTGCATTTCTGGTGGTAATTCCTTCTTCTTCTAGGATTAGTTCGTTCACACGATCTGTTCTCCAATTACTAAATTCAACTGCCTGTACCCAGCTAACTCCTACAACAGGATAGTCGGCATAAGCAGGGTGGCGTAAATAGTTATTGGTCATCACTTCGTTATAACCCAAACGATTTCTCCATACCAAAGTATCTGGTACAGCGCCGTCATAAATACGGCGATAATTCTCATCGGATGGAGGGAAAACCTGTTTGATCCAATCTAAGTACTCCATGTACATAAGGTTGGTCACTTCGGTTTCATCCATATAAAAGGATTGAATGTGCTGTTGGTTGGGGGAATTGTTCCAGTCGTGCATTGGGTCATCCTGCACTCTACCCATGGTGTACGTTCCGCCTTCAATAAACACTAAACCGGGGCCGGTTTCCTGTTCTTTTGCTTTTGGATTATACTGAAATCCTCCTTCTTTGGAGTTCATCTTCCATCCGGTAGCTCTGGAGCTGTTCTTGTAGTCTCTAGATTTGTTACAACTTATAAATAAGGAAGTTGCAACTACTGCAATAAATAGCTGTAATGCTAGGTTTTTTCTAAAGTTCATAGTTTCAAATATGAAAAAATTGGGTTCGCAATATAACAATTAACGATAAAAGCACAATAATATTTTAAATATTAATATGCCACAAGGTTCGGTGACTCAACACCGACCGTATTCTTAACGTATTACTTTCGTAAATATTATATATACACCTAATTATCGAAAAGTTTGAAAAAACAACCATACTAAGTGTATATTTGAAGCGTTACTAGTTATGATGAAAAGAATTTTACTTTTAGCATATATTATTGCGCTTCCTCTAAATTTACTTGCGCAAAATAAAGACATTAGAATTGATTGGGGCCCATCTTCAACAAATTTTTCAAAAGATTCTGAAAAAAATAGTGCGTTCTCGCGTGAGAAGGCCCTAGATAAGCTAAATCTTTCAATAACAGATTCAAAAATTAGTTTCCGCTCTCAATGGGAAGATACCGGTTTTGCTAATGAAAATTCGTTGGAGGTCACGAATGTCAAGTACGCTTCCCTTACTTCCGAAGAATTAAAAAAAATTAATAAAAGCGTAGTTCCCACGAAGCTTACATATAGTATTGGGAGCTCGAAAGCACGCGATATTATTTATACCCTCGTTACCATTACACCTATTGTAAAGAGCAATGGACAATATAAAAAAGTACTTTCTTTTTCGGTAGCATATACTTATAAAAATGGGAATTCTTCTGCGGGTAGCATGCCGATCACAAATTCAGTATTGGCAACGGGGAATTGGTATAAGTTTAAGGTTGAAAAAACAGGCGTTCACCGAATTGACCGAAGTTTTTTGCAGGACTTAGGGATGAATGTGGATGGAATCAATGCCAGAAATATTAAGATTTATGGTCATGGAGGCAAGTCGTTGCCGCTTTTGAATAGAGAGACTACCTTTCTGGATCTGCCGGAAAATGCCATACAAGTAATAGGAGAAGAAGATGGTTCTTTGGATACCGGGGATTATATACTTTTTTATGGTATAAGTACCCTTGGATATGATTTTCAAAATGATACCCATGAAAATCCATATGCAGATGAGGCCTTCTATTATATTACAGTGGGCGATTCTCCCGGATTGCGAGTGCAAACCATGAATGAGCCCTCACAGGCTCCCGATCATGTTATTGATCGGTTTCACGATTATAAATACCACGAACAAAACGAAGATAGCCCCGGAAAAGTAGGAAGAAGATGGTATGGCAACCGATTTGATATTGAAAACGAACAATCGTTCGAGTTTGGGTTTCCTAATATCATTTCGGGTGAACCCTTAAATATTGCGATAAAGGTCGCTGCGGCTTCCGAGACCAATACATCCATGGCGATCTCTATAAATGGAGCTGCCGTAAACCCAATTGTGTTTTCAACGATCGGCGGAACACAATTGTTTTCGACTAGAGACTTCAGAACTTCAAATGCGGTGGTAATCCCGGCATCTGGGGAAACCGTATCGGTGGATCTCACCTATAACAACGGAGGCAATCCTTCAAGCATTGGTTATTTGGATTATATAAGTGTTGAGGCGCTTCGCCGATTAACAGGCTCCGGAGAACAGTTACTATTTCGCTATAAGAATTCAGCCGTTCTTTCGGGTGTGGGGGAATATCAAATTGGAAATGCCTCACAAATTTCTCAAGTATGGGATGTTACCAATACGGGTGCCATTTCAGCAAAAGCAAATTCGAATGGTGCCGGTTCCTTTTCTTTTAAAGCCAATATGGGGGAGCTGCGCCAATATGTTGCTATCAACCCGAATGATTATTTTATACCGGTTAAGAGCAATCAAACTCAAGTGGTAAACCAAGATATAAAGGGAACTATTTTTAATGATGAAACCGGTAATTTTAAAGATATAGATTATCTAATAATAACACCTCCCTTTCTCATACAACCCGCTTTACGATTGGCGAATCTTCATAAGAACCTAAGCGGACTGCATGTGAAGGTTGTAACGACCGATAAGATTTACGAGGAGTTTAGCTCGGGTAAACAGGACATCAGTGCCATTAGGAATCTGGTGCGGTATGTGTATAATAATGCATCCTCCACAGAGAATCGCTTACAATATCTATGTCTTTTTGGAGATACTTCGGTGGACTATAAAAATAGGCTTTCGGATAATAACAATACACTGCCCACATTTCATAGACTATTAAGCCACAACAGTCTATCTTCTTTTATGTCTGATGATTTTTTTGGAAGTGTTGATGACAATGAAGGAACTATTGGCGGTGAAGTACCGGATCCGATAACAGGTGATAATCTTATGGATATCGACAGGTTGGATGTTGCTGTAGGAAGAATTGTAGTCGACAATGTGTTGCTTGCCAACCAAATGGTCGATAAAATTGAAAACTATTTATCGAAGTCGTCGTACGGAAATTGGCGGAATAACTTCGTGCTAATTTCTGATGACGTCGATGCCGTGTATGAATTTGGCGCATTGCAAGTAAATCTTGACAATTTAGGAGATCAGATTTCACAAGAGAAACCTTTTGTAAATGTAAAGAAAATACATACCGACGCCTATCAACAGGAAACTTCTGCCGGCGGGAACCGATATCCCGAAGTTAATGATGCCATTAAGAATGCCATTGAAGTTGGAGCCCTTATAGTAACGTATTTTGGTCATGGAGGGGAAGACGGTTTGGCGAAAGAATTTATTTATTCAAAAGAAGTTGCAAAGGACTTAAAGAATAAAGATAATTTCCCTTGCGTTGTTACTGTTACGTGCGAATTTACCAAATTTGACAATCCGTTACGTATCACAGCGGGGGAACTTACCTATTGGAATAAGGAAGGAGGGGCAATTGCTTTGGTAACTACAACAAGATCTATTAATGTTTCACTAGGAGTTGAATTTAATATTGTACTTGCGTCTGAATTATTCGGATTTGGACAAAATATTCCAAAAACCCCTGCGGAAGCCTTGCGTATTTCCAAAAATCAGATTAGCGATGACAATCGACGTGTGATTTTTTATGTAGGAGATCCAGCCATGCATTTGGCCTTTCCAAAACAGAAAATTAGATTGACTACATTAAATGGAACGCCTATTTCACAGGCCACCGATACGCTTAAAGCATTAGGCCGCGTTACTATGGCAGGTGAAGTGGTAGATGAGTTTGGAACTTTATTAAGTGATTATTCCGGCGTGTTGGAGGCAAAGGTGTTTGACAAAAATGTGCAGCGACGGACTCTCGGGAATGATGGGATACGAGATTCAAATGGGAATTTGTTAATAATGGATTTTATTACACTTGGAGAAATATTGTTTAACGGGCAAGCCACCGTTACCAATGGTACTTTTGAATTTGAATTTGTGGTGCCACGGGATGCCCAAATTCCTGTAGACAACGGCAGGGTTAGTTTTTATGCGCAACGGGATAATGTGCTCGATGATCAAACGGGATTTAATTTGGATATTAAAGTTGGTGGCCTCAATGAAAACGCTCCGGAAGACAATCAAGGCCCGTTGATCCAACTTTTTATGAATGACGAGAGTTTTGTTTCAGGTGGGATTACCAATGATTCGCCAATTCTTATTGCAAAATTGGAGGACGAAAATGGAATAAACACGGCAAGTGGTATTGGCCATGATATGATCGCCATTTTGGATGGAGATGAATCCAACCCCTTTGTAGTAAACGAATACTACCAAGCCGAGGTGGATGATTTTACGAAAGGAAAGGCTTCCTACAGATTAAGGGATCTGGAAGAAGGCTTACATACCCTTACCTTTAAGGCTTGGGATGTCTATAATAATTCATCAACTGCTGATATTCAATTTATTGTGGCTGGTGATGACAAATTGGAGATTACACGTGTTTTAAATTACCCCAATCCGTTTGTGAATTACACCGAATTTTGGTTTAATCACAATCGCCCTTTCGAACCCCTTGAAGTACAGGTGCAGGTATTTACCGTAACCGGAAAAGTGGTTTGGACACAAAACCAAATTGTAAATACAGATGGGTTTTTATCCCGTGAAATAGTGTGGAATGGGCTGGACGATTTTGGAGATAAAATTGGAAAAGGAGTCTATGTATATAAGATAACAGTGAAATCTACGTTAACCAACCAGCGAGTTGAAAAATATGAAAAACTGGTTATCCTTTAAAATTTAAAATTTATATTTGTCAAAATTTATACCTCATGAAGAAAATTCTTATACCAATATTGGTTGGTTTAATCACCTTTAATATTTCAGC
>NZ_JAIOHK010000017.1 GCF_019913785.1 Altibacter sp.
TCATCAATATAGAACAGCCCATAGTTCATTCCCAAATATAATCCATCGTGTCCATTATCATCCCAGATAACAGAAAGGGCTGTGAAATTAGGCAGATTTAAGCCATAATTCTGCCAAGTGGTTCCGCCATCATTTGTAACAAATACATGATTACCACCGTTTACAGCTACGGCCACTTTATTTGGATTTGTTGGATGAATGGCAATAGAATTAACGGTTCCTCCCGGATTGGTAGTCTGCACCCAATTGGTTGTACCTCCATCGGTAGTTTTGTACATCAGGCCTCCATTCGCCACATACATTACTTGGTTATTCGAAGGAGCTATTTTTAGATGATCTAAATTCCCTCCAAAATCTTGTGAAATAGAAACCCAACCGGTTCCTTGCGTAGTCGATTTATAGACTCTCCTATAGGCACAATAGACTGTATTGGTTACCGTTGGATCTTGTTCGAATGGAGAAACCCATTCACCCTGCCCCGGAGGAGGTTCGGGTAAATTAATAATTGATGTACCCGCATTATTTGTTCTGTACATAGCTCCGTATTGGATCATACCGTACATTATACTTGAATTATCTTTATCTACGAAGCCTTCCATTCCGTCAGCACCGATCCAATCCTTCCATCCTCCGGCAAGTGTATAAAAAGAAGAACCATTGTCTTGAGAACCACCGGTCACTATAACATCTGGCGTTTGAGATACTCCTATTTTATAAAACTGACGAATTCCTAAACCATCGGTAAGGTCTGTATAGTAATTAGAGTTAAGAGTTCCTGTATTGGTGGCCTTGAAGATACCTCCATCGGTTCCAACATATAAAGTACCGTTACTAACAAATTCCATTATGTCCACATCTGCGTGACAATAACCAATGTTTGTGGCGGCTGCTGTATCGATTAACCAAATAGAAGAAAGCGTAAAACTAACTCCGGCATCCAAAGATCGCCAGGTATTACATCCGGCAATATGAACTTCATCAACATCGTTTGGATTCACAGCGATATCCATATCTCTAGGTGCCTGTCCCCCACTCGATGTCCCATTGGCATCACAGGTAAAGTAATTACGTCCGGCATGGTTAAGTTGAGTAAAGCTCACCCCACTATTGGTAGATTTATAAAGACCTGCGAAGGAGCTACCGCTTGCTTCCAATACATAAACCACAGAAGCGTCATCGGCCGATACCCCCATCATTTTAGCGCCTGTAGAAAAACCGCCAACGGTGGTAAAAGTGGCTCCACCATCTGTCGATCGTTGAAATCCATTACCGGTTGCATACACCACAGACAGATCGCCGGGCTTAAATTCAATATCATACGCTCTAATATCAGAAGTAATCTGGTTCCAGCTGGCACCCCCATCTGTTGTTCTGTAAAACCCTGTGTTTTGGCTACAAGCAAACATCTTATTGCTGTTGGATGGGTCAATTAAAATCTTGTTTATTTGAGAATTACTCAAGTCGGCTATCTGATTCCAAGTTGCGCCAGAATCGGTAGACTTATAGATCAATCCACTTATAGAACCAAAAAAGTAGGTGCTCGAATTATTTGGGTCGATGGCTACTGAATATACGTCTAAGTTCGAAAAATAATCTCCAACAGGTGTCCAGTTGGCACCGCCATCGGTAGTTCTCCATACGCCTCCGGTATTTGCACCGACAATCATGTGGTTATTATTTCCAGCATCAATTGCAACGCTGGTAATTCTTCCTACTCCCGGACTCCAAGAAGCGGTTTGATTAAAATAATCCGGACCCAATTCCTGCCAATTATCATTCATCATTTGGCCATTTTCGGGGTTATTATTGAGATAGGCATTAAAATTTTCAATTTCTGCCAATTGCTCGGCAACTGTAGGCAAATAGCCATCTTCATTCTTTAATCGATTGGCCGAATATTCCCATCTTTTAAAATTGTAATAGCCGGAACCCTTTCCTTTGTCTCTGTTGGCAAAGTAGGCTTCGGCATTGTCAATAATTTCTTGCACAGTAAATGTTTCAGCCTCAATCATCTGCAGGTACTCTTGTGATTGCGAGTTCGTTGCATACAAGAGGAATACGAAAAGAAGTAATAATTTATATTTCATAGCGTAAATATTTGGTTCGTAATAGGTTACTATTGGTTCAACCTCAAAAGTATTAAAAAATAAAACTTTTACATAGTCAAACTTTGTATTTTTACCAAAATTCTCAAGTTAAGTCGGAAACAATATGCAGCCGTTACACATCCTCCTACTAATTGCCGGTTATTTTGGTATTTTACTTCTCGTATCCTTCTTAACCAACAAAGGAGGCAGTAATGCCGACTTTTTCAAAGCGGGAAAGCAATCTCCTTGGTATTTGGTTGCTTTTGGGATGATTGGCGCCTCACTTAGTGGTGTTACGTTTATATCGGTGCCCGGTTGGGTAGAAGCCTCTAAATTCAGTTATTTTCAAGTGGTTTTAGGGTATACTGTTGGCTATGCCATCATTGGCACGGTATTACTTCCCATGTATTATCGATTAAACCTCACCTCTATTTATACCTATTTGGAGGGCCGTTTTGGTACCTATTCCTATAAAACCGGAGCTTCTTTCTTTCTGCTATCAAGAGTGGTGGGAGCGAGTTTCAGACTGTATCTGGTGGCTATTGTCCTGCAGGAACTGGTATTTAATGCCATGAATGTACCTTTTTGGCTTACTGTTACCATTACCATCCTACTTATTTGGTTGTATACCTTTAAAAGCGGTATCAAAACCATTGTGTGGACCGACACCCTTCAAACCTTGTTTATGTTAATCGCAGTAGGGGTGGCCATTTATTATATTTCGGAAAACCTAGGACTTTCGGGTGGAGCGCTTTTCAGTTTTATTGCTGAAAGCGATATGTCTCAAATTTTCTTTTTTGACGATTGGAAGAGCGGAGATCATTTTGTAAAGCAATTTATTAGCGGGGCGTTTATTGCCATTGTCATGACGGGGCTGGATCAAGATATGATGCAAAAGAACCTCACCTGCAGGAATCTGAAGGATGCTCAAAAGAATATGTTCTGGTTTACCATTGTGCTAACCATCGTCAATTTTATTTTTTTAGCACTCGGTTTGTTACTTACGGTTTACGCACAACAAAACGGAATTGATGCTCAAAAAGACACCTTATTTCCAACGATCGCCACGCAATCCGGTTTGGGTATTGGAATTGCGGTTTGTTTTATTCTTGGTCTAATAGCAGCCGCTTATTCCAGCGCCGATAGCGCCTTAACCGCCTTAACAACGTCATTTAGTATCGACATTCTAGATATTGAGAAAAAATACGATGAAAAAAAGCAGGTTCAGATTAGAAAACGCATCCATATCCTTATCTCCTTATTGCTGATTTTTGTGATTATTATTTTTAAATATGTCATTGCAGATGCTTCGGTGATTGCCAAGCTATTTACTTTTGCCGGATATACCTATGGTCCCTTGCTGGGACTCTATGCGTACGGGATGCTCACCAAATGGCAGGTAAAGGATATTTGGGTTCCGGCAGTAGCAATTGCTACGCCTTTTTTGGGAGGTCTAATCAGTTATTTAAGCAGCACTTGGTTCGGTTTCGAATTTGGATTCTTTATCCTTATTCTCAACGGTGCATTAACCTTTTTAGGTCTAGTATTGATTCGTTCCCAAAAGAACTAGTGTACAGGCCACTTCGGCTTTTATATTGTTTTCGGCCAGTAGGGTATAAAATGCTTCATTTTCGGTACCCGGATTAAAAATTACACGCTTAGGTTTTAAGGATAAGATATAATCATAGTACTCCGGTTGATGCTTTACACTCAAATACAAGCTCACCGTATGAATGTGATCGAATGGTTTTTTTTCTGAAGTGATTTCAATTCCGGCCACTACTCCTTTGCGAATCCCAACCGCAACTACAGGATGTCCCGCCGCTGTTAGTCGATGAATCGCCAGGTTGGCATATCGAGATGGGTTTGTACTTGCGCCCAATACAAGAGTTTTCTTCATGTGTTATTTTTTGGAAAATTACAATGCTCTATTTTACCAACTCTTAAAACTTAGTTAAATATTCGGAAGCCTGTAACAATTCCTATTCCACTCCGTCTATTGAATAGAAATGTTTCTAACTTTACTGTGAAAATTTTACGTTGATGGTTAGTGTTAATAATAGCAGTAAAGCTACAAGCCTGAGGTTCTAGACTTCGGGCTTGTTTTTTTTTAAATGTTAAATTTTCAATTTGATGTAACAAGATTTTTAGTAGTGCGTCTTATTGGAAATGTTTAAAAACTTTGAAATAGCATCCTTTACAAGTATGCTATACAAGGTATTAAGCTAAGCATTACATCAAGTCAATTTAAACGAACAAACAACAACTTAATCAAAAAAAATGAAACAGTTATTTTTACTGCTTACGCTTTTCTTAAGCGTCTCAACATTTGCTTTCAACGATCCAACCACAGAAAACCCGGGAAAGATTACCGGAACTGTACTAGACAAAAATCTTCAACAACCTATTCCCTACGTAACCATTGCCGTCAAGACATTAAGCGGTGAAATTATCACAGGTGGTGTAACCAACGATGAAGGGAAATTTAGTATCGAGGATATTCCCGAAGGAAAGAGTATCGTTTCCGTTCAATTTATAGGATATAATACCTATGAAACTGAAATAAATATTTCTCGTGGAGATCGACTAGCCGATCTAGGCACAATTCTCTTAGAGGAAAATGTTGCCGCACTGGACGAAGTGACGGTAGTGGCCGAACGCTCCACCATCGAACAAAAGTTGGACAGAAAGGTAATTAACGTTGGTAAAGATCTTACTACCGCCGGACCCACCGCTTCCGATATCATGAACAATCTCCCTTCGGTGAGCGTAGATCAACAAACAGGAAATATATCCATGCGAGGCAATGAAAATGTCCGAGTAATGGTTGATGGTAAATTATCGAATGTCCCTGTAGCACAGTTGCTGAAACAAATTCCTTCCACCTCTATTAAGCAAATTGAATTGATCACAAATCCTTCGGCAAAGTACAATCCCGAAGGAATGAGTGGGATTATCAATATTATTCTACACAAAAATGTGAATATAGGTTTTAATGGTGATGTAAGCGTTGGATTGACCTACGATGAAAATGCCAAGTTCAATGGATCCTTAAACACGAATTATCGCAATGGGAAACTCAACCTCTACGGAAACTTCAGCAATAATGTTTCAAAAAATCACAATCAAGGACATATTTTTCGCCCGGAAGAAAACAGTGAACAGTTTATCGATATGTTGGACAAAAGCACGTCCAATTTGGCAAAGGTTGGTTTAGATTTTTATCTGAACGATAAGAATACTCTTTCTTTTTTTACGAATCAGAACTTCTATGAAGGCGGTACAAATGGATCGGTTGATATTAACTATTACGACGATAGTTCGTTCAATCTCATGCAACGTTTTCTGAATAACAGCGATAATGTTTCATCGCAATACAACTTCGATTATAAACTGGATTTTGCCACCGAAGGGCATAATATTGAATTAGAAGCCGATTACAATACCTACAGCAATGATGAAATAGCCGATTGGTTCTTTACCGGCGCTTCAGTTATAGATGACTATACCGACACCGTTGATACGGAGAGCGACCGATTTACAGTGAATTTAGATTATGTGAATCCGCTAACAGAAACATCTAAATTAGAAGCTGGATTAGAGGCGAATTTGTATGAGACTAATTTACAGTACAAATCGGACGGACAAACATTTAACGCCAATGGCGACTTAGTGGACACACCCGATACCGATTTCGATTACAAAAGAGATATCTATTCGGTCTACGCAACTTACGGCAACAAAATTGACAATTGGTCATACCAAATTGGAGCGCGACTGGAAAGTGTTGAAGAACGTGCAGACACGAACGCGGTAAGTTCATTTAAAAACGACTATATACAGGTATATCCTTCGGCATACATCACCTATAGTCCAAATGAAAAAAATCAATTCCAAGTGAGTTACAGTCGCAGAGTAGATCGTCCTGGGATTGGTCAGGTGAACCCAATTCGCGAATGGAGTACCCCATTGATATCGTCTTTTGGAAATACCCAATTACAACCTCAGTTTACAAATTCGATGGAAGTGAATTATACACGTAACCTTAAATCGGGGAGTATTACAGCCGGTGTGTTTTACAGAAGAATTGAAGACGAAATAAATCGTGCGCTGTTTATTGACCGAACCGATTTGAATAAAGTGATTCTTACCTACGACAACTTTGACAGTACATCGGCCTATGGAGTGGAACTTTCCAGCAATTATCGCCCTACCAAATGGTGGAGTTTTAATGCGAGCTTCGATCTGTACAACCAGACGCAAACAGGTATAGCCGAACGATTGGAAAACATAGAAAACCCTACAATTGCCGATATCATTGTGGACACCTATGAGGTAGACAATGTCGCCTATAATTTCAGAATGTTTAACAATTTTAAGGTGACCAAGGACTTGTCACTTTCGGCCTTTGGTTTTTACAGAGGAAAGGCAAGAAACTTGCAGTTTACTATGGATCCCATGTATTTTGTAAATATTGGGGCGCGATATAGCCTATGGGAAGGAAAAGGCACTTTCAGCATTAACTATAATGACATCTTCGATACGATGAAATTTGGATTTGAAGGAGAACTACCCTATGCACAAGTGGGTGCTTTCAATTGGGAAAGCAACAGTGTATATGTAGGACTTTCGTATCGCTTCGGAGGTGGAAAATACAGAGCTAAGTCCAGAAAGACACGGGATGACAGAGAGAAAGAAGGTAGTGGTGGCATCTTCTAATGGAATTGACCAAATGTTATAAGAACGTTAAATTTTGAAAGTGCGTGCAACATTTAGTGTACTTCTGAAGTCTATATAATACTACCTAATGTCATATTTATAATTTATTTGAATTAGCCATTCTAAAAATTAAACCTATTAGGTACAAAAAAGCCTCCTGAAATTCAGGAGGCTTTTTCATTTTATTGAAATTACCACCGTATGATGACGCTGCCCCAGGTAAATCCACTCCCGAAGGCTGCTAAGACCACAAGATCTCCTTCTTTTATTTTTCCCTTTTCCCAAGCTTCGGTAAGCGCAATAGGGATGGATGCAGCCGTTGTATTGCCGTATTTCTGAATATTGTTAAACACCTTGTCATCGGGCAATCTAAATTTATGCTGAACAAACTGTGAAATGCGCAAATTTGCCTGATGCGGTATCAACATGTCAATATCCTCCACCGATAGATTATTCGCTTTAAGCCCTTCTTTAATTACTTCAGAAAAACGAACTATGGCGTGTTTAAAAACAAAGGTACCGTTCATATACGGATAGTAGGGAATATCCTCTGTTGGATTCTCGGCAATAATTTGTGGCACCCAATAATTGGTACTTGGTCCCTGCAGGGCCAATTCGTCTTTATGCTTTCCCTCACTGTGCAGATGCGTAGATAAAATACCTCCCTTTCCATCTTCATTTCTTGAAACTACAACAGCACCTGCCCCATCCCCAAAGATCACCGAAACCCCTCTTCCGCGTGTGGTGAAATCAAGGCCACCACTGTGGTTTTCACTCCCAATGACCAATACATGTTTATACATTCCCGTCTTTACAAATTGATCGGCCACCGAGAGGGCATATACAAATCCGCTACACTGATTGCGAACATCTAATGCTGGTATGGTACGCATGCCCATCATTTCCTGAACCTGTACACCACCACCTGGAAAATACATATCCGGGCTCAGCGTGGCAAAAACGATCATGTCGATGTCGACAGGTTTTAGATTCGCTCTTTCTAGGGCAATTGTTGCGGCCTTTACCCCCATGACAGAAGTATTATTTCCATCGCCCTTTTTGATATGACGACGCTCTTTAATACCGGTACGTTCTTGGATCCAAGCATCATTGGTATCCATTAATTTGGAAAGCTGGTCGTTGGTGACCACATTTTCGGGAACGTAAGCACCTACTCCCGTGATTCTTGACGTATACATGTAGTTGTAATTTAATCGAAAGGGAAAGATAAGTATTCCGCAGGAATACTTGAAATAATTTAAAGTAATAAAAAAATTGAGGAGCGAAATTCGCTCCTCAATCGTAACAACCTAAACAATAAAATAATAACAATAAATTTTGAAATTCATAGCAATTTATTATCCCACTAGTCAGCGGTAAATATACAACTTTGTTTAATAATTAATTGTTAACATTAAACAATAATATGTTAAATTTTAAAGATTGTGACAAGGTGTCAGCAAACTGGTAATTGGTACTTTATTTGCCTAGTAGTCATTCAGAAACAATAACAACATAAATCATACTAAAATGAGCAAAGGAACTATTAACGTAGCGGTAGAGAATATCTTTCCGCTAATTAAAAAGTTTTTATACAGCGATCACGAGATCTTTCTTCGTGAACTAATTTCAAATGCGACCGATGCCACCCTAAAACTAAAGCATCTTACAGGCATAGGCGAAGCCAAGGTGGAATATGGCAATCCCCTAATTGAAGTGAAGGTGGATAAAGAAAAGAAGCAACTTCATATTACCGACCAAGGGATTGGAATGACACAGGAGGAAGTTGAAAAATATATCAATGAGATCGCCTTTTCAGGTGCCGAAGAATTCCTTGAGAAATACAAAGATAAGGATGGAAAAGATGCAGGAATTATTGGGCACTTCGGACTTGGTTTCTATTCTGCTTTTATGGTGGCCAAAAAAGTAGAGATCATTACAAAGAGCTATAAAGATGAACCTGCCACACATTGGGCCTGTGATGGTTCTCCGGAATACACCATCAAAAAATCGAAAAAGACCGAACGCGGGACTGAAATAATTCTTCATATTGCAGACGATTCGACCGAGTTCCTAGAAGAGTCTCGTATTCGAGAGCTTCTGGTGAAGTACAATAAATTCATGCCCGTTCCTATCAAATTTGGAACAAAAACAGAAACGCTTCCCAAGCCTGAAGGCGCTAAAGAAGAGGACAAAGCACCCACTAAAGAGGTAGATAATATTATAAATAATCCAAATCCGGCCTGGACCAAACTACCCACCGATTTGGAGGAGGAAGATTATAAAAAATTCTATCGCGAACTGTACCCCATGCAGTTTGAAGAGCCACTTTTCAACATTCATCTAAATGTAGATTACCCGTTCAACCTAACCGGAATTTTATACTTCCCTAAGTTGACCAATGATATGAGCATTCAGAAGGATAAAATTCAATTGTATCAAAATCAGGTCTTCGTTACCGACAATGTGGAAGGAATAGTACCGGAGTTTTTAACGATGCTTCGCGGGGTGATTGACAGTCCGGACATCCCGTTAAATGTCTCCCGAAGCTATTTACAAGCAGACGGTGCGGTAAAGAAAATTTCAAGTTATATCACTCGAAAGGTTGCCGATAAACTGAAGAGTTTGTTCAATAACAATCGAGAGGATTTCGAACAGAAATGGAATGATATAAAAATAGTGATTGAATACGGCATGTTGACCGAAGAAAAATTCTTCGAGAAAGCACAGGATTTTATGTTGTATCCTACGGTTGATGATAGCTACCTCACGCTCGAAGAGTTGAAGGAAAAGATCAAAGATGCCCAAACCGATAAGGACGAAAAATTAGTAGTGCTATATGCTTCGAATAAGCAAGAACAGCATGCATATATTGAAGCGGCCAAAGAGAAGGGATACGAGGTATTGTTATTGGATTCGCCTATCATATCGCACCTGATTCAGCGCCTGGAGTCTGCCAACGAAAAGCTGGCCTTCGTCCGAGTAGACAGCGACCATATTGACAATCTGATTAAAAAAGAAGAAGAGGCTATTTCAAAGCTTTCAGAAGAAGAAAAAGAAAGCCTACAGACTTTTTTAACCGAAGTAATTCCTGCTGAAAAGTTTTCGGTACAACTGGAACCTTTAAATAGCAAAGCAAATCCATTTATCATCACCGAACCAGAGTTTATGCGGCGTATGAAGGAGATGCAACAAACGGGCGGTGGCATGTTTGGTATGGGTAGTATGCCTGAAATGTACAATCTTGTAGTGAATACCAATCACGAATTGGTTTCAGAAATTTTGAACACCAAAACGAAAAAGAAAAAGGAACGTTTGGTAAATCAGGCTTTGGACTTGGCAAAACTGAGTAAGAACTTACTAAAAGGCGAAGATCTTACGGCCTTTATAAAACGAAGCTACGAGATGATTAAATAGTCATTTTACACAATATCTGAAAAAACCGTTCTTTTCTAAAAGAACGGTTTTTTTTGTTTCTTCATACGTGTTACTACGTAGATTATAACAATATGGGTGCACTTTATCTAATATTCACTCCATTAGTCTAATTTTATTAGCATGACCCTTCATTTTTCAGTAACTTGAAACGTATCAATACTAACTTCAAAATAAAATTAGAATTATGAAAAAAATTACTTTTCTGCTTTTGTTGTTTTTAGGCTTTACAACCCTACAAGCTCAAAAGACCAGTTTAAATGATGACACCTCGATGGATATAGGCGAGGCGATCATTGTACAAAAAAATGTTGCTACTGCAACGATGCTTGCTGCCAGAACACCGGTATCAAACACAACCAATATGGCTCCTGCCGCGATACCCGAACTGCTGTATTACAAGTTTGACGAAGCGGGTGCCACAGTAACCAATATGGCTTCAAGTCCTCCGGGAGGAACGGCAACGGCTACTATTCTTGGCTCCTTATCACAAGGAGTTCCTGCTATTTGTGATGCAGGTTCATTACAAGGAACAGGAAGCTCATCATCGTCAAATTATGTGGATACAGGTTGGGATACCAATTTAGGATCGGGTTCTTGGACGATTGCATTTAAGACACAAGATATTGCTCCTTCAGGTACGCTGTATTATATTTTTGGTGACCCTGCAGCAAGCAGTTTTAGGTGTTTTACAAATGGGGTAGCTGGAGCAGGTAACTGGTGGTTAAGAGGCCCTGTTACAGATGTCCCTTTACCAGGCGGTGCTGCGGTAGCGGGTACGACAAACGTTTTTGTGTATGATAGCGCGGCTTCTGAAGTAAGAGCCTATCTGGATGGCGTATTGGTTAATACAGTAGCGCAAGGCGCTGTAAGCATTTCCGGATCAGCCTTTAAAGTTGGTGCCTATAGTAGTAGCACTGGCTTGGCGCCGGGAGCTGCTATGGATGAATTTAGAGTGTATAATAGAGCACTTAGCCCTGCGGAGGTAGCCGACTTAACACCTTGCTCTGCACCACCATCAGGGGCAGGAGCACTTTTTTCCGTTACATCTAACGATGATCAATTGAGAGAAATTGACGAATCAGATGCTTCAACACTTAACAGTACCACAATTACGTTAGCTGGAGCCACCGTGAATGGCGCTACAGGCTTGGCAACAGACCCAACAACGGGTACAATGTGGGCGATGCTTAAAGCGGGCGGTCTAGGATTTACAGGTCGTGCTTTAGTCACAATTGATAGCGGAACCGGAGTTGCGACACTTGTTGGCGATACTCAAGAAAGTTTTGCAGGAATGGCCTTTGATGCTGCCGGCACCTTATATGGAGTCACCGGAGATGGAAGTGCTACTCCCGAAACCTTATTTACATTGAACAAGGGAACAGGTGCGCCTACCTTTGTTTGTACTTTGGGTAATGGAAATGATGGTGAAGCTCTTGGATATAATCCTGTTGATGGCCTATTGTATCATGCTTCTGGACATACTGGTGCTAATGTTATTTTCGAAACTATTAGCAATTCGACTATTAACCCTTGTGGCGTAACCAATATCGATATAACAGGAACTGCCTTGGAAGATGAAGAAACTCAGGCCTTAACATGGGATGCCGCTAACGGAGCTTTTCTTTGGAAACAAGATCATGGCACCGGCCCCCTATACTCGGTAACTCCGACAGGCGTACCAACCTTAATAGGAAATATGGACCATCAGGCAAAAGGACTGGCCTTTTCAAATGTAGTCGTTGGTGCTCCCCCGATCATTATATGTCCGGGTGACATCATGCAAGGCACCGATGCCGGTGTTTGTGGTGCCGTTGTTAACTTTGGAGCTGCCGTTGCATTGGATCCTGAAGACGGACCTATTCCAACGACTCAAACAGGCGGTCCTGCCAGTGGAAGT
>NZ_JAIOHK010000018.1 GCF_019913785.1 Altibacter sp.
CTTTGTAATTTTTTTACTACGCGCCATGATTAGTTTGTTAATTACCGAAGGATTAGTTTTTTGATCAATGGTTTCCCAAGGGCTTCGTTCAATAGACGAATAATTTTTTCCTTGCCGTAGCTGAGTTCCTCGCGCAATACCGAAGAACTTAATTGTACATAAAGCGTATCTCTATCCAATTGGACATCGGTTGTGTATTTTGAAATAGGTTCCCCCATCACATCTTCCCAGGCTTCTTTAGCCGAAACCTTATCGAGGCCTTTTTGAAGTTTTCCCGAAGCAATATAACTCTTGAGCACATCTCCTATTGTATTTTCTCCGTCGCGTTTTGCCATCTACTCTTGCTTTATTCTAAAAGTACTAAATCTTTTGTAGGTATATATTTTGTGATCCTTGTTTTTAACGCGCAGCAGGCTGTCTTTTGCTTCTAAGACCGTCTCTTTCCACGAATCGAATGGGGTTGTATAGTACATCCGCAGACTGTCTCCCTCTATTTTTAAGCTGAATTTCTCCACCGAATTGTTCGTGAGGAAACTGCCGTCCAACTGCGGACTTACCTTTTTCCGCATACCGCTATCTGCCGTCACCTCAATGAAATCGATTGTCGTACTTAGCTTAAATTCCTTTTTGGTACCATCGGGCATGGTAACCGACTTGATTTCCCAATAACCGTCAATATAGGCTATTTGTTCTGAAGGATCTTGCTTTACACACCCAAAAACTAGGGTCAGTATTAAAAAGCACATTATATTTTTCATTTTCTGAATATTTTTTCATTATCACCCTTCACTTGAAAGGCGAAACATCTTATAGGTTTGATGAATTTTTTTCACCACTTCTTCGGTCCGGTCTGCATGAGTATCACTTATGAATAACTGTCCGAAATTTTCGTTGTCCACAAGGCTAATGAGCTGCTCAACCCGTTGCTCGTCTAGCTTGTCAAAGATGTCATCCAACAATAAAATAGGCGTCACTTTTCGCTGTGTTTTTATAAAATCGAACTGAGCCAATTTTAATGCGATGAGATACGATTTTTGCTGCCCTTGCGACCCAAATTTCTTAATGGGATGTTCGTCAATCTCAAAGTGAAGATCGTCTTTGTGAATCCCAAAATTAGTATACTGCGTCATTTTATCCTTTACAAGGTTTTCTTGTAATAGGGATGACAGGCTTTTTTCTTGTAACTGACTGCGATAGACCAACCGTACGGTTTCATTTCCATTGCTAATGGACTTGTATCGCTTTACAAAGATGGGCATGAACTTGTCGAGGAAAGCAGTTCGTTTTTCAAAGATTTGAGTACCCAATTGAGAAAGTTGTTCATCGTAAATAAGCAAGGTATCCTTGTTGTAGCTATTGTTTGCTGCAAAATACTTTAGCAATGAATTTCGTTGTGCCAGCACTCTGTTGTACTTCATCAACGTATCTAGATAGGCCGAATCTCCCTGAGAAATAACCCCGTCAACAAATTTTCTTCGTGTCTCACTTCCCTCGATAATTAAGTCTCGATCTGCCGGGGAGATAATAACCAAAGGTAAAAAACCAATGTGTTCGCTAAAGCGTTCGTAGATTTTACCGTTGCGTTTTATCATCTTTTTTTGACCGCGTTTGGCACTTACCACTATCTTTTCTTCACGTTTGTTGATTTGATAAACGCCTTCGGCCACAAAGAAATCTTCACCGTGTTTTATATTCTGACTTGTAATGGGATTGAAGTAACTTTTCCCAAAGGACAAATGGTAGATACTATCCAGTACATTGGTCTTTCCTACACCGTTATTTCCCACAAAACAATTTATTTTTGGGTCGAAGTCGAATGATTCCGATTCGAAATTTTTATAGTTAAGAAGAGACAATGATTGTAAAAACATGGTAATGAGAAACTTAAGTTTGCTTTCGAACATGAGGTCTTTTCAGAAAAAACACCGCCATTGGCCCTGCAAATTATTGAAAAATAAGGAATCTTTTCCCTTTTAAATTCTAATAAATATTTTATTTTTGCGCTTCAATAAAGAAAATTATGGCAACCTACAAGAAAAGAGGCGGTAGACCTAAAAATAAAGCTGAGAAACAATCTCAGTTAGAAGAGAATAGTACAACTGCTGAAGTATTTAAAACATTAGATGAGGGTGCTTCACGGACCGAAGCTTGGGTTGAAAAAAACCAAAAATACATCCTAATGTTTATTGGTGCTGTAGCAGTTTGCGTACTCGGTTATTTGGGTTACCAGCAATTTATCCAAGAGCCGAAGGAGAAAGAAGCCATGAACGAAATGTTTCAGGCACAACAATATTTTGAACAAGCTTTGACAGCGCCTGCAAAGGATTCATTGTATAATCTTTCGCTAAACGGAGGTGAAGGAAAGTATGGCTTTTTAGATATTATCGATAATTTCGGCGGAACAAAGGCTGGAAATATGGCGAAATACTATGCCGGAATGGCATATATGAATACGGGCGATTACCGTGCTGCCATTGATAAATTAGATGGTTTTAAAAGTGATGATGCGATGTTGGGACCATTGGCAAAAGGGGCCATAGGTGATGCCTTTGTGCAGTTAGGACAGAATGAGGATGCCTTGGGATATTACGAAAAGGCAGCCAAGCAGAGTGATAATGAAATGACAGCTCCTCGTTTTTTACTGAAAGCTGGGATTACCGCTATGAACATGGGTAAAACAGAGATTGCCTTAAAGCATTTAAAAAGAATATCGGAAGAGTATTCAGCTGCTGCTGAAGCTGCCAAAGCTGAATTGTACATTGGACAGGTCGAAGCAATGAATCAATAATGGCTACCGAAAATAAAAATTTATCTTCTTACGATAAAGCAACAATCCCAAACGCGAAAGACTTTCGGTTTGGGATTGTTGTTTCAGAGTGGAATCATTCTATTACCGAGGGTATGTTTCAGGGCGCTTTCGATGCCTTAAAAGACTGTGGTGCTATTAACGACAACATAGTGCGTTGGAATGTCCCCGGAAGTTTCGAATTGATCTACGGCTGCAAACGAATGCAACAGAGCTACGATATGCTGGATGCCATTATAGCCATTGGCAGTGTGATTCAAGGAGAGACCAAACATTTTGACTATGTCTGTGAGGCAGTGGCACAGGGAATTAAAGACCTCAATGTGCAGGGCAATATTCCTATTATCTTCTGTGTCCTTACCGATAACAATCTACAACAGGCCATCGACCGCAGTGGAGGCAGGCATGGTAACAAGGGAACCGAAGCCGCAATAGCCGCTATAAAGATGGCACAACTTCGGAAGGAATCTAAGTTTTAGTCTTTCTTAGGCAGAATAAAAACCCTCCAACCACCCAACTATTATGGTGCCTCAATATCTGGCGATCCATTTTAGGAATGATAATTGTTTATAAGAATGTAAGGCAAACTACTTCAAAGACTGCCGTATTTTAAGTAACTTTGAATTCAGGAATTGTGTTATGGGACCAATTAAATTTACATTAATAAAAAAGTTAAAGTCGAATAATCGCTATAACTATACACCTCGTTATTATAAGGGTAAACCTGATGCTAATGAGAAAAAACATGCAACAAAATTTGATGCATATTCTGATACTTTAAACGAAAATGATATAAGTGGTCAGTGGAAAAATGCTCGAGTTGCAAATAGGAATAGAAAAAATGTTGAGTTTAATAAAACTATCTTAATATTAGTTCTAATATTTGTTTTAGTATTTCTGTATATCATCGATTTCGATTTGTCTATCTTTTTTCAGAAGTTATAATGACTGATATTATTCAGCTTTTACCAGATCATGTTGCCAATCAAATAGCAGCCGGAGAGGTCGTTCAACGTCCTGCTTCTGTGGTAAAGGAATTGTTGGAAAATGCCATTGACGCTGCCGCAACGCAAATAAGTTTGGTAGTGAAAGATGCCGGGAAGACACTTGTACAGGTAACCGATAACGGTATTGGGATGAGTCCTACAGATGCCAGATTGAGTTTTGAGCGGCATGCCACCTCTAAAATTAAAACGGCAGACGATCTCTTTAACTTACATACCAAGGGATTTCGAGGTGAGGCACTTGCTTCCATTGCTGCGATTGCCCATGTTGAATTAAAGACCAAGACGTCCGATGCGGAGGTGGGCACAAAAATAACCATTGAAGGCAGTGAGGTCTCTTCTCAAGAGGCAGCTGTAGTTCCCAAAGGAACGACCATTGCGGTAAAAAACCTATTTTACAATATTCCCGCCCGCCGAAATTTCCTAAAAAGCAATACGGTGGAGACGCGTCATATTATCGATGAGTTTCATCGCGTTGCCTTGGCACATCCACAGTTGGCGTTTACCATGCTTCACAATGGGAGCGATGTATTTAATTTACCCATCAGTAATGCCAGGCAGCGTATTGTAAATATCTTCGGAAGCAAAACCAACGAAAAATTAGTCCCAGTTGAAGAAGAAACAGAAATTGTTCGAGTAAAAGGGTTTGTGCTGAAGCCTCAATTTGCTAGAAAGAGTAGGGGAGAACAGTTCTTTTTTGTTAATGACCGCTTTATAAAAAGCCCGTATTTACACCATGCTGTAGGATCGGCATTTGAAGGATTGGTAAAGGATGGTATGCATCCCGGGTATTTTTTATTCTTGGATGTGGACACCAAATCCATCGATATCAATATTCATCCTACCAAAACCGAAATTAAATTCGACGACGAACACGCCATCTATGCCATGCTTCGGGCGACGGTAAAACATAGCTTGGGGCAATTCAGTATCGCTCCTGTTCTAGATTTTAATAAGGAGAGTGGCTTTGACACGCCTTATGCGTACAGTAAAAAGGCTCCCGTTGCACCTACAATCGAAGTAGATAAGGACTTTAATCCGTTTCAGAAAGAAGCAAAGCAAGGCCATATTGCATTTCCTTATAAAAGAGAAAAAAGTCCGGCATGGGAATCACTTTATGTGGGATTGAAGCAGGATTTGGGACATTCGGTTTCGGGGATTGAAAATATTGAGTTTGAAAGTGAAGAGGTGACCGGGCGTTTGTTTGAAAGTGATACGGAAGCCACCGGACAAATCACATTTCAGCTACACAATAAATATATTATAAGTCCCATTAAAAGTGGGATGATGGTGATCCATCAACATTTGGCACACCAACGTATTTTATACGAAGAATTGCTGAAAAACATTACGGTTCAGGAAGCAGTGAGTCAGCAATTGTTGTTTCCGTTGCAGCTTCATTTCTCAAAACCAGATATCGAAATCATCCAAAAGATCAAGGAGCAACTGGAACATACGGGATTTGTGTTTCAATTTGGCAGTGATGAAACCATTGAGATTAGCGGTATTCCCGTGACTATTTCCGAAAGTCAGGCAGCAAAGGTGCTGGAACAATTGCTGACCGACATAAAAGAGGAGGTGCCGGATCCTGGCTTTAGTCAGAACGATCTTTTGGCAAAGTCCATGGCAAAAAGTATGGCAGTGAAGACAGGAACCGTGTTAAATAGAAACGAACAGGAGCATTTGGTCAATCAGCTTTTTGCCTGTAAAGAACCGAACGTATCGCCCAACAACCAACCAATTCTAGTTACATTTGACGTAACAGATTTTGATAAAAAATTTATGTAATGGGAAGAATTACAGAAACGATAAAAGTTTTGATCATTGTCAACGTACTGTTCTTTATTGGTACGCTCATGTCTGAGGATGTTTCGTACCGCCTCTTTTCCCTTTTCTATTTTGAGAGCCCTAATTTTCAGTTTTGGCAACCCATTACGCATATGTTCATGCATGGAGGCTTCATGCATCTGTTGTTTAATATGTACGCACTATGGGCATTCGGTTCGCCACTAGAACAACAATGGGGGCGCAATAAATTTCTATTCTTCTATTTTTCGGCAGGGTTGGGAGCGGCGCTCATTCATACTTTGGTAAACTATTTTCAGTTTCACAGTGGTTTTGATGCCCTTTCGGCATTAGGTGCTTCGGATACAGAAATCTGGAATTTATTGAATGCCACGGTAGAACCCGGATCGTACAGAGAGATCTCCGATATTACGGTAAGTGCATCCCAGCAATTCTTCGGTGCTTGGAATATTCCCGCTGTTGGGGCTTCCGGAGCCATATACGGCGTACTGGTTGCATTTGGTTTGATGTATCCGAATGCTGAATTGATGCTCATCTTCTTGCCAATTCCTATAAAGGCCAAGTATTTTATTCCGGCTTTGTTATTACTGGATTTATTTTCGGGGGTCACCGGATTCTCTGTATTTGGACAAAACATTGCCAATTGGGCACATATTGGAGGTGCCTTGTTTGGTTTTATTATGGCGTACTACTGGAAAAAGAATAGTTTCGATCAACATCGTTGGAATTAATTATGGCAGCTACTAGTCTTACATATCAATTTAAAACAGCGGGAATCGTCGTTAAACTAATTGTTGTTAATCTGATCATTTTCCTTCTGGTGAATCTGGTGGCCTTCTTTTTTGATATTCCTTTGTCACAATTAACACGGTGGTTTGTTTTACCCGATACCTTTGAGGAATTCATTGTGCAACCCTGGTCGTTTGTTACTTATAGCTTTTTACACTTCGGATTTTGGCACTTGTTCTGGAATATGCTATGGCTGTATTGGTTTGGAGGTTTTGTTTTGAACTTATTCGATGCAAAACGCTTCTTAACGGTGTATTTATTAGGCGCCATCTGTGGCGGGGCCTTATACGTTTTGGCGTATAACCTATTTCCCGTGTTTACCGAGAGTACCGGGTATCTCTTAGGTGCCTCGGCGGCCGTGCGTGCCATCGTGATCTTTATTGCGGCTTATAGCCCCAATACACAGGTTCGGCTATTTTTTATTACCGTGAAATTATGGCATATCGGTGCCTTTGTGGTGGTGTTGGACCTCATTCAATTGCCAACTTCCGGAAATGCAGGTGGATTGCTTGCGCATTTGGGGGGTGCTATATTTGGTTATATGTATGCTGTACAATTGGCAAAAGGGAATGATATTGGTAAATGGTTTGAGAATATCATTGATTGGTTTGAGAATTTGTTTACGCCACGTACAAAAAAGCCATTTAAAAAGGTACATCGTACAACACGGGACCACTCTGTTCGTTCTATCACCAAGCAAGAGAAGACTAATAACCAAAAGAAAATAGACGCCATCCTTGATAAAATAGGGAAAAGTGGGTATGATAGTCTGACGAAGGCCGAAAAAGACTTTCTATTTAAAGCAGGTAAAGAAGACTGACCAAATGCAATCTAAAAAATTGGGGCTTTTTGATAAATTGTTGCTATTGGGCAATACCATAGCTGTGATCCTGTTATTGGTATCCTTTATACTGCCTTATGTACCGCCCAAAAGTTTTCCCACGATTTCATTGCTGAGTTTGGCGGTTTCTCCCTTAATACTCGTCAACGTACTCTTTACGGCCTATTGGTTGTTTCGGTTAAAGCGGTTGGCATTGTTTTCGGGGATTGTATTGGTTGTGGCCTATTTTCATTTTAATCCCTTTTTTGAATTTTCTTCGGAAGGAAATACTTCGGATTATCAAAATACAATTAGTATACTGAGTTACAACGTGCGTTTGTTCAATGCATACGAAAAGGAACCGTCAAAAGGTGTTTCAGAAACCATTTCAGAAATCCTTAAAAACAAAACACCCGACGTCCTGTGCATTCAGGAATATTACAGAGGTAGCGCATTCGATTTTTCTGCTTATCCCTATCAATATATTCACTTTAGGGATAGCAACGATAAATTGGGACATGCCATTTTCTCAAAATATCCTTTTGCAAATAGAGGTGCCTTCAATTATGAAAACTCCTATAACAATACGATTTATGCAGATATAGTGAAAGGAAACGACACCATACGGGTTTATAATTTGCACTTGCAGTCGTTAGGGATTATGCCCAGAGTGGGATTTTTACAAGAAGGAGACAAGGAGCGTTTGCGCAAACGAATGACAAGAGCATTTATGATGCAACAGTCTCAGGCGAGCATTATTTTAGACCATAAAAATCGATCGCCATACCCAGTTATATTAGGAGGTGATTTTAACAACACACCCTTCTCCTATGTGTACAGGCAATTACAAGGCGGGATGAACGATGCCTTTGTGGAAAGAGGATGGGGTATAGGAACTACCTTTAAATTTGACGGGTATCCAATGCGAATCGATTATATTTTAACTTCTGAAACCCTCGAAGTAATTTCTTTTGAAACGGTTGATCAATCCTTTTCAGATCACTATCCTGTGAAGGCAGTCATTGGTTGGTAAACTGTCGACAAGGATTGCATTAGTGAAGAAATAATTTTTGAGATTGGAGAAAAGACAGGGTATTTGGACCTTCATTGAACAACAAATCCAAAACCGAAAGATTTTTTAAAAATCCATGTTGTTCGCCAAGCACCTGTGTATACCGGTCGAATCCATAGTCCTTCTCTTTCTTTGCTTCAACGAGAAAACGACCGTCAATTTCTGCTGATTCTTTTTGGAATGTCTCGGTGTATGTGGTCGTTATATCAATTCCTATAAGGTCAATAAGAATTTTAAAAATATCTAAATTATGTCGCATTAGATGCGTCACCCGATTTGTAAACAAGGGCTCGAGGTCGTCTTCGTAAAACTCGAAAAATGGGGAGGTGCGATAGGCGGATTGTAACGATTTCCAATGATGTGATTGCCATAGAAAATCATTTTCTACCAATACGTCCTTTGTCTTTTGTCGACTACCGTCTTTGGTGTGTTTGATGGGAACATTGAGCAGTAACTTGCCATTGCTATGCGCAATATAGGCCCTGTTCCTATAGGTTTGCTTTTGGTAATTATCCTGAATTTCAAAAATCACTTCTTGCGCCTTTGCGACCGCAACCATTTGTGCTATCGAAGGAAAATAGGAGGGATAAAGAAGGATTTTTTTCACGAATAACCAATTCAACAGTCTACTTCTTAGCCGCCTTTCGTTTTTTTCTAAAAAAGTTAAAAATCCAACCAGCTCCTAACAGGATCAAAAAGAACTTAAAGTAGGAAACAGGCTCTCCACTGCCACCCACCGTAGTAAACATACGTTCCCAACGTATTTTATTGCCAAATCCTTTGGCATTGCTATCCCAACTCATCCAGACAAACACCGGTTTCCCCACGACATGGTTAAAGGGGACATAGCCCCACATACGTGCATCTTGTGAATTGCTTCGGTTGTCACCCATCATCCAGTAGTAATCCATTTTAAAGGTGTATTCGGTGATGGGCTGTCCATTCAAAAGGACTTGAGTGCCGGATTGTGAGATCGTATTGTCAATACCCAGCTCACTCCCTTCATACACTTCTATGATCCGTTTGTATAAGGCTATGCTTTCGGCATTAATTGCAACGGAAGCCCCTGCTTTTGGTATATAAATTGGTCCGAAAAAGTCGGTATTCCAAGGATACTTATTGTCATTTGGAAAGGTGCTTTCGTTCCATTGCCCTTTCGTTGCCGTTGTTTTTACGATGGTATCGAGGCTAGGATAATTTTTAAATTTCTCATACTCAGCATCGGTCATATGGGCTTGAAAAATTTGATAACTTTTGTCCAATGGATAGATGTCGGTAATATTGTATTGCCCAATAGCAAATTGTGGATTCAAGGGTTTTGAAGTGGCAAACTGATACCCAAATTGCAATTTTGCACGATCCGGTAAGACGTTTTGTTTTCCATTAATATAGACATAGCCATCGCGAACTTCCAAAGAGTCACCGGGTAAGCCCACACAACGTTTTACATAATTCGATTTCTTATCGATTGGTTTTTGGACACTGCCGCGCATAGATCCTGGATTGATATCGATAAGGGTATCTACCGGCCAATTAAATACCACAATATCATTGCGTTTTATATTCTGAAAACTCGGAAATCGGAAATAGGGTATTTGAGGCTTCGTTATATACGATTTTACTTTCGCAACCGGGATCGTATCGTGCACCATAGGAAAGGCGATGGGCGTCAATGGAGTTCTGGCACCGTAATGAAACTTGCTTACAAAAAGAAAATCACCCACCAATAAGGTTTTCTCCAAAGATGAAGTTGGAATGGTAAACGGTTGCATGATATACGTATGGACAATGGTAGCTGCCACTACAGCGAATAAGATCGAGCTCACCCATTCACCTGCCGATGTACGGGGTTTTAAGTCTCTCTTCTCCACATAGGTTACCTTTTGGGCGTAATTGATATAATAAATATAAAGTCCCAAAGTAAGTATCCCTAGCACCGTATCGGTTGTGCTGTTCTTACCAAAACTGCGAAGCGTTTCTACCCAGATCACCGGAAACATGATGAGGTTGACTATAGGTACAAAGAGCAGGATGGTATACCACCATGGGCGGTTGATGATCTTCATCAATATTACTGCATTGTACACGGGAACTGCGGCTTCCCACGCTTTTCTTCCGGCAAGGGTATACAATTTCCAGGTTCCGGCAAAATGAACGACCTGTACTACCAACATAAAAAGTAACCAACCCGTAAAACTCATAGTTTTTTGTTTTTCTGAAGGAAATTCTCCTCCAAATTAGTATTGTATTTGAAGTACATCCCTCATGGAATAGACTCCTTTTTTGTGCTGAATCCATTCTGCTGCCAGAATAGCCCCTATGGCAAAACCATCTCTGGAATGCGCCTCGTGTTTTAATGAAATACTATCAATTTCCGAAGCATAACGAACAATATGTGTTCCCTTTATATCGTCAATTCGTTTTGCTGTGACCGCGATCTCATCAACGGCCGCTTCGCCCAGTTTCCATCCGGTTTTGGCCGAATTCTTTACTATACCTTCAGCAATCGAGATTGCCGTGCCACTGGGAGCATCCTTTTTCTGGGTATGATGAATCTCCTCGATCGAGACTGTATACTCCTTCCATGGAGCCATTAGTTTTGCGACGTGTTCATTCAAATTAAAAAACAGATTTACTCCAATACTGAAATTGGACGCATAGATAAAGCTGCCGTTACGTGCTTCACATAACTTTAGCATTTCATTGTAATGTTCCAACCAACCGGTGGTTCCTGATATTACCGGGATACCGTTCTCAAAGCAAGTCGTTATATGTTTAACGGCCGTTTCAGGCGTGGAAAATTCGATAGCGACATTGGCCGATCTAAGATCACCTTCTTCCGAAGTGCTTGAACTTTTAAATACGATCGAATGTCCTTTGGCCACGGCCAATCTTTCGATCGTCTTCCCCATTTTCCCATATCCTAACAGCGCGATCTTCATTTTAAAGTGTATTTAAAGGACAGTCCGTAATTAGCTTGGGTATTGATAGGGTTCAACTCAAAATTGGGCTGAATGCTCAGGTCATCACTAACATTAAATTGCTTTAAATGCGCATCCACGTTGGCATCGACCACATTGATGAGATAAAATGCCACAGCGACAATGATACTTACATCCTTGTTCTTTTGTGCACTTTTTTGCGCGTCAATGAGTCGTTCTGTTGATATTCCTTGGAATTCATCATCGGTAAAACCGGCCAATCTGCGTTTATAAGCATTTCGAAACTTATCGTAATCTTTGTCGTTATCCAAATAAAAATAAACGCCGGCTGCCATACCTGCGTATATAATGGGAATCTTCCAATATTTTTTGTTGTAGGCTTGTCCCAAACCGGGAAGCACGGCCGAATAAAAGGCTGCTTTTGAAGGCGCCAACGGATTGTACGCCTCCTTTGGCGTAAGACTGTCCTTTACAACAAGTATCTTTTCATTTTTTACTGCAAGCGAATCGGTTGTTTGGGCAAGTAGTGACAGTGCCGGGAGTAAAAGAAGAATATATAAAAGCTTATTTTTCACTTTTTATGAGCTTCAAAATACGTTGTAAGTCTTCTTTATCCGTAAAAGCGACAGTCAGCTGTCCTTTGCCCGAAGCGGACACCTTAACATCTACTTTACTGTTGAGCAGATGGGACAATTCATTTTTGGCTTCCGAAGCAAAACCAGGTACTATTTTCTTTTTGGGAGCCTCCGATTGAGTAGGAGATTTGTGCTTTCGAACAATGGCTTCTGTTTCCCTAACGGAAAGTTTTTCGGTAAGTATCTTTTCGTAGATATCCAATTGCTCGTTGGTATCGTCTATATTAATCAGCGCACGGCCGTGGCCCATAGATATAAATCCATCCCGCATTCCGGTTTGTATGATGGGATCCAGTTTCAGCAAACGCAAATAATTGGCAATCGTTGACCTGTTTTTTCCTACGCGATCACTTAATGCTTCTTGGGTGACTTCAATTTCTTCGATTAAACGCTGATAGGAAAGAGCGATCTCGATAGGATCTAGGTCTTGTCGTTGGATATTTTCAACCAAGGCCATTTCTAGCGATTCCTGATCGTTCGCTATGCGAATATAGGAAGGAATGGTAGCGAGTCCTATCAATTTTGAAGCCCGAAAGCGACGCTCTCCACTTACCAATTGATATTTGTTAAAATCGATCTTCCGAACCGTAATAGGCTGAATAACCCCTAATTCTTTAATGGAAGAGGCCAATTCGCGAAGGGATTCCTCATTAAAACTGGTTCTAGGTTGAAACGGATTGACTTCTATGGTGGTGATATCCAATTCGACAATATTTCCAACCACCTTGTCGGCATTTTTATCACTAGCCGATTTAATATCGTTGGATGGATCGTTCAACAAGGCTGAAAGTCCTCGTCCCAATGCCTGTTTTTTAGTTGCTTTAGCCATTTGGCATTACTGGTTTTTCTCAATTAATTCCTGTGCCAAACTTAAGTAATTATTGGCGCCTTTACTACCTGCATCGTAACTAATGATGCTCTCACCATAACTGGGTGCTTCACTTAAACGAACGTTCCGCTGAATGATTGTTTTAAACACCATTTCGTTAAAGTGTTTTTTCACCTCATCCACCACCTGATTAGAGAGGCGTAATCGCGAATCGTACATGGTCAATAACAGACCTTCAATGTCCAGGTTTTTGTTATGTATTTTCTGAACGCTCTTTACCGTATTTAGTAGTTTCCCCAAACCCTCCAATGCAAAATATTCACACTGAATAGGGATTAACACACTATCGGCTGCCGTGAGGGCATTTAGCGTTAATAGTCCAAGGGATGGGGCACAATCGATTAGAATAAAGTCGTAGTCTTTTTTAAGCTCTATAATTGCTTTTTTAAGCATGGACTCCCTGTTCTTCTTATCTACCAATTCTATTTCGATGGCAACAAGGTCTATATGAGCCGGGATAAGGTCTAAATTGGGAGAGTTGGTAGCAACAATTACTTCCTTGGCAGAAACCGTGTGTTCTAACAATTGGTAGGTTCCTTTTTCTACGTTTTCTACATCGATTCCCAGTCCCGAAGTAGCATTGGCCTGTGGATCTGCATCTATTAAAAGGACTTTTTTCTCTAAAACGCCTAAGGAAGCCGCTAAATTTACCGAAGTTGTCGTTTTTCCAACACCGCCTTTCTGGTTTGCAATTGCAATTATTTTACCCATTAATTTCTGACAAATTTTAGCTATAAAAATACAACTTATTATGCGGATAGAAAATGAATTTTGTTAACAGGAAGTGAACAAATTAATAAGCGATTCGGATTAAAAAAAAGGTGTCGATAACCGAGTTTATTAATTCTTCTTGGATCAATCATTACTTTTATAACCGGCTAACGGCAAATCCCCAAAAATGGTTGCTGTGCAACCTATCCATTTTTGTGTATTCGCCACCACGCTCAAAACTGTTTACTTACTTTTCTTAGAACGGAAGCATTGCTTTTTTGATTGATTAACGGCAAATCCCCAAAAATGGTTGCGGCGCAACCTGTCCATTTTTGTGTATTCGCCACCATGCTCAAAGCCGTTTACTTACTTTTCTTAGAACGAATCATGGCTTCCAGCATATCCCACATTTGTTCTGGGACTTCTTCGAGCAGGTTCATTTGTCCGGCACCTTTTAACCACTCACCACCATCTATGGTCACTACTTCTCCATTTAGGTAGGCAGAGAAGTCGGATACTAGATAGGCAGCTAAATTGGCTAGTTCTTGATGATCTCCCACCCGTTTTAAAGGCACTTTTTTGGCAAGATCAAATTTTTCCCTTAGATCACCGGGTAAAAGTCGGTCCCAGGCGCCCTTTGTTGGAAAGGGTCCCGGAGCGATTGCGTTAAAACGCATGCCGTATTTCGCCCATTCCACGGCCAAGGAACGCGTCATGGCCAAAACTCCTGCTTTGGCGGTAGCACTTGGCACCACATAGGCAGATCCGGTCCAGGCATAGGTGGTCACTATATTTAAGACTACTTTGTTTTTTTCTTTCTCTTTGATCCAGTACTTTCCGAAGGCCAGTGTACAGTTCTTAGTTCCTTTTAATACAATATCAATAATTGTATCGAAGGCATTTGCCGAAAGTCGCTCTGTTGGAGAAATAAAATTTCCTGCTGCGTTGTTTAAAAGTACATCTACTTTGCCAAATTCGGCTACCGAAGCTGCCACCATGGCTTCTACCTCGTCGTAATTCCGTACATCACATTGCACCGGGAGTACTTTTCCACCGGTCTGTGCCTCTAATTCCGCCTTCACCGCCCGTAGCTTTTCTATATTTCTTGAGGTGATCACTACATTGGCCCCTAATTCCAAAAAGTAGGTTGTCATTGATTTTCCCAAGCCGCTTCCGCCACCGGTAACTACTATGGTTTTTCCCTTTAGCGCATCATCACGCAACATTTTTCCTGAATAATTCATATTGATTTTATTAGATGGAAATGTAAAAGTACACAATCAAAATTACTTATTATGCGCGCACAGTATATTTTTAATTACGAAGGACCTTATACACCACACAGTGTGTAAACCGGTCGTCGTTTTCTATCAACGGATGCTGTACATTTCCTATATAGTTCATACCTAGTTTTTTCATCACTTGCTCTGAAGCACTATTTGTATTGGTTGCAAAGGCCAAAACTTCATTTAAATTAAATGTTGTGAACGCGGCGTTCAGACAGGCCGCAGCTGCTTCGGTGGCATATCCTTTGCCCCATGCGGCTCGTTTTAGTCGCCAGCCAATATCGACGCAGGGTGTGAATGCACTCTCCCAAATCTGATTGGCAAGGCCTGTAAAGCCTATAAATTCTGAAGTCTCTAAAAGGTCTACGGCAAAATAGCAATAACCATGTTCTTCAAAGTGTGCTTTAAGTCTGCCGATAAGTCCGAGTGTTTCTTCTTTGGAAAGCACTTTTGGAAAGTGTTTCATAACGGCCTCGTCTTGGCACATTTCGATAAACGGTGCTTCATCTGAAGGCAACCAATTTCGCAAGCCCAGTCTTTGGGTAGTGATTATATACTCCCTCATTCCGAAACAGAATCGATCAATATCTGAAGCATTTCAATAGCTGCTTCACTTATTCGCGTTCCGGGACCATAGACAGCCACTGCACCTGCATCGAATAAAAACTGATAATCCTGCTGTGGGATAACACCACCAACAATCACCATGATATCCTCTCTACCATATTCTTTAAGCGCAGAAATTACCTGAGGCACCAATGTTTTATGTCCTGCAGCGAGGGAAGAAACCCCTAAAATATGTACATCGTTTTCCACCGCTTGTTTGGCGGCCTCGGCCGGTGTTTGAAACAGGGGGCCAATATCCACATCGAAGCCTACGTCGGCATAGCCGGTAGCCACTACTTTGGCACCTCGATCGTGACCATCTTGCCCCATTTTTGCAATCATTATACGCGGACGACGGCCTTCCAGTTCGGCGAATTGATCTGCCATCTGTCTGGCTTTTTCAAAAGTGGTATCCTTCTTTATTTCTTTGCTGTACACGCCGCTGAACGATTTAATTTGTGCTTTGTAACGCCCAAAAACAACCTCGAGGGCATCGCTAATTTCACCTAAAGTAGCACGTTCTTGTGCTGCTTCGATAGCTAAAGCTAGTAAATTTCCTTCACCCGTCTTTGCACAATGGGTTAATTTTGATAAGGTATAAGCTACTTTCTCGGGGGATCGATGTGTTTTTACTTGTTGAAGTCGTTCCAATTGGGCTAATCTTACCTTCTGATTGTCCACATCGAGAATTTGTAAAGGATCTTCTTTTTGTAATCGGTATTTATTCACACCAACGATTATATCTTGGCCACTATCAATCCTAGCCTGCTTTTTTGCGGCCGCTTCTTCGATGCGTAACTTGGGGATACCGGCTTCAATAGCCTTGGTCATTCCCCCCAATTCTTCTACCTCCTGAATTAATTTCCAGGCTTTTTCAGCAATATCATTTGTCAAAGTTTCAACATAATAACTTCCCGCCCAAGGATCCACCGTTTTGGTAATTTGTGTCTCTTCCTGAAGGTAGAGCTGGGTATTTCTTGCAATTCGAGCAGAAAAATCGGTTGGCAGGGCTATCGCTTCATCCAGCGCATTGGTATGTAAGGATTGGGTGCCTCCAAAAGCTGCGGCTGCTGCTTCAATACAGGTTCGGGCAACATTGTTGAAAGGGTCTTGTTCGGTGAGGCTCCAACCACTGGTTTGACAATGTGTTCGGAGGGCCAAAGATTTTTCATTTTTCGGGTTGAATTGTTGTACCACTTTTGCCCATAACATACGAGCGGCGCGCATTTTGGCAATTTCCATAAAGTGGTTCATACCAATACCCCAAAAGAAGGATAGGCGAGGGGCAAAGGTGTCTATGTCCATTCCGGCGGCGAGACCGGTACGAATGTATTCCAGTCCGTCCGCCAAGGTATAGGCCAATTCAATATCACAGGTGGCACCCGCCTCCTGCATATGGTATCCTGAGATCGAAATTGAATTGAATTTCGGCATGTGCTCCGAAGTAAATTCAAAAATATCACTAATGATCTTCATCGAAGGCGTTGGCGGATAGATATAGGTATTCCGTACCATAAACTCCTTTAAAATATCATTTTGAATGGTTCCTGCCAGCGCTTTGGGCAATACGCCTTGTTCTTCGGCAGCAACAATATAAAATGCGAGAATGGGAAGTACCGCACCGTTCATGGTCATGGAAACACTCATCTTGTCCAGTGGAATCTGATCGAATAGGATCTTCATATCCTCCACGCTATCGATGGCGACTCCTGCTTTTCCCACATCACCTACCACACGCTCATGATCACTGTCATAACCGCGATGTGTTGCCAAATCGAAGGCGACCGATAATCCCTTTTGGCCGCCTGCCAGATTTCTTCGGTAGAATGCATTGCTTTCTTCGGCGGTAGAAAAACCGGCATATTGCCTTATGGTCCAAGGCCTTTGCACGAACATAGTAGCATAGGGGCCTCGCAAATACGGAGCTATGCCGGCTCCAAAATTGAGATGCTTCAGAGGTTCGATATCCTGAGCCACATAACTTTTTTTAACCTCTATTCCTTCGGCCGTAGTAGCCGACGGAAGGCCTGTTCCATTTTTTTCAGAAGTGGAATTATTTAATGTGATATGTGATACCGGTTTTCTATTCATTTTTAGACATCGCGGAAAAATCGATTTCCAATAAATTTTGATAATAGGTCTCTAAGGCTATAAATAAGGCAAAGTGCTTGTCGGTTAAAGCATCACCCACATGCACCCGGTAAAATTCTGACATTATTGTAGGTGTAAAATAATTAACACTCTGGAGTGTTTCTATTTTCTCCTTGATTTCTTTATTGTCGATATTTTCGATCAGGCATTTCACAAATGGGTGCTTGTAGTTTAGCTTACTGTCCTTAGCATTTTTATTCCATAGGGATTCTTCTTTTTTGAGTATGTCCATTATTGCTATGGTATGTGATGAGGCAATTTTCGCGTAGTCGGCTGTACCTGTTGCACCCGGATAGATGAAATTCGCATACCCAAATTCGAAATAAACAGCACTGCCCGGACTGTATTGTTCGTTGTTATAATATGCCGAAATATCATTTTCAAATGAGTACAGTGCCTCTTTTAGGAGGGATGGGTCTATCCCGGCACAGGCGATATCCATTTCCTTGTTTTGATATTTATATGCAATGGGTTCACCACAGCTATACATTGCAATGACAGCGATTAGCAGCAGTATTCTAGTTTTCATATTATTCACTTTTTAAACGATCTTGTTCTATTTTTTCGGCCAATCTTCTTTCAACGATCGGTGGAATGATGGTTTTTCTATTTTTAATTTTTAGGAAAGGATACAATTCCAGATTGTCCTTCATTCGGTCATTCGAATTTAGATGTTTGTTCGTTCCAATCAGTATTAATTTGCCTCCATCAAATTGTTGTTGTTCTTTTTGGGCGCTTTCTTGAATTTTTCGTTGAATGGTACCCTCCTTCAGCAACGGCAGCAACCCACCTCCTTTTTCAATTTCCTTAAATAGTTGCAATGCTTTTTCGGCAAGTTCTTGGGTAAGAGCTTCGATATAATAACTGCCATCGGCAGGATTACGCACCATATCGAAATAACTTTCAGACTTCAATATAAGTAATTGATTTCTTGCAATACGCTCTCCAAATTCATTGCTTTTGTGATAGATCGCATCGTAGGGAAGGTTTATGATGGTGTTCGCTCCTCCCAGAATAGCACTCATAGATTCAGTGGTGGTTCGCAATATATTCACGTTATAATCGTAAAGCGTTTTATTTCTTTTTGAAGGCCTTGCTACTATGTGACATGTTTCAGAAATAGCATACGCTTTGGCCAATGCAGCATATAATTTTCTGAAGGCTCTCAGTTTGGCGATTTCAAAAAAGTAGTTTGATCCAGTTGCGACTTGAAAGGTAATGAGAAAGTTATCTTTTATTTCCGGCTTGTCATTACAAAAGTGATTGAGGTACTCATTCGCGTGTGCCAGTCCGTAGGCAAGTTGTTGCACCATGTTCGCTCCGGCATTTTGGTATATGGTGGTGTCTACGCTTATTATTTTTTCTGAAGGATTTTTTGCAAAAATTTGCTCGAGTATCTGATGGTCTTTCCTAAGATTGTAAAACCAATTTCCTGTACGCACCAGATTACCAATAATGTCGATGTTGTAGTATGCCTGTGCTTTTTGTATTGAAAGGAATCGCTGCAGTCGATTGAAAAATTCTTCCGAAAGGAAGGTAAATTCAAAATATATGGGTGTGGTGGAAAATGGAAAAGACTTAAAAATCGTTTCAATATGGAACTCTTTTTCAGCTAAAAAAGTAATAGAATCGGCACCTCTTTCAATCGCCTCCAGTGCTAATTTATTGGCGATCACAACATCATCTATAAAAACCTGCTGTCCAATTTGCCAGGATTTTGGCTGCCCGGGAATAGGGGGGAATTCGGTCTTCACGTCGTCCTGATGATAAAATGGTTTTACATGAATTCCTTCATTGCTCTGCCAGATTAGGGTATCGTTATAATCGGCTCCTTTTAGCTCATACTGTATTTTCTGCCTCCATTGTTTGGCAGAAACTTCATTGAATTCATCGAATAAAAAATCACTCATCCTTCTTCGTCTTTTTCACACTGTCTTCGTGTTCGATTAAATAAATGTCTTCGTTCGGCTTCTTTAGAAAGTATTTTTCTCGGGCAAATTTTTCAATTTCGTTACTGTCCTGCATTTTTTCAATAAAGGACTTATCTTGTTTAATTTCCTCCTGATAAAATTCCTTATTCTCTTCCAGTGCTTTTATATCATCGTTTAGTTCTTTGTGAATTAAAAATGAATTGGTGTCGAAAAAGAACATCCATATAATAAAAAGGACAAGGATGATAACATAGGTTGCACCTAATCGCTTCATCCACTTGTTCTTTATTATTTCTGAAAACTTCACGGCGTCTTTATCCTAATTTTTGATGAATGATAGTCCTAATTAAGTTAACGGCCACGGTATTGTATCGATTCGTTGGAATTATAATATCGGCAAATTCCTTTGTAGGTTCAATAAATTGCTGATGCATGGGTTTTAACGTAGTTTGATATCTGTTTAGTACTTCTTCCAGATCTCTTCCTCTTTCCGCAATATCTCTTTTTAATCTTCGGATAAGTCGTTCATCACTATCGGCATGCACATAGACTTTAATGTCGAACATCTCCCTAATTTCGGGGTTCGTTAATATTAATATACCTTCAACAATGATGACCTTTTTTGGTGAAGTGGTAACTGTTTCACTTGTACGATTGTGCTCAACAAAGGAATATACAGGTTGTTCGAATGATTTTCCATTTTTGAGATCTTGTAAATGTGTCACTAACAATTTAAAATCGATAGCTTGCGGATGATCAAAATTTATTTTCACTCGGTCCTCAAACGAAAGGTGACTAGTATCTTTGTAGTATGAATCTTGAGAGATAACACAAACCTCATCCTTAGGAAGTTCTTCAATAATTTGCTGAACAACTGTTGTTTTGCCGCTTCCTGTTCCTCCAGCAATTCCAATTATGAGCATAAAAATAGGTTTTGACAAAGGTAATTAGATTTACCTTTTAGCGGTTTAGCGCGGCATTTTTTTTGGAATTTCCTTTACCTCTTCGGGAGTTACTTTCTTTTTTTGTGTATTACCCCATGAATTCATAATATAATTAAGCACATCGGCCACTTCTTCATCGGTCAGTCCCATTGGAATCATGATATCTTTATATTGTACTCCGTTGACTGTAATTTCACCGCGCAATCCATACTTGGTTGCATGAATGGTTTCTTTTCTTTTTTCGGTCAACCAATTGGAGCCTGCTAGCGGAGGATATCGTTCATTGGTGTCAATGCCTTCCGACATATGACAACGGATACAAGATTCTGAATAGACAACAGCACCTCGTTCGATACTAGCTTTTAATTCTGCATCGTTACAGGCAATTGACACAAGCAAAATGAAGGACAGATAAATGATTTTTTTCATAGTTCGATTCGAAATTGCGTATTAGACTACTTCGTTTTTATGTTTGGATGTAAATATAATGATATAGCCTCTTTTTGCATAAAAAAAATACCCGTTATCTTGAAATGGATTCTATGGTGAGACAAAGATCTACTACAGCTGCTGTCTGAGCCTTGATTTTCTTTCACTTTTCTTATATGAAGTGTTTTCTTTTTAGAGAAACGAATTCCTAAAAAAACATATGGTTTTTGTCGTAATTATTTTATGACAATGGTCATAAACTCCCGATTTTATATATGATTATTGTCATAGTTGATGAGCAATACCAATAATAACTTTGTAGAATAAATTCTACGCCATGAATTGCAAAGACATCAAATCCGTAAGCATAATAGTACTGTTCTTATGCGTATTCAATCCATATTATTTATTGGCACAACAAATCGAAAACGAAGCCGATATCACCACTGCCAAAACAGTGTTACGTGAATATAAGCTCAACCCTAATAATTCGATATTTACAATTAAGGGGACATCCTCATTGCACGATTGGGAAATGGTATCGAAAAGCTTCAGCGGAACCATTGCATTTGGCAGTGCCAATGCCGATAATATTGATATTAAAGAAATTTCAATAACCATTGGTGTTAAAACCTTGGATAGTGATAACCGGACAATGAATAAGAAAACGTATGATGCGTTAAAAAATGATCAACATCCAAACATCTATTACCGCTTCAAAAGTGTAAAAAAAATAAGGGCAGTAAGGGCAAATAATTTTGAAGCCACGCTTAGCGGGACTTTGAATATAGCAGGAAAAACGAGGGACGTAGATATTTTGGTCAACATCCTCGTGAAGGACAATACCATTAACATAGTTGGAAAAAAACCCTTAAAGATGTCCGATTTCGACGTGGAACCACCTACGGCATTATTGGGAACTATAAAAACAGGAAACGATATAACAATTGAATTTAACTTAAATTATTTATAACCATGAAACACTTAGTAAAAAGATTAATTGTATTGTGTTTATTTTTTGTATCCATTATTAGTTATGGACAAAATAAACGAAGTCTAAACAACTTTAAAGAACCTAATAAGGAAGGCATAAATGTCTTTGAAGCGCCAAAAGACACTGCTGTCGTAAAAGCATTTGATGGCGTTACGGTTCGTATTGGAGGATCTTCTACACTACAATTTCAGGCCTTGGATCATTCCAATGGTTATATGGATGCAGGAACGGACGAAACGAGTCCATGGTTCGGAGAGCTTCCTTTAATTGAAATTGGCAATAATTTTAACTTGGCCACAGCTAACCTCGATTTGGATGTTGCTTTTGGAGATGGTTTGCGGATGCACTTGCGTACTTATCTATCCTCCAGACACCACCCGGAGCCTTATGTAAAAGGAGGATATTTACAAATTGATAATTTGAACTTCATCAAGCAGGGTTTATTAAGCGATGTGATGAAGGTGACTACTGTAAAGATTGGGCATATGGAGATTAACTACGGTGATACTCACTTTAGAAGATCCGATAACTCATCGGCCATTTACAATCCATTTGTTGGCAATACTATCATTGATGCATTTACCACTGAAGTGGGTGCAGAGGTATACGTACAAACCAATGGCTGGCTAGGTATGGTGGGTATGTCGAACGGTAAGCTGAATCAGGCTGTTAATAATCCAAAAACCACTTCTCCTTCTGTGTTTGCTAAGCTAGGCTACGACAAACAATTAAATGAAGATGTGCGAGTACGTTTAACCGGCTCTATTTACAATACGGCTCAGGCTAGAGGAACCTATCTTTATGATGGTGATAGAGCCGGGTCTAGATATTATTTGGTTTTAGAAGATGCAGAAGCAAGTAGCGCATCCTATTTTAAATCTGGTAGATATAACCCAGGCTTTGAATATGAACTAAATGCGATTATGATAAACCCATTTATTAAATATCAAGGGTTAGAATTTTTTGGAATGTATGAAATGTCTACCGGGAAAAGTGCTGGTGAGATTGACAAACGCGATTGGACCCAGTATTTAGTTGAAGTACTATACCGATTCGGAAACAATGAAAATTTCTATGTCGGAGGTCGCTATAACAATGCAAGCGGAGAGGAAAAAGGAACCGGAAACGATGTTACCATCGATAGATTTAATGTTGGAGTAGGAGCCTTTATCACAAAGAATATCCTTGCCAAATTAGAGTATGTGAGTCAGTCATACGATGGATTTGACCTGGGTAATATTTTAAACGAAGGAAAATTTGATGGGGTTGTATTCGAATCAGTTATTAGTTTTTAAGAGTTAGTTTACAATAACATCAAAGAAGGACCGTCGCAATGCGACGGTCTTTTTATTATTCGGGGATAATTCTAACGATGCCATCTCCTTCAATGGCAATATAAATATAACCATCGGGCCCTAATTTTACATTGCGTACTCGACCAATATCTTCGGCTATTTTTTCTCGAGCAACAACCTTATCACCTTCGAGTTTAAGGAGTTCTATATAATTGAATTTCAAAGATCCTACCATTAACTGTCCGTTCCATTCCGGGTATTTGTCTCCGGTGACAAAAGCCATTCCGCAGGGGGCAATGGAAGGAACCCAATAGTGAACAGGTTGTTCCATTCCGGGGCGTGCCGTTTCATTGGTGAATTTTGTCCCACTATAATTTATTCCATACGAAATTACCGGCCAGCCGTAGTTTGCTCCTTTTTTTAGAATGTTAATTTCGTCACCTCCCTTGGGACCGTGCTCATGCATCCAAATTTCACCTGTGGACGGATGTTTAGCCATGCCTTGCGGATTACGGTTTCCGAAGGTGTAAATGGCATGTTTGGCATTTGGTTGATTAACAAATGGATTGTCCTTAGGAATCCTTCCATCGTCGTGTAAACGATATATTTTTCCTCCGTCACGGGTGATATCCTGAGGGTTTACATCTCGCTCACCACGGTCACCGATAGAAAAATAAACAAATCCATCATTGTCGAATTCAATTCGAGAGCCAAAGTGTTGGCCTTTAGTGGTATTAGGTGCTGCCTTGTAAAGTGTTTGAATGTTTGTGAGTGAATTTTCTGAAAGCTTACAGCGAATTAGAGCTGTATTGCCTCCGCTTTCATTTCCTTCGGAAGAAGAATACGTTATATAGATCCAGTTGTTTTCTGAATAGTTTGGGTGCAACGCAATATCGAGTAATCCGCCTTGTCCACGATTGTAGACCTCCGGAACATTTTGAATGGTTGTTTTATTTCCGTTGTTGAAGCGAATTAGTTCGCCACTCTTTTCAGTAATGAGTATGCTTCCATCTGGTAACCATGTCATTCCCCAGGGGTTATCCAGTCCATCGACTACAGATTCAATTGAATAAGTTCTTTCTTGTGAACTGAGCGCTATATCTCCCTTTTGCTTATTTTGTTGGGCACAAGCGATAAAGAAAGATAACACCAAGCAAAGTCCTATGTGCTTTTTCATAGTGTGCATTTTTCTGAAAAGATACTAAAAAGGATGCAAAATATAAAAACCTCAACCGAATGAACAGCTGAGGTCTTTCAAGTGAAAAATACTTGTCTACCTATTTAGCTAATTTCATTAAAAATAGGATTTTTGACATCTTTATATACGAAAACTATGGTGATTTGGTTTTTTATTTTTAAAAAAGTAAACTTCCTTGTCGGACTAATATATTTGGTTATTTTTGCAGCTCTAATTTTTTTGGAATGTAGCGTAGCCCACGCTTGAAGCGTGACCATCCCGACAAAAGAGTTATGTTCGTATATATTTTATATAGCGATAAACTATCAAGATATTATGTAGGTCAAACTGCTAATTTCAAGAAAAGATTAGAAAGACATAATCTAGGAATCGTAAAGTCCACAAAAGGTGGCCTTCCTTGGAGATTAGTTTTGAAACTTAAAGTTGATACAAGGTCTGAGGCATTGCTCTTGGAGAAAAAAATTAAGAAAAGAGGTATAAAACGTTTTTTAGACAATTACTTCGGGGTGTAGCGTAGCCCACGCTTTTAGCGTGGCAGGCCGGTGACGCCACAGCGTTGTTATCGCGCCTGCTTTGGGAGCAGGAGGTCGTCACGCTTGAAGCGTGACCATCCCGACAAAAGAGTTATGTTCGTATATATTTTATATAGCGATAAACTATCAAGATATTATGTAGGTCAAACTACTAATTTCAAGAAAAGATTAGAAAGACATAATCTAGGAATCGTAAAGTCTACTAAAGGTGGCCTTCCTTGGAGATTAGTTTTGAAACTTAAAGTTGATACAAGGTCTGAGGCATTGCTCTTGGAGAAAAGAATTAAGAAAAGAGGTATAAAACGTTTTTTAGACAATTACCTCGGGGTGTAGCGTAGCCCGGTTATCGCGCCTGCTTTGGGAGCAGGAGGTCGCAGGTTCGAATCCTGCCACCCCGACAAAATAAAGCCTGGTTGTTTTTGCAGAGAGTTTACTTTCTTAAGAAATCACACAGGCTTTATTTATTAATACATAACTACATAATTTTAATTTATCCTATCACCTCGACAAATTAATTCCGAAATGTTCAAGGATATTAAGGCGTTTTTATTTGTTAGACTTTTTTATTTGGTTAATTTTGCCATTCCAATTTCGGGATGTGGCGCAGTCCGGTAGCGTACACGGCTGGGGGCCGTGTGGTCGCAGGTTCAAATCCTGTCATCCCGACAACTAAAGCGAAAAGTTTACGTAGAAAATTTATTTTCTTAAGTAAGCTTTTTTTGCTTTTAGTTAAAATTAAATGCGAAGCTTTAATTTGCAACTTATGCGATGTAAAAGGATTCTGCAAATCGTTGGTAAAACCATCTAGATATAATTTCAGAATATTTTATAGTAATATTTTTCGAAAAATTAACAATATCAGCGGCTAATAGCGTTATAATAGGGCGTAATTGTTCAAATTGCGTTTTTTTGATTGCTTAAAAATTTAACAAGAATGGAACAATTGATTGTGTACATTTGACCTGCTTTAAATCATTGATAACCAAATGAAAGGAATTGTAACTTCTATTATTGCCTGCTTATTAATTGCAGCGCCCTTATTGGCTCAAAATCAATTACCTCTAAAAACATCCGAGGCAAATATAAAACCAATGAGTAGTTTATTGGATGCCGATTTACAGGTTAATCTGGAGCGGGAACTACGATCAAATCCGAAATGGAAAGCACTGATGTCACAGAAAAAAATGTCTGTTGGTGTTGTGGATCTTAGTGACCCGGACAATGTAAAGTTTGCACGGATCAACGGAAATCACATGATGTATGCTGCCAGTCTACCAAAGATTGCAATTCTTTTAGCTGCCATGGATGCAATAGATAAAGGTGAATTGAAGGAAACAGCCGAAGTAAAAAGCGATATGCGTCTTATGATTAGTAAGTCCAGTAACTCAGCTGCTACCAGGATGATCGACAGAATAGGATATGATAAAATTGAAGAGGTTATGACCAGCCCCAAATATGAGTTCTACAACAAAGAAAAAGGGGGTGGCCTATGGGTGGGTAAACGCTATGGCGGTGGTGGTGATACACATCGAGAACCCATCAAAAACTTAAGTCATGCGGCTTCGGTTACCCAAGTGTGTAAATTCTATTACCTTTTGGCCAATGGGAAATTGGTCAATGAAAATCGCTCTAAGCAGATGCTAAACATCCTAGAGAATCCTGAATTACATCACAAATTTGTGAATACCCTAGAAAAAATTGCTCCTGCGGCGCGCCTGTTCAGAAAATCGGGCTCCTGGAAGAATTACCATTCCGATTCTATTCTGGTATGGGGAAAAGAACCTAATCGACGCTATATATTAGTTGCGTTAATTGACGACCCCAACGGAGAAAATATTATACGAAGTTTAGT
>NZ_JAIOHK010000019.1 GCF_019913785.1 Altibacter sp.
TTAACATAAACATAAGAATCGGTAGCCCCATTCGGCTTTACATAAAGCTGTGCAATAGACGCAGCAGAAATGAACAGCATAGCTGTTTGAAGTAGTAGGTTTTTCATTTTATCCTGGTTTAGCGTGGGTTTTCTGGGGGGAAAATTCCACTATTTCCGAGGTAAATTTAAAAATAATTTTGAATATTTATACATTATATACAAAAAATCGTATGATTTTAATCCTGAGTAGGTTATAATTTTCCTACAATAGAGTCGGATTTTTGTAGTAATTTCCTTCAAAATTAATAAATTCACACTATGAAAATTGGTGAAAAAGTAGCTGTTTTAGATGACGACATTGTTGGGATAATTACAGCAATTACAGGCGATGATGTTACTTTGATGACCTCGGACGAATTCGAAATGCACTATTCTAAAAACGAGTTAGTTAGACTGACCGGTGCCTTTTCAAAAAAGGATGTTTCTTTAGAAAATATTTCAGAAATAATTTCTGAAAAAGAATCCAAAAAGCGAAAAAAGACCATAAAAGTGAAGCCCAAGGAGCGAACACTACCTCCAATGGTGGTTGATCTTCATATTCATCAATTAGTTAAATCCGAAAAAGGTCTCAGTAATTACGATATGTTGACGATTCAGATGGATGAGGCAAAAAGACAGCTAGAATTTGCTTTTAAGAAGCGTATTCAGCGTATTGTCTTTATACACGGCGTGGGTGAGGGTGTATTAAAAGTAGAATTGGATTTCTTGTTGAAACGCTACGAGCACATACAGTTTTACGATGCGGACTACCAAAAATACGGTCGCGGTGCTACCGAGGTTTATATTTTTCAGAACAAAACAGCTAATTGAACTCGGGAGTAACCGTTATTTCGCGATCCTCTACTTGCTGTTGCTCTCCTAAATTCAATGTTTCTAAGGTAATTTCTTCCTCCCCATTCGTCAAAACCAAGCCCGAAAAAGAAAGTTGGATATCACTGGTAAGCTGGTAGGTATGCGTACGGTATTCATCAATAATAACCTCGGTTGATACTGCGGGGTTTAAATAATCTGGTCCTACGGCGGGATCGGTCACATTTGTTATAGGATCCAAGCCTCCTCCTGCCTCATAGCGTGTCAATACACCATCCCCGTCGTCATCGGAATCTAAATAGTCCGCAATACCATCTCCATCAGAATCTCTAGGATTTAATGGGTCATCTCCTAACTCAAGTGCTGTTGGAACGTTGTCGCCATCGTCGTCCAGGTCGTAAAAATTTAACAAACCATCCATATCGGTATCAAGATTGCTATTCATGTCTTCTTCAAGCCCATCATTATCGTCCAAAGTGGTTTCAGTTATAAGTATTGCAACACCCGATGCCCCTATATAATCGGCTGTGACCAGTGGTTCAACAGGTGGAATGGCGCTACAGAAATAGCCACTAGTAATTTCGCCGTCATAATTGCGATAATTAACTACATTTGAGCTGCCGTCCAGAGCGATTTCACGGGTACTACTTTCTAAAAATAATTCGTCGGAAGTAGTAATGCGCAATGAGATGCTTTCGGTAGCATTGCTATTTATTTTATAAAATACATAGGATGATGCTCCTTTACAAGTTTGAAGATTCGTTTCATCAAAATCAAAGCTGGTAACAATGATGTCGCCGTCATTACATGCGGTAAATGCAAGGAAGCTTAGAAATAAAACAAGTGTTTTTTTCATATATAAAACTGAAATATTTCAATCAAATACAAAGAAACACATTTCTTACCAACTGATACTACTATAATTTATTTTAATACGTATTTTTGCGGGGCAATTTTCAATTTAAGGAGGTTGTAGACTCAATACTACAAACAAATACGGACTCATGAAAAAAGTATATTTCGACAGCGCGGCTACCACTAAAGTGCGAGATGAAGTGATACGATGTATTTCTGAAGTGTTAAAAACTGAATACGGAAACCCCTCATCTACACACTCTTATGGGAGGTCAGCTAAATCTGTACTTGAGAATGCACGAAAGGAAATTGCCGCGTACTTGAAAGTGACAGCTGCCGAAATTATTTTTACTTCCGGTGGTACCGAAGCCGATAATTTGATATTGAACAGTTGTGTTTGTGATCTTAAGGTAACCCGAATTATTACGAGTAAAATCGAGCACCATGCGGTGCTTCATTCGATTACCGAGTTGGAGCAACGTTGTGGTATTTCGGTTGAATATGTGAATTTGGATCCTTGTGGATTAGTTGATTATGACCATTTGGAGGCATTACTGAAGGATACTTCCGAAAAAACACTCGTAAGCCTAATGCACGTGAACAATGAAATAGGAAATATACTCGATATCGAAAGAGTTGGACAGCTTTGTAAAAAATACAATGCCTTGTTTCATAGTGACACGGTTCAATCTGTAGGGCATTATGAGCTCGATTTTTCTAAAATTCCAATTGATTTTGCCGCTGTGGCGGCTCATAAATTTCATGGCCCCAAGGGTGCCGGTTTTGCCTTTATCAGAAAAAACTCGGGTCTAAAACCGTTAATTCATGGAGGTTCACAAGAACGAGGCCTTCGTGCAGGAACAGAAGCTGTTTATGCTATTGCAGGGATGGCAGAGGCGTTGAAACTGGCCTACCAGCATTTGGATAAAGAACGAATTCACATCACCGAAATCAAAGATTACCTTAAAGAACGACTTACAATGGAAATTCCGGGTGTGAAGTTCAACGGGAGTTGTGGTGACAATGAAAACAGCACCTATACGCTGCTCAACGTATGTTTGCCCATTCCACCTGAAAAAGCCTTAATGCTCTTATTTCAATTAGACTTAAACGGAATTGCCTGCTCCAAAGGGAGTGCCTGTCAGAGTGGTAGTTCTAATGGATCTCATGTTTTAAACGAAATTCTTTCTGAAGTGGATTTACAGAAACCGTCTCTCCGATTTTCATTCTCCAGTTATAACACCAAAGAAGAGGTAAATTATGTAGTTGGTGTACTTAAAACCTTTATGGAGAGTTAATTAAAATTTCATAGTGGCTCTTACATTAAAAACTCTGGGTGTAAGAAAATTGGGTATTGAATACTGTACTTTGGAGTACACATCACGGACAAAGGTATTTGTGATTGAGTTTCTCACATCGAAAATATTAAAGATTTCTGCCCCAATGGTCAATTCCTTGAAAGGCTTTAACCAGCCGCTGTCTCGTAGTTTATCCTGACTCACAATCACATAGGAAACACCTACATCGGCACGCTTATAATCGGGTAGCCTTGTCTGGAAGTTATACGGATCTGCATAACTGGGTGAACCACCGGGAAGACCGGTGTTGTACACCATATTCAAGTACATTTTTAGATCGGGAATTATTTTTACGTAATCTTGAAAAAGTACCCCAAATTTCAATCGTTGATCGGTTGGGCGGAAGATAAATCCTCTGTCGTCAATATTTTCCTCTGTCTTCAAATAACCAAAACTTACCCAGCTCTCGGTGCCGGGAACGAATTCACCCGCGAGTCGCAAATCAACTCCGTAGGCATAAGCAACGGCATTGTTTCGGGCGTTATATCGAATTCGTACGTTTTCCAAGGTATAAGGGTTTACATCGGTTAGATCTTTGTAATATACTTCCGAATTTAACGTAAAAGGTCTGCCCCATAAATCGAAGCTGTAATCATTTCCAAAGACGATATGAACCGATTGCTGTGCCTTTACTCCGGGACGTACCGTTCCGGTTGAATCTCGTAACTCGCGATAAAATGGTGGCTGGTGATACAATCCGCCGGAAAGACGAAATACCATGTCCATTTTCCATTTCGGCTTTAGCGATATTTGACCACGCGGACTAAAAACCATCTGCGAAGTGCTAGTGATACCATCCCCACTCACTGTCCAGTTGTGTGCCCGAACACCGGCATTAAGCCATAGGTCGTTCTCACCCAATGTGGTTCTTCGACTCCATTGCACATAGCCAGAAATACGATCGATTTGAACATCGTTCTGAGCTCTGATATTGGTAAAGGGTACAATAGGCGAGTCGTACGGGGTATATGGCTGATTGTTAGAAAAATCGATTATTGGAGGACGGATTGAAAAACCGGCCGAATCGATAATTTCGTATTCCTGTACCCGGTCACGTATGTCTTCGCGAGTATACTTGATGCCATATTCAAATTTATTATCATCCAGGGAAAGATTTCCTTTGTGTTCTACGTTAAAGATAAGAGCATCCAGATCGTTTCTGGCGTGGGTTAGCTGACCTCCAATGCCCTCACTGAATTCTACATCGCCTAAATTCTCATCACCAATGTCTGTATTTACCTCTCCCAAACGGTATTGCGCTAAAATATCGAAATATTCCTGTTCGGTTGTTTGATAGGCAGAGGCAATAAACTTGGCGGTGTAATTCTCTGAGGCTACATAGGTACCTTTAAATGCTCCAAAAAAAGTATTGTAGCGATCTTCTTCCTGTCCTTCATAAAACACTAATAGCGCGATAGGATCGGCCAGGGTACCAAAGTTCGTTTGTCGTGTAAGTGGTTGGTAATCGTACTGATTGATAGATATATTACCTAAAAATCCCAGCTCGAATTTATTGGAAAACTTATAGGTAAGATAGGTTTGGGCATCGGCGAACTTAGGCTGGAAATTGGTTTCTGTTTGCTTCGCTTTTACAAATAAGCTATTGTCCCGATATCGCAGACCTACAATTCCGCGTAAGCGTTCACTCTTTGAAATACCTTCTACAGCCACACTAGCTCCTAGCAAACTAATATCTGCACTGGCTCCAAAGTCGGCTGGCTGTCTATATTCAATATCTAATACCGAAGATAATTTATCGCCGTATTTTGCTTGAAATCCACCTGCAGAGAAATCGACGGATCGCGTAAGATCACTATTCACAAAGCTGAGTCCTTCTTGCTGTCCGCTTCGTATAAGAAAAGGGCGGTAGACTTCAATTTCATTTACATAAACAAGGTTCTCATCGTAATTTCCACCTCGTACATTGTATTGGGTGCTTAATTCGTCATTACCGCTAACACCGGGTAGTGATTTCAGCAAATTTTCCACTCCTGGATTGGCTCCAACCATTTTACGGATTATATCCGGGCTAATGGTTTGTATGCCTTCGATCTGCTTTTGCTTTTTTCTGGATAGCACCACTTCACCAATTTGTTCGACATCGGTTTTCATCACCGGATTGAACTCGTAGTCGTCATTAGGACGCAAGGTCACCGTAAGGCGAACATTTTTAAACCCAACATACGAAAAGGTTATCGTCACAGCCTCGTTGGCAGGAATTTCCAAAAAGTAATATCCATTGATATCTGTTTGAGTTCCCGCATTGGTGCTGAACGAAATATTTACACCGGGCAAGGGTTTATTGAAGTCGTCCAAAATAATCCCTTTCACGGTCGCTTTTTGCGCCAACATGAGGGAGGTTGTACATAAAAGAAGGAGTAGTAGAGGTAAGATTTTCGCTTTCAAAAGTAAATTTTATGATTATTTCCTGAAAAAGGTTGCTTCAAATGTAGCACTATTTCCCACATTATCGACAACAATTACTTTCAAATTATTTTCAGAATCAATGACGACATTGTCATTGAAATTATAGGTTAAAACGTCTTTTTTGTAATTATATTCCATTAAAATAAACTTTCCATTCACCGTCGCCCGGTAGCTGCCAATGCCACTTAGATCGTCTTCAATTTTTAGTTGTAGCGTCGAATTTTTACTTATCCACTTGCCATTTTCAAAGTTTAGCGGTTTGATGCTTGGGGCAATGGTATCCATGGCCAGGGTATAGGTGCCAAATGTTCTGGTATTGGTAGATAGCTTATCTCCCTTTCGATAGGTTGTGTTGTAATAGGGCTGCCCCTTATAATTAAGTCGGCCAATATAGAGCTTTTCAAAATCTGCTGCCTTATAGTTGGACGCATCCATGGTGATAGTGATATTTTTATGAAGGGGAATCACATCTTCGTGAAGTTTTAAGGTATCCCCCTGTACTTGAATGTCTAAAAAAGTGTCTTCATACAGGCTATTTGAAGGTATATAAATACCAAACTTTCCTTTCGTAATGGACGTTGCTTGATCTGCATAGATATAATCTTCGGTTTCTTTGAGGTCTTTCTTTTCAAGTATTTCCGAATTTTTTCCTTCCATAGGAATCGTAATGATGACGGTATTCTTTTTGAAATCGGTTACTTCGATGGTATAGGTTGCAGAAAAGCCATCTTCCAGTATCACATAACCATTGTCTTCTTCGTTTTTAATAATACTGAGTGGATTATTGGATTGTCTGAATAATTTCTGAACACGGCTCTTGTTCTTCACAAAATATTCATAATCGATAAATCGATTTAAATAGCGGGTTTCATCGAACGAAAATTTCTCAAAAAGTATATTGAATTTTTCCACTCCATTAAAAACCGATCTTATTTGATAGACCCCATTTTTGTTGGAAGCACCATCCAGTTGATCGTTGGTGGATACTCCGAAGCCTATTTTGCCAAATCCGGCGATCTTTTCAGTGATGTAGGAACCATCTTTTTGCAGCTTAAGTCTTAATTTTACCGGGTTTTGTGACTGATCTACATGTGAATTGGCATCAATGGGATACGCAAATACCGAATTGATGATGGGCTTCTTGGAGTCGGGAATTTCGATGCCAAACAACATAGGATTCATAGGTCGAGATGCCGAATCACGTATTTCAAAATGGAGATGGGGACCACCACTACTGCCCGTATTTCCGGTATACCCAATGACATCTCCCTTTGAAACAGGAAGCAAAGACGCATCTGGGAATAGTTCCAACTCAAAAGTCTCCTTCTTATACTGGTTGTCTTTCACATAGTTTTGGATGGAACCTGCAAAGTTCTGTAAATGGGCGTATACCGTACTATAGCCATTAGGATGTTGAATGTATAACGCTTTACCATACCCATAGTGTGCTACTTTAATTCGGTTTACATAACCATCGGCAGGGGCATAGACAGGAAACCCTTCCTTTTGCTGTGTTTTAATATCGAAGCCGCTGTGAAAGTGGTTGCTGCGCAATTCTCCAAAACTACCCGATAGAATTAGAGGGATATCGAGCGGACTCGAAAAATAATCGGTTGGAATATCACTTTGAGCAAATGCTGTATTTCCCAAAAAAAACAGCATAAAAATCAGTTTAATAGACTTCATAGCAACTTTGTACGTTATAGATAATGGGGAGGCGTTCTTTTTATTGTTATTGAAATTCAATATTACAAAAAATAATAGAAAAGAGTTGTCATATTCTCTCACGTGTGTTAACTTTGTCTAAGCAGTATTGAAATAAATTTTAATGAGCGACTTATCAGAAATTGTTGATTCTCTTGAAAATAGGATAAGTACATTGTTAGACCGGCATGAAAAGCTGAAACAATCGAACCAAGCCTTAAAAGAAGAACTAAAAATTTTAAAGTCGGAACAAAATCAATACCTTCAGGATATTGAGAAATGGCAGGATAGGTGCAGTTCATTAAAATTAGCAAATTCAATGCTCGGCAGCGACCAATACAAACGAGAAACAAAACTTAAAATAAATGCTTTAGTTCGGGAAATTGACCAATGTATTGTACAACTTTCTGAATAAACGAACTCCATGTCGAACCAATTAAAAATAAAGCTATCTATTGCAGACAGGGTATACCCATTGACAATTAACCCCGAGCAAGAAGAAGGGCTTAGAAAGGCCACAAAGAAGATAGAAGAAATGATTAAGCGGTTCGAAAAAAGCTACGCCGTAAGGGATAAGCAGGATGTACTTGCCATGTGTGCATTGCAATTTGCAGCTCAGGTAGAGCAAAAAGGAATTGATAAAGAAACAGATACACGACACATAGAAGCGAAGCTTGAGTCGTTAAATCAGTTGCTAAATGAGCATTTAGTATAACGTTCTTTAAAATAAATAGGTTACTGCCTACATTAATAATTTTTTTGGTAAACTCAACACGATTCTTTAAAAAGGGTGAGTTAAGGTTGTAAAAGCGCGCCGTCTTTGAGCGGATACTTGATCAGCTTGTTAGCCCTAAACTTGTTTTTAAGGAGTTTATTCAAAATAGTACTATTAATGTAGGCTTTTTTTTTACCCAAAAACAAGATATCATGGATAATATCATTACGCTAATTATAGCATCAATTATAGGAATAGCAGTCGGATTTCTAATTGCAAAGTTTTTTGAAAGAAATAACGCATCTCAACTTATAAAATCGGCCAAGAAGAGTGCCGGTTCCATTCTTAAGGAAGCCAAATCGGAGGCTGAAACCATCAAGAAAGACAAGATCTTACAGGCCAAAGAGAAATTTATCGAATTAAAGTCCGAACACGAAAAAGTGATTTTTAGCCGAGAAAAGAAGATTTCGGAGGTGGAAAAACGCGTTCGGGATAAAGAATCTCAGGTTTCTAATGAGCTTTC
>NZ_JAIOHK010000020.1 GCF_019913785.1 Altibacter sp.
CCTAAACAACGACAGCGCCAAGGCACCCAGAAGTAGAGGTTTTACGATTGTAGGAATTTACAACAGCGGCTTTCAACAATTTGACGAACAATTTGTCATCGCAGATATTCGGCATATCCAACAACTCAATAAATGGTCCGACAATGAGATTGGTGCTTTCGAAGTTTTTGTCAACGATTTTGACCAGATCATACCTATCGGTAATGCCGTCTATAATGAAACATCCAGTACGTTGGACACCTTAACCATACGCGATAAATACGCCTCCATCTTTGAATGGCTGGATCTGTTCGATTTTAACATCTTCCTTATCATTGGGATCATGATCTTGGTGGCAGGGATCAATATGATTACCGCACTCCTGGTACTTATTTTAGAGCGAACGCAAATGATAGGTATTCTAAAAGCCTTGGGCAGCAGCGACTGGAGCGTTCGAAAAGTTTTTATTTACAATGCCATGTACCTCATTGGAGTGGGCCTTTTTTGGGGAAATGTGATTGGTCTTGGTCTCTTGGTGGCACAACAACAGTTTAAATTGTTCCCACTGGATCCCGATACCTACTACGTGACCGAAGCACCTGTGTTTTTGGATATCGGATATATTTTGGCGTTAAACGCGGGTACTTTTCTGCTCTGTTTGCTTATGCTATTGATTCCGTCCTATATCATTGCCAAGATTTCTCCGGTAAAGGCGATTCGGTTTGAGTAAATGGGCGTTCCCCCGCTTTTAGCGGGGTCGGGCTTTCACTACTCGCTTTTGGTTTTGCCTTACAAATCCTTAAAAAGTACAAAACCAAAGAGCTCAAACAGACCGTTCAATCCCTAACGCGAAATCTTCATGACAGACAATCTTCAGAAATACACATATTAAAATCAATCGTACCGATCATCGAGTGAATTAGACACTTCGAAAAGTTGGTCTTTTATTATTCCACCATAGATTTCATATTTGACTTCAATAAGTAGTACTCGGTAAGAATTCATTCAAAAAAAATCCTGCCGTTTTTATCGCCTTATTATCTCCCCGAAAAAGAGTTGTTTCATTTGAAAAGATTCAACTAAATAGCTCAAGACAATTAGTTAAACAAGGATTTATTTTTAAGATCCGCTATATAATAATATCTAATTCTTGACTCATGAAAAAAATACTTCTCATCATCTTTTTACTATGCGTAGTAAAATTTCAAGCACAGGAAATTAAAGGATTTTCATTTGATGCAACCGGGGGTATTACTGCGCCCTTGGGGGATTACAAAACCTATACAAAGACTTTAGGACAGACTAACGGAAATAACCTGATTGGTTTTACCGAAGAAATTACGGGGGAAACTCAATTCAGTTTCGACGCATCTTATCAGTTTGGGGCGGTTGGCTTGGGAGCAACTTTGGGAATCTTTAACCATAAAATTTCAAGTTTAACCTATGAGATCAATTTTCCCACTCAAATTAGTGGTGGACAAATTAATGGTACCTATTACAGTATTGGACCTAATTATATGGCGTCTTTGGGGGACTTTACATTTACCGGCTTTTTAAGAGGTGGTCTGATGGATGTATCCCTCGACAAATTTGTGGGAAGCTATAATGGTACCGATGTCAATCAACCTATTGAAATATTAAATACGGAGCTTTCTTCAGGAAGTAAATCGTCATTAGGCTATGCATCATTAGGGGTAAAATTTTCGTATCCAGTATATCAGGGCTTGAGTGCATTTGTTAAAGCTGAATACTTCACAAGTTTTGGTGATGGAATGGAAATTCTGGATACCTATGTTCCTCCCGTTGATGTAAATAATGATGGAAACATTACCAGCGCAGATACCGAGTTGTTCGTGAATAGTGACAATTTGGTTGAGGAAATGCGGTTTCTGAAACCACAATTTTTCTTTTTTGGTGTCGGACTCGGGTATTCATTTGGGGATGAAGATGAGGCATCACGCGAGAGAGGACTAGAAGACCATGAAATATCGGGAGTGTTAAATAGAGCAGGTGATGATGACTCCGATGGTGATGGTATTCTTGATACAGGTGAGCAAATAGAATTTGAAAGGAGGGGAAGAAGAAATGAACGTAATATACTTGGGCGTTACCCCAATAACAATAGTAATTTTACTGATACGGAAGAAGTAGAGAAGTTTTCCTGGGAATTTCTGGATGATAAAATAGAAAATCCAAACTATCGGTTTGAAATTTTCAAAATAAGAGATAACCTTGAATTACAATCTGTATATGTAGAAAATACGTCTAAAAAAGAAATTAATCATGAAGCTGCTCATATTGTACAACAGAGGATAGAAAGTAGTTTAAATGATTCTGGTGAAGGGCATTTCAAATGGAACGTTAGTGAAACTACCACGGGTATCACTTCAAATTATAGTTTTTTTAGCATAAGACCTTGTCAATATGATTTTTCCATTCTAAATGAAAGTATTGAATGCATAAGTAAGGATACAGATAATAGAATACTAAAAATTTGTTT
>NZ_JAIOHK010000021.1 GCF_019913785.1 Altibacter sp.
AGTAGCAGACCAAACTATTGAAGCTACAAATTCTCAAGTAAATATTTCTCATCTTGCTACAGGAACTTACGTAATGAAAGTTGCTGTTAACGGTCAAGTTGGAACGTATAAACTTGTGAAAGAGTAATTTTTTTCAATCTAATTTTAAAGCCATCCGTCGTTGACGGGTGGCTTTTTTTTTGATTAACTTTGCCCTTTATGAAGCTATACTTTTCTTTTATTATACCGGTCTATGACCGTCCCGAAGAAGTAAAGGAACTACTTGATAGTTTCAGTGCCTTAAATTTTAAACAGCAATTTGAAATCGTTATTGTTGAAGACGGCTCTAACATATCCTCCGCCGATGTTGTTCAAACTTTTGCCAATGAGCTCGAAATTTCATACTATGTGAAAGAGAATACGGGGCCCGGTGATTCCAGAAACTATGGAATGTCCAAGGCGAAGGGAAACTATTTTATTATTCTGGATTCGGACTGTATACTGCCATCGCATTATCTTACAACGGTTCACGATTTTTTAGAGCAGCAGTACTACCATTGCTTTGGTGGGGCAGATGCGGCTCACGAAAGTTTTACAAACCTTCAAAAGGCGATTAACTATGTAATGACTTCTTTTTTGACCACAGGAGGTATACGTGGCAGCGAAAAAAGCATCAGTCGTTTTGAGCCCAGAAGTTTTAATATGGGGATTTCAAAGGAAGCTTTTTTAAAGACTGGTGGTTTTGCTAAAATACATCCTGGAGAAGACCCCGATCTCTCGCAGAGAATGTTAAAGGCAGGGTTTAAAACAACGTTTTTGCCAAATGCATTTGTATATCACAAACGCCGAATTTCTTGGAAGAAGTTCTATACTCAGGTGAGAAAATTTGGTCTTGTGCGACCCATTTTAAATTCTTGGCACCCGGAAGCTTCAAAAATTACTTTTTGGCTGCCCTCGATTTTTGTATGTTTTATTGGTTTCACGATCATTGCTAGCTCTTTATGGCATCCTTTGGCCTTACTTCCTTTATCAATATATCTGCTTCTCATATTTTGTGATGCGAGTGTAAAAAATAAAAGTTTGATAATTGGAGGACTTTCAGTATTTGCAGTATTCGTTCAATTCTTCGGCTATGGCTTGGCTTTTCTTCAATCAAATTTTTACATTAATTTCTTAAAAAGAGACCCCAAAAAGCAATTTCCTAAATTGTTTTTTAAGTAATTTTAACGATATACTCTCTACATGAAAAATAAAAGAAGCAATAAAAACTCCAAGATTAAATCGTTTCTTTTCTTTTTGTTGTTGGCTATCGTTTTTTGGGGACTTACAAAGTTGTCCAGACAATACACTTCAGCAGCAATGGCCAAAATTGAATACGTTCACATTCCTGATGGAATCGAGGTAGATGATAATAATCCTAAGGTAATTTCTTTTGAAATGACGGCCAATGGTTTTGCGTTTTTGATGTATAAACTTACAGAACCTAGCTTGAAAATAGATATTGGTTCTTTTTATACTGAAGGAGATGAAAAAATAACTATTAGAGAGGAACAACTCATATTACTACTTACTGCTGGAATGAAGAAGAATCTTTCAATATCTGCACTTTCGAAAAATGAACTATCCATAACACTTAGTAAAATTGTTTCGAGAACGGTTCCTATAATCGGAAATACAAATTTTACCTTTAAAGAAGGATACGGAACTCGAGATAGTTTGAAACTTCAACCCGATTCGATTCGAGTTTTCGGCCCCTCGTCAATAGTGAATAAAATTAATGCCATCAATACCAAGCTAATCTCGAAGGCAGATATCGAAGATGATATATCTATAACAGTTCCATTGGTACTTCCCGATAACAAAAAAATTTCCCTTGAAGCGAATGAGGTGTTGCTAGAACTGAAGGTAACTGAATTTACACAAATGCAGTTGGCAGTTCCTATAGAGGTCGTGAATGTGCCAAGCGATCTTACTGTTAAGATTATTCCTGAAGTTACCCAGATTTCGTTTATAATTTCAGTCGATGACTTCAATACAATTTCTGCAACCGATTTTAAGCTTATCTGCGACTATAGCGAAAGAGATACTTCGAACAATTCGATGCGCCCCAAACTAATAAGACAACCAAAATACATAAGTAAGGTTGAATTCCTTGATAGAAGTATTGATTTTCTTATCTTTAAGTAATTCTGAACAGATAAAATCGTGATTTTTTGAAAATTGTAGGTCTTACCGGTGGTATTGGAAGTGGAAAAACCACAGTGGCCGGCCTTTTTAAAGAATTGGGAGCCCCGGTCTATATCGCCGATGTAGAAGCAAAAAAGCTGTCAAATTCATCTAAAATCATACGTCGGAAGCTCATTCAACTCCTGGGAGAAAAGGCCTATACGCACGGGGGCCTTAATAGGAAATTTGTGGCAGATAAAATATTCAAGGATCCAATTTTACTCAAAAGTGTAAACGAGATTATTCATCCGAAGGTGGCCCAGCACTTTAAAAGATGGGTTAAAAGACAAAATGCTTCGTATTGTATTAAAGAGGCAGCGATCCTTTTTGAAAATGGCGAGTATATTAATTGTGATCTCAACATATTAGTGGTTGCTCCAAAGGCAGAACGCATTAGAAGAGTAATACAGCGGGATGCGACTACGAAAGAGGCTGTTCTCGAAAGAATGTCGCATCAATGGTCTGATGCAAAAAAACAAAAACTGGCAGATTTTGTTATTAAAAATCAAAACTTGGAATCTACACAAAAACAAGTTCAAAAAATCCACAATACCTTGATAAGAAAAGGAATTTGAACTGCTTGCTTCATTTTGTTAACATTTGGTTAAATGGAAAGCCGCCTAAATGTTAAAATCTTATTTTTGAGGTATGAACAAAAAGCTATTTGCAATTCTAATAGCCTTAATGACGCTATCATTATTGGGTATCATCTTTGTTCAAGGATATTGGATTACCAATGCGTATCAAACTAAGGAAGATCAATTCACTTTTAACGTACGACAATCACTTATTTCTGTTTCAAGCAAGATTCAGATGCGAGAATTGGAAGACTATTATACGGTATATAGTGGCTATGTTGACAGTATCAACGCGCCGGATAATGTAAATTTTAGTGAACTTATCTATACAACCAGTGACAATATAAATAACGAAACCTATATTTTCTCTGATGGAATCTTGGAAGAGGATTATAAACTCTCTTCAAATTTTTTAGATACTGAAGTGGATAGTATACAATTTAAAAAAATCACTAATAAAAAGAGTAAGACTAGATTGGTGCTAGGTATCGACGGTAGCGGAGCACCCGCTAAGAATACGGTCGAATCGTTTAGCAGGCTAAAAGATTATGAGCGGAATCAATTCGATGAAATGTTTAAGAATATTTCAGCTAAAACGCCTATACATAAACGTGTTACCGGTAAAGAACTCGAAGATGAACTAAAAAAGGATCTTGCAGAGCGCGGGGTAACTTCAAAATTTGAATATGCAGTGTATAGTAACAATCTCTCGACGAAGATCAAATCGAGAAATTTTGAATTAAATCCCGATAATACCTATGAAACCCCTTTGTTCGAAAATGAAGAAATGCAAACGAACTATATGTTGCATGTAAACTTTTCGGGAAAGAAGAAGGAAGTACTCAGTTCTATTCTAGGAATGGCAGTCTTGTCATTAGTATTTACCGGGGTAATTATTTTGGCCTATTCAAGTGCATTGTCGCAATTATTTAAACAACGTCAAATTTCACAGATAAAATCCGATTTCATTAATAATATGACTCACGAGTTCAAAACCCCAATTGCCACTATAAACCTAGCGTTGGATGCCCTGAAGAACCCAAAGGTTAAAGACAACCAAGAGTTTTTGACAAGATACTTAGGAATGATACGCGATGAAAATAGAAGAATGCATGCACAGGTAGAGAATGTGTTGCGAATTTCAAAATTAGAGAAGAACGAATTGGATCTGCCTAAGGAACGACTTAAACTGCATGATATTCTCGAAAAATCCATTTCACATGTTAGCCTTATGGTGGAAGATAGAGGAGGGTATATCGCCACCCATTTTGGCGCTCTGAAAACATCGGTTTTAGGAAATGAATCGCACCTTACTAATGTATTGGTAAATATTTTTGACAATGCAATCAAGTACTCAGAAGATAGCCCGAAGATTGACGTGTATACTGAAAATGTAAAGAACAGTGTCATCCTCAAAATACGGGACCAAGGGATGGGTATGAGCAAGGCGGTGCAAAAAAGAATATTTGAAAAATTTTACCGGGAAGCTACCGGAGATATACATAACGTTAAGGGACATGGTCTTGGTTTAGCGTATGTAAAACGAATCCTTGACGATCACGATGCAGAAATATTTGTAGAGAGTGAGAAAGAAAAGGGAAGTACATTTATAATAAAACTACACTTAATATCTTAAATTATGGAAACAGAAAACAAAAAAATTCTTCTCGTAGAAGACGATCCAAATTTTGGCACGGTACTTAAAGATTACCTTGCTATGAATGATTACCAGGTTACCCATGCGAAAAATGGAATGGAGGGCTTTGAAAAATTTAAGAAAGATGATTACGACCTTTGTATTCTTGATGTTATGATGCCGTATAAGGATGGCTTTACTCTTGCTAAGGAAATTAGAGAGAAGAATGAAGACGTCCCAATCATTTTTTTGACGGCGAAAGCCATGAAGGAAGATGTATTAAAAGGTTATAAAGTGGGAGCAGATGATTACCTGAACAAGCCGTTCGACAGTGAGGTGCTGCTTATGAAGATTAAGGCTATTATTCAACGTAAGGCGACCGATTCGATTGCCGACAGTAAACAATTTGAGTTTAACGTTGGAAATTTTCACCTGAATTCGAAACTGCGTTTCCTAACTTTTAAAAAGGAGACCCCTATTAAGCTGTCACCTAAAGAAAATGAGTTACTGCGCCTATTGGCATTGCATAAGAACGATTTGATGCCTCGAGAGTTGGCACTTACCAAAATATGGAGAGATGATAATTATTTTACTTCTCGAAGTATGGATGTGTACATCGCAAAATTGCGTAAGTATTTAGGTAAAGATGACGGAGTAGAGATTGTTAATATCCATGGAGAAGGTTTCCGTTTGGTTGTTAAGGATGAGGTTGACCAATAATTTAAGTGTTGTATAAGTGTAAAAAAAGTCCTATTTATAGGACTTTTTTTCTTTTATGAAGGAAATAATTTCGTTTTCGGTTTCTTGATAATCAAACCAGTGAATCATTTCATTTTTACGAAGCCAGGTAAGTTGTCGTTTTGCAAATCGGCGGGTGTTTTTCTTAATTTCTTCTATAGCCTGCTCCAGTTTTAGCCTCCCTTCAAAAAACTGAAACAATTCCTGATAACCCACAGTTTGCAGAGCGTTTAATGCCTTGTTGGGGTATAAATCCTCAGCCTCTTGAACAAGGCCGTTCGCTATCATTTCATCAACGCGCTTGTTGATGCGTTTATAGATGGTAGCTCTTTCCGCAGTTAAACCAATATACAGTACTTCGAAATTGCGTTGGGTGTTGTTTTTTTTCAGAAAGGAAGAATACGGTTTTCCCGAACTTCGATATACTTCTAAAGCCCTAATTAATCTGTGGGCATTGTGAATATCCACCTTGTCAAAATAGGAGGGATCCACTTGTTCCAATTCCTTTTGTAATGGTTCGATGCCGTGAATTTCGTATTCAGCATTTAATTGTGTCCGTATTTCTGAAGCAATATCAGGAAAGCTGTCCAGACCGTTCACAACAGCGTCGACATACAATCCGGAACCTCCTGCTATTACCACCACTTCATGCTGTTGGAACAATTCTTCAAGTTTTTGTATAGCCTCCCGTTCGAACTCACCAACACTATAGGGTTCGAATATGCTTTTATTCTGAATAAAATGGTGGGGAACCGCAGCGAGCTCTTCAGCAGTAGGCACCGCAGTGCCTATAGTCATCTCCGCAAAGAACTGCCGTGAATCGGCCGAAATAATCTCGGTTGTAAAGGCTTTGGCAATTGCTATTGCTAGCGATGTCTTTCCAATGGCAGTAGGGCCTACCACACAAATAAGTAAGGGTTTTTTCAAATCGGTTAAAATTCATCTTCTGGATCCAACATTTCGCCGCAACGGTGACAGTAATCTGCATCGTCACGATGCTTAAGCGCACCACAACTCCAACACGCATGCGTATTTACATGAACGTAGCTGGGGTCGTCCTGATTCTTCTTTTCCATGGACTTCGCGTATTCGGCACTCACAATTCCTGTTGGCACGGCAATAATGCCGTATCCCATAATCATAATGATAGCAGCTATAAACTGGCCCATTGGTGTCACAGGGGCAATATCACCAAATCCAACGGTGGTAAGTGTGACGATACACCAATAAACACTTGCCGGAATACTCTTAAAACCGCTGGCTTCTCCTTCAATGAGATACATTAAAGTCCCAGCTATGATCGAGATAATGAGCACTGCAAAAAGGAAAATAAAAATCTTTGGTCGACTATCGCGTAGTGCTTTTACTAGCTTATTAGACTCTCCCACATAACGTGTTACCTTTAAAATACGAAATACCCTGAGTAATCGTAACGCCCTAACCGTTAATAAATAATTACTTCCTACAAGAATAAAGGACAAATACAGCGGAATGGTTGATAAAAAATCGATAATGCCGTAAAAACTAAAAATATATTTAGAAGGCTTCTTTATCGTAATAATCCGGGCAATATACTCGAAAGTAAAAAATATAGTAATTACCCATTCACCAATATATAACACCTGATGAAAACGTTCGTCTATGGTCCTAACGCTTTCCAACATGACAAACAATACACTCAATAGAATTAGAATGAGAAGTATCACATCGAATAATTTTCCCAAAGGCGTATCTGCCTCATAGATTATTCGATGCAACTTTCTTTTCCAGTCTCCTTGAAAAAAATGCTTGACTTTTTCCTTAAAAGATTCTTGTTGCTGGTCGTTGGTTTCCAAGTTGTGTTTTTTCAATCTTTTAAAAATAAGGAACTTTCCTTACATAGTTGCCTCTTGGGGCAAGTTTACAATCTTCAACACCTTATTCTTTCTCAAGTAACTCTGAATAATGTGTTGCGCATCTCGGTTATTTGCCATCGGACTTATAATCGATCTTAGTATATCGGGATTATTGATTTGATAGTTCAAGTTAAAAAAACCAAACCCTCTATAAATCCCATTTTCAATTAATATAACCGAACGTTCATCCACTTCTCGTCCTTTGTCTATAATGAGCATATGATTGTTTTCGTAGCTGTTCTTTTCTAAGAACCGCAATACCCTTCCATTGTATTCTTCAATCGCTTCCTTGCCAATACATGCTCCATAGCATTCTTTAACTCCAAAGGCAAAACAACTTTGCTGTGTTTGATGTAGACCCGTAAGTTTCTGGCATAGCTGAAATTCTTCAGTGATCTTGTACACGGCAGATTTAGCTTGCTGATAGTTGGTAAAGGTGGTAATTGCATTTTTTCGGCCATCTGCCTTTTCAATACGAAGATTCAGATACCCTATCTCATCGGTAAAGGAAGAAAGTTGATAGCTAAACAAAGTTTTGCGCAACGCTCGGTTGAATACTGGTTTATTCTGCTTTATTTCTTCACTTTCCTTCAGCTGAGCAATTAGATCATTACCGGTTTCTTCGTAGGTGACCGCCGCTACCTCTAACTGAATTTTTTTCGATTTTCGATTATCATTTGTAAAATGCTGTACCAGTCGCTTTTTTATATTTTTACTCTTCCCAATATAAATCACCGTACCATCCTTTTTATGCATATAATAGACTCCGGTAGTGGGTGGCGCAGTTTCAATAATATCCAATAACTTGGGTTCCAATTGACGTTTTGGATCTTTCCGAACCGAAGTTTGAATAATTTCTTTTGAAGTGTCTTTCGCCAATAGCATTTTAAACAACGAAACGGTGGCCTTAGCATCTCCCTGTGCTCGGTGGCGGTCGCTTATGGGAATTCCAAGTGAGCGCACCAATTTCCCTAAACTATAGGAGGGTAAATCGGGCAATAATTTCTTAGATAGCTCGACCGTACAAAGGGTATCCAATTCGAAGGGATAGCCTAAGCGATCAAATTCGGTAGTGAGAATTCGATTGTCAAATTGTGCATTGTGTGCTACTAGGATACAGTCTTGCGTTATTTCTATAATTCGCTTGGCCACTTCGTAGAATTTAGGAGCGTTCCGAAGCATTTCGGTGGAAATACCTGTTAGGTTAACGACAAACGGTTGGATCTTTCTTTCGGGATTGACTAAACTGCAAAACTGATCTACAATTTTATGTCCGTCAAATCGGTAAATGGCAATCTCTGTAATTCCTTCTTCATTATATTTCCCTCCGGTAGTTTCTATGTCTAAGATTGCGTACATTAATTTTTTTAGTATTCTTAATCGATTTTTGTAAGATATGGGTGTCAACGCTCGATTTCAATTCGAACTATGCAAAAGCAGTTGGTCTAACCTAATAATTTCGCTCCCCAAAAATAGCACTTCCCACTCGGATCATGGTACTGCCATTTGCAATGGCCAACATATAATCACCACTCATTCCCATGGACAAGGTAGTAAATTGATAGGTATTTTTATGAGCGTCAAAAAACTTTTTTAGTTTCTGAAATTCATGGGTAAGTTGTTTGGTGTCTTCGGTAAAGGTCGCCATTCCCATAAGCCCGGTAATTTTGACATGATGAAGTTCTTCCACTTCTGAAGCATTCAATAATGTCAAGGCTTCAGCTTCGGACATTCCAAACTTGCTGTCCTCTTCGGCAATTTTAACCTGAAGCAAACAATTTATCACTCGAGTGTTTTTTTCAGCTTCCTTGTTTATCTCTTTCAGCAGCTTTAAGGAATCCACTGCGTGAATTAAAGAGACAAATGGTGCCATGTATTTCACTTTGTTTCGTTGGACATGACCAATCATATGCCATTCAACATCTTCGGGCATTTCCTGCCACTTGGATTCCATTTCCTGAATTTTATTCTCGCCAAATATACGCTGTCCCGCGTGATACGCCTCCATCAAAGCAGGTATGGGTTTTGTTTTAGAAACGGCTACCAAGGTAACATCCTTCGGTATCGTGTTTAGTAAGCTTTTTAAATTTTCTGAAATGCTCATACTAGAATTCGTAGATTGTGACTCCGCTTCGGAGTTTGGGTTCAATATACGTACTTTTGGGAGGCATTTTTAAGCCCTCATTGGCAATTTGCTTCAACTCGTCAATATGCGTTGGAACCAATCCGAATCCCACCTTAAATTCGCCTTTATCCACAAGGGTCTTCACGTGTACTAGGTCGTTTTTCCCATGTGAATATTCAATACGGTAGTCATTTCGAAGGTCTTCAATACCCAGAATGGGTTTCAGAACCGTTTCAAATAAAATTTGCGTGTCTAAAGCATCCAGGGCATTGTTAATTTGATAATTGTTTTTCCGAAGGTATAAGGAGTAGAACTGTCCATCCAGATACATGCTAAAATGATGCTTTTTGGAGGGTTTGTAATATTCTTCCCCACGGTTCTCAATACGAAAGATGGCATCGAGGGCAATCAAAAACTCTTCCTTCGAAAGGCCATTGAGATCTTTTATAATTCGGTTGAATTCATAGATCTTTAGATCACTTTCCGGTATGAGAAAACTCATAAAATAGTTATAGGCCTCTTTTCCTGTATGGTTTTTGTTTTCAGATGTAAGCACTTCCGATAGCAGATAAGAAGAGGAGGACCTATGATGACCATCTGCAATGTAGAGGGTATCCATTTCAGCAAAAATATCAGCGACTTGCCGGACCATAGTAGGATCGTCTATATTCCACAAATAGTGGGTATCGCGATATGTAGTAGTGAATTCATATTCGGCTCTATCCTTCATGACTGTTTCAATAATGGTGGCGAGCGCATCATGATCGGGATAGGTAATAAGTACCGGTTCGGCATTAAACCCAACTGTTTTTAAATAATTTACAAAAATGGTTTCTTTGAATTCTAAAGTGTTTTCGTGTTTTTTAATGACATCGGTCTTATAATCTTCAGTACTGGCAGCGGCAACAATTCCGTTGAACACGAGCCCTTCACGATTTACGATCTTGTAAATGTAAAAGGAAGGCTTTTCGTCTTGTATAAAAATGCCTTCTTCTTTAAATTCCTGATAACGGTTTTTAACTAGGTTATAACGTTCTTCTCCAGCGATCTCTTTTTGGTATTTATATCCCGGATTGATAATGTGTAAAAACGAAAACGGATTATCCCTAAGACGTGATTCCACCTGCGCTGGCGAATAGCTGTCATAGGAGCGTGCGGCTAGTAAACTAACTTTATCTCTTGTTGGACGAACAGCTCTAAACGGAATTATTTTTGCCATGGGGATTTCGTGTTCACAGATTACTTATTTAAACATATCTGCAACTTTTTCGGCACGTCTACTCTCAGAATAATCATAAAAGCCTTCACCGCTCTTAATTCCAAATTTTCCGGCCATTACCATGTTTACCAACAACGGACAAGGAGCATATTTTGGGTTTTTAAAACCGTCGTACATCACTTTTAAAATAGAAAGGCATACATCCAAACCAATAAAATCGGCCAGTTGCAAAGGCCCCATGGGATGTGCCATTCCTAATTTCATCACGGTATCGATTTCCTGTACGCCGGCGACCCCATTATATAAGGTTTCAATCGCCTCGTTGATCATGGGCATTAAGATACGGTTGGCCACAAAGCCGGGATAATCGTTTACTTCTACAGGCACTTTGTTAAGTTTTTCCGAAAGGCTTTTTACCGTATTATAGGTTTCGGCACTCGTACTGTACCCCTTGATGATTTCTACCAGTTTCATGATCGGCACCGGATTCATAAAATGCATCCCAATCACCATTTGTGGTCTTGAAGTAGCCGCTCCAATTTGTGTAATGGAAATAGACGAGGTATTACTCGCCAAAATCGTATCATCCGGACAGAATTTATCAAGATCCTTGAATATTTTCAGTTTTAGATCTAGGTTTTCTGTAGCCGCTTCAACAACCAAACTGGCATATTCCACACCTTCCTCAAGATTGGTATAGGTAGAGATATTTTTTAGCGTACGTTGTTTATCGGCCTCCGTGATGGATTCCTTGGCGACCATACGGTCTAGGTTTTTGGTAATGGTGGCCAACCCTTTGTCTAATGAGGCTTGGGAGACGTCAATCAATTGTACTTTATAGTCAAACTGAGCAAACGTGTGGGCAATTCCGTTTCCCATGGTCCCTGCTCCAATAACAGCTACATTCTTCATGTTTTAGTTCTGATTTATAAAATTATATCTTTTTAAAATTTTCGATAATCTGCATGGCTACGCGCAAGGCTTCCGTTCCTTGTGTTAACGATACAATGGGGGTAGTATTATTATTTATGGCATCGGCGAATGCTTCCAACTCGTCTAAAATTGCATTGTTCGATTCAACCTCAGGATTGTCGAAATAAATCTGTTTTTTCACGCCCTCGGCATTGGTGAGTATCATGGCAAAATCGTCCGGTTGTTCGGGAGCGTCCTTCATTTTCACCACTTCACATTTTTTCTCTAAAAAGTCAACTGAAATGTATGCGTCTCGTTGAAAGAAACGTGCTTTTCGCATCTTTTTCAGCGAAATACGACTTGCGGTTAGATTGGCCACACAGCCGTTTTCAAATTCGATACGGGCGTTGGCGATATCCGGCGTTTCACTAATGACTGAAACACCACTTGCATTAATATGCTTCACTTTGCTATTCACGACACTCAAAATAGCGTCGATGTCATGTATCATCAAATCTAGAACCACCGAAACATCGGTTCCACGGGGATTGAATTCGGCTAGGCGATGAGCCTCGATAAACATTGGGTTATCGATCATGTGGTTTACGGCCATAAAGGCCGGATTAAAGCGCTCTACATGGCCTACTTGCCCCCGTACCCCTTTGGTTTTGGCCAGATCGCGAATAATATTGGCTTCTGCTACCGTATGGGTAATGGGTTTTTCGATAAATAAATGCTTACCGGCTTTAATCACTTTTTCCGCACATTCGAAATGATGGATGGTAGGAGTGACCACATCGACCATATCACAGGCAGCGATAAGCGCATCCATAGACGGAAAGCTTTTATAACCGAGTTCGGCTTCAATTTTTGCAGCAGCTTCCGCATCAGCGTCGAAAAAACCGACCAATTCGTATTTTGAGGATTGATGTAGTAACTTGAGATGTATTTTTCCGAGGTGACCGGCCCCCAGAACTCCTGCTTTTAGCATGGGCGTTAGTTTTCCACAAATGTAAGGGATTCCGCAGAAATTAGGAAGCTTAGGAACCGATTTACATTTTTCGGAATTTTTAAAATTTTGGCGTTTGATTATTGCTACATTCTTTCCATCTTTGTGACTATGAATGATACCTTTACCCATAAGGGCATGCGGAAGCGATTGGTGGACACTCTTAAGAAGAAGGGTATTGCCGATAAAGCAGTGTTACAGGCCATAAATACAATTCCAAGACACCTGTTTATGGACTCAGGCTTTGTGGATCACGCCTATGTAGATAAGGCATTTCCCATCGCTGCCGATCAGACCATTTCACAACCCTATACCGTCGCGCGCCAAACCGAGCTACTAGAAGTGGAAAAGGGCGATAAAATTTTGGAAATAGGAACAGGTAGTGGGTATCAAACTGCTGTTTTACTGGAGCTGGGCGCGATTGTGTATTCAATTGAACGTCAAAATGAATTGTTTAAAAAAACGAAGTTGTTTCTCCCAAAATTAGGTTACAGAGCTAAAAAGCTCATTTTTGGTGATGGTTATATTGGTTTTGAAGCTGCCGCACCCTATGATGGTATTCTCGTTACAGCAGGGGCTCCCTTTGTTCCGAAACCCTTGTTGTCGCAATTAAAAATAGGTGGGCGATTGGTTATTCCTGTTGGAGATGATGTTCAGATTATGACAGTGTTTACTAGAACCTCCGAAACAGAATTTGAAAAGGAGGAGTATGGAGAATACCGATTTGTACCACTTTTAGGTGATAAGGAATAACTATTTATTTTTCCAGCGTTCTAATCTTGGAATACCTGTAGCAAAAATCCTGGCCAAGAATCCGGGGAATCCTTGTTCTTTCATTTTTTCAATACAGAAAGCTTTCATCTCGGTAGCCGAAAAATCAGGTTGTGTAAATGCTCCATTCACATAGCAATAACTACAGTACAACGAACTTTTTGTACCATCTTTATTTGTACCTCCCTTTTCAGGATCCTTGCTAAATGGCATCCCACAACTTTGACAATTTTTGTAGGTCTTCATATACATTTCAATTTTAGTACACTAAATAAAATTACAGTTTTCTGTCTGAAAAAGATATGATCAATGTCAGCACTTTTCAAATAGGTCCGTTTTAGAGCGAATTTATAAAAGATTACCAAATCCCGGCATAGTCTAAGGCTTCCTCGGTCTGCGCATCAAGGTATTCGTATTTGAGTCGGATAATTTGTCGCAGATGCAAATAATCATGCGCTACCCAATTAGCTAGCAAGCGGATCGCCGGGACAGCGCCAACTTTAGGATGTAAATAGGGAGTGTCCCAATTTGATTTCTTTAACTTATCCAACCACCTAATAGAAGCTTCTCGCTCTGCTAAAAACTTTATAAGCATAGAATTATAATCTTGCTTTATATATGCACGTTCCGCTACCCATGCAGGTGGGTCGATCTTAGGCCACTCTTTAGAGGCGTCTTCAAGGGTACTTTGGATTCTCGCTCGAAAATCTTCACGCTCTTCGTCGTATAAATGACAAACAACTTCAAGTAAGCACCATTTTTCATGGGTAGGTTTCCACAAGTACTCTTTTTCAGGAATGCCCTGTAACAGTGATTCGAAAACCGTTTTGTTTCTTTTCAATTCTTGTATATGTGGTGATATCTTCATTCAGATTTTAATTTTAACAAAACGAAACCCAATACAACCAACCAGATCATACTGGAAGGAGCAGCAAGCGATAGTATTTTTAGGAAAGGCAGAAAAACACCAAAGAAACACAAGAACAACAAACAACCATTTAAAATTGCCCAATAATACAGCCATTTTGGAATTAGATTTTCGTGCTTCAACACAAAGGCCATAAAGGAATGTCCCACTATAATTACGAAAAAGGGACCTATAAAATTATTAATCACTTCCCACTGATAAACACTTAAGGCACTATAGAGTTCCAAGGTATTTTCTGCAGCCGAATTAGACGTCAGGATAATGTGATTCATAAGACTTAGGTGGTGTACTATTGCTGCCACCACAACAGGAACGCCTATTAAATATCCAGCCAAGGATATATTCTTTTGCCAACAAGATGGTGTGCTAAGGCGATTCAGCGAAATACCCACAAGCAACATAGAGGAGAATCCTAAAATAGGCAATATGGCAATACAACGCGACAATTCTGGACTCGCCCGAACATTTTCCATCCAGGATAGAATGGAGCCCCCATTGAGTGCATCGTGAATAAAAAGAATTCCTTTAAGTTCAGAGGTAATAGCAAAAGTAAGAATGCAAAGTCCTGCAAAAATTGCAGCGAAACCACTCATTCGAATAGTCCCCTTGCGAGACGGATATACGCTTTCCATAATTCAAAAGTAATAGTTAGTAAATACTAACTTAAAGATAATGAATTAGTTGAAAATATTTGTTGAATTTTTAAAAAGTGAAATTTTAAAATAAACGGGTTATTCTTTGAGCATTTTCGACATTGAATCGAGACATGGACTCACATCGAAGTAGAAGCCTTCAATCCCGTATTCATTTTCTCCTAAGGTCAAATAATCATAGTGCTCTATCAAACTTTGTGAACCACCAAATTCGAAGCCCAAAATATTGAGCAGATCATATTCGTGAGCTGTAAAGATCACATAAAAGGAAGTCTCCTTGGTCATTCCATCACCCGAACTCATTAAGGCATCAATCACCGAGGTCATCTGGATGACCTTCGCTTCGAACAAGGCCTGTTCTCCATTTTTTTCAAGGGCATATAGCTGATAATTCAAAGTTCGAATGTCAAACGGATTTTCGGCTAAAACGGCATCGCCAAAGGCGATGATTTTATCGAGTTCGGCTTTGCTGTGCGCTTTAAGCTGAAGTACATCCCGTATACTATCTGAATAGCTGGAGTGACTGTACGGAGAATACTCGGATTGGAAGGAATAGCCGTAGTATAAACTTCTTTTTTCTTCTAAAGTCAAAGTAGAATCTGCATTTTTAAATCGATTCATAAGTGATTCATAAAAAAGATTTGATTTTTTATCTTTGATTTTCTTTTCAATTTTTTTGTAATCCGGTTTCTCAAATTCCCAGGACTGAGCAGATACAACGACACTAAAAAACAACAAAAAGAAAACAATGCTAAGTCTCATAACCTATAATTTATTCTTTAGAAAAAGGATATTTCATAAAGTGTAACGCTATTCGTGCTTTAATATTCTTTAGAAGGAATAATTAAAATACGCAATATCCTTGGCGCATTTCTCAGCAACTAACGCCTTGCTCTTTTCGGTATAATAGTCTTGATAATTTTTTTTGGCGGTGTTATTAAGCACCGGAATTTCAAACAAAGGCAATTGCAATTCATCAAAAAGGGTTTTTACCGAAGCCTCAAAATCCTCGAAAGGATAAAGCAAGAGTTCCTCTTGCGAGCGATAGGGTGAGGTAAGATACTCTAACTGATTATAATGAAAGCTACCTTCCGCAAGGGCAATGGCCTCGTCAGTTTCTACAAACTGCTCTAGTTTTTTACGTTCAGTTTCCAAATCCTGTGGATTCCATTTATGGAAGAGTGCATACCATGAAAGCAATCTGTCCCAAGGGTTGCGCACAATAGATATTACACGGTAGTCAGGGTATTTTTGCAGTAATTCAACTTCCTCTGAAAGCACATTGCCATGTTGGGATACACAGTGAAGTTTGTTGCCAATCTCGTGCCGCAACAAATTAACAAGTGTTGTACCACCGGTTCTATGAATATGGATAAAAATAAATTTTTGGTGGTGCGAATAGAACATGCAGGCTTTTAATTCAAAAGTTTAAATGTAATAAGATTTTTCAATACGCAGGTTACACTATGCTGCCAACCATCAATCAAATAACCCCAAGAACTTCAGTCCGAAGATAAACGCGCCATCACTGCCACCATTATAATACGAACGCACATAATCCAAACGCAACAAACGGTATTTTCCAAAACCAAGATTGTCTATACCCACAGAAAACTCGGTATAGGGTTTATTGTTTTCAATACTTAGCAAATGTGCTCCGGCGACCAAATTAAAATTAAGTTGGTTGATTCCCGGAATTTTCCCCAAGATCCAACCTCTAAAATCGTGTTCTAGATGTCCTTCAAAATATGACTTATTTGTACTTAAGGCATAATAGGGCAAAAGATTAAAGACGCTGGTGTAGTTGGGCGATGTACCAATTCGTGTCTGATTTCCATTGAAATGCTTATAATCCACAAATGAAATACCATCTCCGTTAAGAAAGGTACCCCCATTGAAACGATAGGTTAAATCCCCCTTATTACCCACTTTAACGGTTTGGAACAAACTACCGCTTAACTGACTGTAATCGTATCCTGCTTCGGAAGCACCCATGCCATTTTCAAATGAAATGGAAAGCGCCGGATATTTATTATTTCCCAGATTGAATTTACCGTCGGGGTAGGTCATGTATTTTTGTCCGAAGGTAATATGCGCCGTCAGTTGGGATTTTACGAGTTCGTGTTTTATGATTCCCGCATTGTTAAAATTGGTTGGATCTACAGGATTGTTGGATGTATACCTTGTCTTTTCTGAAGGAAGCGTCACATAATCGGTGGTATTGAAAAGTGGTTTACGCTGTTCGTAACCTACAGTAGCCGTTACCCGGAGACCGTTAAACAGCTCCTGACCATAGCCGAAGCGACCGTAATTAAGTTCATAGACCTTCATATAATTTCGCTCAAAGAAAAGTGATGCCACACTATTGATAAGAGGCAGAATAGGTTCGGAACTATTGAATTGAACCACTTCGCTTCCTCCTGAGAGGGCTATGCGCAACCGACTTGTTCTATTGAAATTCTTTACAATACCTCCATGAAATCGCAGTCGGTCTTCCGAAATGCCGTATCTGGCCTTCGCAAAGATATTGAGCCATCGAGTGCGATTTTCATCGTAGCTCTTTGAAAAATTAAGGCCTATGCCGCCATTCCATCCTTGTACCGTATTGAAATTAATACCCGGAAAAATTCCTTCATACGTGAGGTCCCATTTTTTATAACTGTTTTCGAAGGAATAACCGGTGATAGGATCTAATATCCTGAATTTGTTGTTCTTTCGATCTATGGAATCTAAATAGGTTTTCGACTTTCGAAGTGTTTGAATACTGTCTTTTTTGATGTAATCATTCAATTCTTCATCGGTGAGTGGCACAGGGCGCGTACCTTTCCAAAACAGGCTGTCTTTTTTATTGGCTTCGGGTTCAAATTTTAACACCTCGTTCGTAAAGGATTTTTTATCGAAATCGGGATTGAAATCGTAATTGCTATAGACCGCTATAAACCGGCCGTCGCCATTAAATCCAAAAAAGCCGAAACCGAAATCAATGGTTTGAGAGATCTTGACCCAAAAGGTATTTGTGGTATCGAATTTAAAATTCTGTTTGAAGATCAATTCAGAAATAAAAGGTACTTGAATGGCTTGGCCTGTTGTAGTAAGGTCCACTCCGTATAGCTGCCAATCATCTTCCACTATATAAATGGTTCCTTTCCACACCCTGTCATTTGGGCGTTTTGGGGTGACGATGATTTTGTTGATGAGCTTACTGCCCTCATAAAATACACCGTCCAATTTGTATTTATAATAACTGAAGGCATTGTTGGCAATAGGAGAAACAAGCGATGCATTCAAGCTAATGGTGTTTTCGTAAAATGAAAAATTAGCATCTTGGGCGCTGTTAAAACTGAAGCCATTGTCATTGCCGCTTACTTTGCTGGCGATGATCTTTTCCTTGAAATCGTCCGGTTTTTGGTAGGCAATTTCACTAATGGTTTCGCTTAAATAGATAATACCCGTGCGTGTAGAATCCAACTGTCCGTCAAAATCACCCACTTCCTGACCCATAAACTTTTCCGGGATGCTATCGACGCGCCAAATGCCACGGGAGTAGAAGTCGGCTTTGAATTCAGAAATCTTTTCGAGGTTGATCTTTCGTCTGTCTATTGTTTCGCGAATGATTCGGTAGGCGGGATCTTCTTTGGAAGAGATAACCACTTCGGATAAACTGGTGGATTCTTCCCGCATAGTAACATTCAGCAGTAAGGGTTTTCCGGAAGCAATTTTAATTTCTTTAACAATAGTAGTAAAACCTAAAAACTGAAAGATGACTTTATAGTTACCTGTTGTAACATCGAGTTTATAATTTCCATCATCGTTGGTTGTTGTTCCGGAGTAGCTATTTTCAAGGTAGATATTTACGAAAGGAAGGGGTTCTCCTTGGGTGTTGGTTACCTTACCAATGAGTTGCGATTTACCAAGAAAGGGGAATATTAGTAAAAGAAAAAATAAATAATACTTCATACAACGGTTGTGTCTATTCAAAAAGACGAAGATATTTTTAAAAAGGTTGTCTGTTTAATATAAATTTAGGAAAAAAGGGAAAATAGAGTAGATACTTAATTATTAAACGCCTTCTTGATTCTACTTAGATCTCTTTTGGTATCCCGCTCTTTCATGGTTTCTCGTTTGTCGTATTGTTTTTTACCTCTGGCCAGTGCAATTCGAAGTTTGGCTAAGCCCTTTTCATTTGTAAACAATAATAAGGGGACGATAGTTAAACCCGAGTTCTTTACTTCTTTTTCCAGCTTTTTTAATTCGTTTCGGTTAAGCAGCAATTTTCGGGCTTTTTTTGGATCGTGATTAAAATGCGTCGCATGGGAATATTCCTGTACCGTCATATTAATGACAAACAACTCACCTTTGCTATTAAATTCGCAAAAACTTTCAGCAATAGAGGCTTTACCTTCTCGAATGGCTTTGATCTCGGTTCCAGCCAATACAATGCCCGCCGTATAAGTATCGAGCAACTCGTATTCGAATTTGGCTTTTTTATTCTTTATTTTGACGTCTTTTTGAAGTGCCATAGGAGCGCAAAAATAGTAATAATTATTCTTGGGGCGGTGCGATCCTGTCTAAACGTACAGGAGAATAATCGGTTTGTAGTTCTCCCTTTACCAAAACCGCTTCAAAATAACATTTTACTCCCACCGAAGTCATATGATTGGGGCCATCCTGAATATGTATGTGCAAGTGTGGTTCGGTCGAATTACCCGAATTGCCACAATTACCAAGATACTGTCCCTTTTTTACCAATTGCCCTTCTTTCACTTTGAGGGTCTCTTTTTCAAAATGGGCGTAGACAATGTATTCGTCATTAGCGGTTTTTAACGTAATACTGTTTCCAAGTGCCTGAGCAGGATTCATTTCTCCGGGCTTGTTGTCTTCTACCCCCGTTATTACCTGGACCACTTCCGCATCACATACAGCGTATAAAGGTTGTCCAAAGGCGTAGTAGTCTTCATTTCGAGTGCCACTGCGATCATAGGAGCGACCATTTTTTCCGATAATTAAGAAGTCGAAGGCATTTTTTTGTGTCTTAGAGATTACATGATAATTCTGTGCTTTGGAGTCGCCACCCCAAACGGTAAACCACTCTCCTTTGAATGGAAGTCCCAAGGCCGTACTATTTCGATCAAGTTTTGCTACTATATTTTCTTCTTCAGCAGGTAAAAATCGCAGGCCATTCAACCTTAGGTTTTCGTCAAGGGATAGTGATATGTTCTGTTTTCCATTTTCAAACTGTGCCTCATAGACTTCAGTAGCACCTTCTGTTTTGAGATATTTGTAGGATAAAATACTACCTAAATTTGAATGAAATGTTTTTACGATTGCCGACACATTTTCAAATCCCAATTTGGTTTGCATATTGTCGTCCATCATTTCAAATACCGCCTGCTCATCTTGTGCGTTGAAGTAGGTTTTAAAATCTTCGAGCGCTTGTTGATAGGTTGCTAACTGCGAGTAACACGTGATTGTAAAAAGAAAGATCGCGATGGTTTGAATGGTTCTCATATAGGTGTGTAAATTGAATACAACAAATTAGTTATCGCATTGTGCATTTTGTTACTAACGAAAACTTGAAACTTAAATTGAGTCGAACCTGAAAGCGATGCTAAAATTCGTTAATCAAGAGTTAAGATTTGGGACTTTTTAATTCCCTCAGTGAGTGTAACCACATAGACACTGCTGTTGTCGTTATCATCCATATCGGTATATTTTTCTTCTCCAATAATGGCATTGACGAATTGTGGAGTAGTATTGCTATGTCCCGCGACCAAGACTGTTTTTCCTTCGGTTAATTGTTGAAATTCTTCCGAATACATTTCACTTGGATCATAGGTTTGAACTTCAAGATTTTTATCTGTCGCTACGAATTGAACAGTTTGTCGAGTTCGGTTATAGTTGGTGGAGAAGATCAGATCCAAATCCACATTTTTAAAAAAAGTCGCGTAGTTTTTAGCTCTTTCTAAGCCTATTTCAGTAAGTTTAGGATCACTGTTGTTAGGATCGCTGCGATCTTTTTCGGCATGACGAATCAAATAATAGGTCGTGATGGATGTTTCGACGGCTGTCATCTCGGCACGCTGTTTTTTATCCACTGAATCACAAGAGCTGGAAAAAAAAGAAATGGTCAATAAAATGAAAAGGTATCGCACAGTATTTGATTTTGAAAATTAAATATACAAAATCCAAAACCAATGCATGTTCGTTTTCGTATATCTGTATAATGAACGTTTTTTGAACGTGAGGTTTAAGAAGCTTATAGCAAGTATGCTGTGAAAAGGAAGAATCCCTCTCTACCAATCTTTATAGGGACAGGAGGGATTCTGATTATAGGTTTTGAAGAATAGTCGTTACCGAATAGGATACAGCGACTATGGTGATACATGCAATGTAAATTCCCAATACCCGGTTGTATCTTTTTTGAGTTTGTGTTTTCATGATATTTGTTTATTGGTGTACATAAAGAAGACGAGTGAAGTCACTTTTTTGTTACACCTAGAACAAAAAATAATTTTGTAACGCCTTAAAAACTAATCGTCTAAGGTGTAGTTGAAGAATCCTATAAGCATCTCATCGGTACTCTGAATCCCAAATCTTACTTCTTTTTCAGGATCGGGGTTGAAGGGATTTTGATAGGTATTGTCATAAATGCCTTCGACAATAATCTTCGAACCTTTTGGTATGGATTTAGGTACTTTTAATTGATACAATCGCTGCCAGTTGAAACTGAAATCGGGTACCGAAACAATAGTTTCTTTGGTGCCATCGGGATATTGCACCGAAAATGTGATGCTCTTTCCGCGATAGTGCATGTGTGGCACGACATAGTGAAGTTTTATATCGCGCTGTATAGAATCTACCACGCTAAGTCTTATGTTTTTTCCGAAAGGGGGAATTGCGAATTCGGTATTGGAAGGTGCTAATGAATAGAATTCTTTTTCGGGGGGTGTTTCGTGATAATACAATCCAATTTTTGTTTGGTCACTCTCTTCCTTACCAGTCGTGGTATAGTGAATTTGCAAGGTGAGCTCTGTATTCTTCGGAATAAAAACCCCGGAGCCTTCCGGAAAAAAGGTTGCCTGAACTCCGCCACCACCTAAGGCTATGAAATTATCGGTCCATTTCCGAATCTCCCGTCCGGTAATGGGACTAATTTGATTCCTTTCCGTATTCGTAACTACAATGTGATGCACCACTTTGCTATTTCCGGGTTGAATTTCTATACCGCGTAACCATTTATCTTCTGTATTGTTCAACCTCGCTTTTTGATAGCGATATGATATCACGCCCGTAGCCGGTAGTTTTTCTTCGCTTAGGGTAACTATTTCATCCGGTGGTCCTTTTTGCCAGACTTTTGTCAAAGGTGTAATGGCGGTAAGGATATCTTCCCCAGTCCCTCGTTTTAAGCCATTATCGATCCATGCTACAATCTTTCGCGCATTGGAATCTTCCAAAGCCAATGAATGCTCGAATTCTCCTATATACGGATCGGCTTTCCATGGCGGCATTCGTTTGCTGAGCAATACTTGTTTCATCATGGAGGACCAACCCACAATCTTGTCGTAGTCGGTCATTGCCCAAGGAGCTATTCCTCCCACGATATGACATTTTACACATTTTTGATGAAGGATAGGGGCGATGTCTTGTGTATAGCTTAGGCTGTCTTCCGAATTGATTTTCGACAAGCGCGTAACGGTACAGCCTCGAGTCATTTGTTGCTGGTGTTTTAGCGGCTTTTTGTCTAAAATAGCCTCCAACGCATCTTTCAAATAGGTTGCGGTCGCAACATTTTTTTGGGCCTCATAATCCATTCGATTGTCGATTGGACCCCTAAATAAAATTTCACGAGTGGTAGGGTGGAGGACAATCGCTTCAGCCGTCATAGTTATATTCAAAGCATCTGCCATTAATTGAGCCGAATCGTCCAACACCGGAACTTGAAATTTATAGTTGAACGCTTCTTGCTGAATACTATCCCGATGATCTTGAATATTGCTGTTCAGCATAAAGAAAGCGAATCCTTTTGAGGTATATTCCGAAACGATTTTGTTAAAATCGGGCAGCGCACTTCTAACAATCGGGCAACCATTCCCTTGGACCCATAGCACTATAGCTTTGCTATCATTATAATAAGAGAGTCGGTGAAAGCCCCCGGTTTCATCGTACAAGGCATAATCATTGGTTCGGCTATCCGCCATAGGCTTAGGTTTGTTGGTACAACCAATCCATGTCAAAAAAACCGCACCAAAGAAAACGACTCTGAACACAATGAAACTTTTTACAAAAAAAACTAAAAACTACAGTATATGAGTAGATTATATCAAAAAATTGCAAAGTATTTAATAACTTAGAAGTATTAATATTAAATAGATAGCTATGAAAATAAATTACGTTACTTCAATAAAGCAAGGGTTCTTTATTTGTTTCCTTTTTTTGGGAACACTGGCAGTTGCCCAATCTAATCAGGAAAACGCTGGATGTGTAGACCCTGTTATCACAGACACATCGGGTCCCGGCACAATTTGCGAAGGTGAAACAGCCTCGCTAACCGCTACCCATAATGGTGATAATGTAAACTGGTTTGATGCTGCCAGTGGTGGTAATCTAGTTGGGACAGGATCGCCATTTGTCACAGATCCGTTAAGTTCTACTACATCCTTTTGGGCTGAAGCCTTCGTTGGAGCTTCCGGAACACCACAAACAGGGGGAGCACGTGTGGCCCCAACCAATACAACGGCGTCGGCCGTGGTAAATGTTACCAGTCCATGGGGATTGGCATTTGACGCCACAGAAGATTTTACGATCAACTCGGTAGATGTTTACTTGGCTTCGTCCAGCCCCGGAGATATTGTAATGCAGTTAAAAGACAACGGACTTAACATCATGGAACAGCTTACTGTTTCGGCTCCTGCCGGGAACTCGACCACTCCCGTTCAGTTTACGGTAAATTTAGATTTCTTCGTTCCTGCGGGAACCGATTATAATCTGGTGGCGGAAAGCAGCCCGGTAATGGTGAGAGAATTTTCCAGTGGACATCCCGGATTTCCATATCCAATAGGAACATCGGGTAGTGTATTTGGAGGTACCATAAATGATAATGATACCAATGCCACGGTATATTACTTTTTTTATAACTGGACCTTCACACCCGGTGTGGTTTGTACATCAGATAGAGTAGAAGAAGTAGTAACCGTTACACCGGCACCCGCAATGCCCACAGGGGATAGTGCTCAGAACTTTACAGCTGGTCAAACGCTGGCCGACTTGGATGTAACGGGGCAGAATCTAACTTGGTATTCAGATGCCGGTGGTACGAATGTCATTCCAGATTCCACACCGTTGGTCGATGGGACTACCTATTATGTTAGTCAGACCGTGGGTGGTTGTGAGAGTGAATTGTTAGCAATTACTGTTACTGAAATTTTAGGAGTTGAAGATGAATCTCTAGAAGGTCTTCGGTATTATCCGAATCCGGTGGGTGACGTATTGACCCTGTCGAATAATCAAAATCTGAAGCGTATATCTATTATGAATATGTTAGGTCAAGAAGTGCTTTCGAAAATAGTTGATGATTCATCTATTGCAATTGACCTTTCCAATTTTACCAGTGGTTCCTATTTCTTGCAAGTAGAAACCGAATTTGGATCAAAAGTCATTAAGCTGGTGAAAGAATAAAAGTTTCAAATAAAAAAACCACCTGTTGCACATGCAACAGGTGGTTTTCAACTAACCAACCAATCATGAATGCGTTTTTAAAAGGAACGCTAACCTTATTTTTTCACCAAATCTCCTTGGTTTCGGAAAACAAGGGTGTCGTTAAAACTATCCAATAGAATGATACTATCTGTTGTAACATTTCCCGAAAGTATTTCCTTCGATAAGGCGTTCAATACTTCTTTCTGGATCACTCGTTTTACCGGGCGGGCACCGTATTGTGGATCGAATCCTCTTTCTGAAAGATAGGCAATGGCCTCATCGGTAGCATCCAAGGTGATTTGTTGTTTCTGTAACATCTTTGTTACACCTTTTAGTTGTAGACCAACGATGTCTTTGATATTCGACTTTGTTAATGGTGTAAACATTATGATATCATCAATTCGATTAAGGAACTCGGGACGCACTGTTTGTCGCAATAATGCAAGCACCTCTATTTTGGCAGCTTCCATCGCTGTATCAATGTCCTTCACGGCTTCAAATCGTTCCTGAATTATATCACTCCCCATATTGCTGGTCATAATGATGATGGTATTCTTAAAATCGGCTACCCGCCCTTTATTGTCGGTCAAACGACCTTCATCCAATACCTGTAGTAAAATATTGAACGTATCGGGATGTGCCTTTTCAATTTCATCAAGCAATACCACAGAATACGGCTTTCTACGTACGGCTTCAGTAAGTTGTCCACCTTCATCATAGCCCACATATCCCGGAGGAGCGCCTATCAACCTACTTACACTGTGGCGTTCCTGATATTCGCTCATATCGATCCGAGTCATGGCATTTTCATCATCAAACAAGTATTCGGCCAGCGCTTTGGCCAATTCGGTTTTACCAACTCCGGTAGTTCCTAAGAAGAGGAAGGAGCCAATAGGACGCTTGTCATCTTGTAGACCGGCTCTACTTCGGCGAATAGCATCACTCACGGCTACAATCGCTTCTTCCTGTCCTACCACTCTTTTGTGCAATTGTGTTTCTAGTTTCAGCAATTTCTCCCGATCACTCTGGAGCATTTTCATCACCGGAATTCCGGTCCATTTTGCAACTACCTCTGCAATATCTTCGTTGGTAACTTCTTCCTTAATCAGAGAACTACCACTTTGATTTTCTGCTAACTGGGTTTCCAATTTCGAAAGCTTTTCCTGCGCATCTTTTATTTTTCCATATCGAAGTTCTGCCACCTTTCCGAAGTCACCTTCGCGCTCGGCACGTTCTGCCTCCAGCCTGTAGTTTTCAATTTCAGTTTTTAACTGTTGAATGGAATCCACGACTACTTTTTCACTTTTCCACTTTGCATTCAGCTCATTGCGCTCTTCTTTTAAATTGGCAAGGTCTGATCGAAGTGTTTTTAGTTTTGTTTCGTCCTTTTCTCGCTTAATAGCTTCAATTTCAATCTCTAGCTGCATGATCTTTCTGTCAAGAACATCCAACTCCTCAGGTTTGCTATTGATCTCCATACGCAGTTTTGAAGCAGCCTCATCCATTAAATCGATTGCCTTATCGGGTAAAAACCGATTGGTAATATAGCGTTGAGAAAGCTCGACTGCGGCGATAATAGCTTCATCTTTGATACGTACTTTGTGATGTGTTTCGTATTTTTCTTTAATCCCACGTAAGATGGAGATAGCACTTTCGGTATCGGGTTCATCTACCATTACCTTTTGAAAACGACGCTCTAAGGCCTTGTCTTTTTCAAAGTATTTTTGATATTCATCCAGGGTAGTTGCTCCAATGGCACGAAGTTCACCTCTTGCCAAGGCAGGTTTTAGAATATTGGCGGCATCCATGGCCCCTTGACCACCACCTGCGCCAACCAATGTATGGATTTCGTCTATAAACAAGACAATATCACCCTCACTTGAGGTAACTTCCTTGATAACCGCTTTAAGCCGCTCTTCAAACTCACCCTTGTATTTGGCACCTGCAATTAAGGCACCCATATCCAGCGAGTATACTTCCTTCGATTTTAGATTTTCAGGTATATCACCATCCACAATACGATGGGCTAACCCTTCGGCAATAGCGGTTTTCCCTGTTCCGGGTTCTCCCACCAGCATGGGGTTGTTTTTCGTACGACGGGTAAGAATCTGTAAAATTCGCCGAATTTCTTCATCTCGACCAATTACGGGATCCAATTTTCCATCTCTGGCCAATTGGTTGAGGTTACGGGCATATTTATTCAATGCGTTGTAGGTTTCTTCGGCACTTTGTGAAGTAACCGAATCGCCTTTGCGCAATTCGGCAATGGCACTTTTTAGACCTTTTTCAGTGACCCCTTGATCTTTCAAGGTTTGTGCAATGCTACTTTTTGAATTAAATATCGCTAACAACAAATGCTCGATAGAAACATATTCATCGTTCATTTTTTTGGCAATGATACTTGCCTCGTTTACCGTTTTTCCGACATCACGAGAAAGTACGATATCTCCTCCCGTAACTTTTGGGAAGCTCTCCAATTGCTTATCCAGAATTTGCTGAACCAGTCCTAAGTTTACGTTCAGTTTTTTTAGAATAAAAGGAACCACATTTTCATCAACTTCAAAAATGGCTTTTAATAGGTGTTCATTTTCAATTTGTTGATGTCCAAAACTTTGCGCAAGCAGCTGTGCTTGCTGAATGGCTTCTTGTGATTTTATAGTAAAATTATTAAAATTCATAGCTGTTTACTTTTGAAAGGGTTATTTCAAAATGTACGCCATGATTAGATTAGGACAAATTGACGGCTTTAAAACGTTTAATTCGGACAAAAAGGCAGTTATGAAAGCAATTCCGAGGGAGCAATTCCAAAGCGTTCCTTAAACTTTTTATTGAAATAGGGAGAAGAAAGAATACCCACATCGTAGCGAACTTCGCTAAGCGTAAAGAATGTTCTTTGTTGCAATAATTGATAGGCTTTTTGAAGTCGAATTTCCAGTATAAACTGTACCGGTGTCATTCCTGTATACTGTTTTAAAATACGTGTGAGTTGACGCTGGCTATAATTTACACCTGCAGCGAGACTGTCTATTTTAAAATCTTCATTGCTTAGGTTTTCAATCACAATAGCTTCTATGGTTTTTAGCAGTTTTTGATCGGAACTTTCATTGTCGTTTACCAAGTCTTTATTTTGTAATTCCCAAGCCTCCCTAGCTCTTTTGTTATTTAGTAAATTTTCAATGCGCGCGGAAAGTTCATTTTTGTTGAAGGGTTTGATGATGTAATCGTCAATTCCTAGTTTAAAGCCTCGGATTTTATCTTCTTCCAGAGTTTTTGCTGAAATAAGAATAAAAGGTATGTTTTTATACTTGGCATCTTCGTTTAATTTTTTTCGCAATTCGAAACCGTCCACTTTGGGCATCATTATATCTGAAGTAATTAAATCGAAGGATTCCTGTTTTATTTTTTGTATGGCCTCTTCGCCGTCAAAAGCAAGGGTGCAATGGTGTTTTTCGGATAGGATTTCCTTTAAATAAGAAGCCATCTGTGGATTGTCTTCTACAATTAATATATTTGATTTTATTACAGATTTTGCTACTTTTTTAGGTGCTTCCGAAGGAGTGATTCCTTTTGGAGGTAATACCTTTTGTGGAATAGCTTCCGAAGCTATTTGAGGAGCAGGAAGGGTAAATATGAATGTACTTCCTTTTCCATAATCGCTTGTAACTGTAAGAGTGCCGTCCATTATTTGCGCAAGTTCTCTTGAAAGTGAAAGTCCAATACCCACTCCGCCCACCGCTTCGGCATTTTGTGATTGGTAAAAGCGTTCAAATATTTTTTCGGTTTCATCATAATGAATTCCCTCTCCTTGATCGGTTACTTGTAAAATAAGGATTTCATTTTCAAGCTCACAGTGTACTTTTATTTCTTTTTTTGAAGGGGAGTATTTAATCGCATTGGAAATAAGGTTATTGATGATTTTCTCGTTTTTTTCTAAATCTATTGACGTATAATAATTTTTGGGAATTTCAGAATGATATACCAGTGAAATCTCCTTCATCTGGGCTAATGAGCCAAATGAAAGTGCAATACGTTTTAAAGTTTCATCTAGAAGAACTATTGTTTTGTTAAGGGTAATTTTGTTTTTCTCAAACTTGAGAAGTTCCAGTATTTCATTGGCATCGCTCGTGACCTTTTTGCTGTTTTCTAATGCAATGGAAATGTTCATTTTTGCTTTTTCCGTATGATCAAAATTTTCCAACGCAAGGTTTAAATTACCCGAAATTAGCGTTAATGGGGTGCGAATTTCGTGTGCGATATTACCTAAGAATTTACTTCGTAAATCGTTGATTTCTTGCTCTTTTTGGAGTTCAGTTTCAACCAAAAGTTTTTTTCTTTTCTGCTTGTTAGTTAACCACATAAAGATCCCTAAAGCCAGTAATAATAATGCAATAGCAGAAAAAATATAGAGGTTACGCGTGTTGTTTTGTTTGGCAATAATGAGTTGCTGCTCAGCGATGGCTCTGTCTTTTTGTTCGGTTTTATATTTGGCCTCAGCTTCGGTAAAACCCGAAAGTAATTTCTTCTCTAAATAGGCCTTTGTACTATCTCCATACTGTCGGTAATATATTGAAGCCTCTTCAAAATTTTTAACAAGCTCATTTTTTTCTGCAAGGTTTCTGGATGAAACTAAAAACTGTGCCTGATCTTTTAGTTTAATCGCTAAAAGATGTGATTTTTTATAATATGCTAAGGCCTTGTCAATTTGCCCTCCTTTTACGAACACATTGGCTATATTATTAAAAACAGAAGAAAGGTATTGCTCATCGGTGGTTTCATTAAAAATATTTTCGGCTAACTTACAGTAATTAAAGGCTTTTTCAGGTAAATTGAGTTCTACTAATGCATTGCATTTATGCATATAACTTTCAGCTAAATCTTCTTGATCTTTTGTAAGTAATGAATAATGGATACATTGATCCGCTAAAGAATCAAGTGTTTTTTCTTTCCCTTTAACATCATATAAACAATAATATTTAAGAGAATACCCTCTGAAAATTAATTTGTTATCTCCTGTCCTTAAAGCAGATGAAATAGTAGAGTCTGCATATTTTAAACTTAATAAATCTTCTTCAAATAGATACATTCTAGATAAGCTATAGTAATTCTTGGTATACCAAATGTCTATAGTATCTTTTACGAACTCCTTTTTTTGTTCTAGAAAATTGAGTAATGCATAATGAAGCGTAGCGGCCTTTTTATATTCTCCGAGGTTAATATGGTTTTGTGCTTCTTTAAATTTATTTACATAATTGGTAAATGTGATATCCTGCCCAATGCAATTATGAGAAAGTAATACCAAAAAAAAGGGCAAAAGCCATTTGATGAAATACTTCATTTTATATGAGTCTTATCAAATTTACTAAAAAAAAGACCTCAATATGTGGTTTGGCAAATTTGAGCCAGCGATTGGCAAATTTGAGAAAGGGTTTGATTATTAGGCACTTTAATTTTGGTATAATCATTTTAAAGGGCACATTATGAAAACTTTACAGTATGTTATACTTGCATTAATTTTATGCGGAATAACACATGCACAGGTAGGAATAGGGACAGTTACTCCCAACGCACAACTTGATATTGTTTCCACCAATCAAGCAACACCGGCAAACACCGATGGTATTTTAATCCCTAAAATAGATGAGTTCCCCTCAACGGCACCTAATGCAGCACAAGATGGTATGATGGTCTTTGTAACGGGTTTGGGTTCACCTTCAAAAGGGTTTTATTATTGGAACAATTCTACGTCTAGTTGGGTTTCCTTAACTGACATCGGAGTTCAAAAAATTAATGATTTAAGCGACGGAAAGTCGGATAATGATGGTAGTAATGACGGATCTTCTATTTTTTTGGGTGTAAATTCAGGAACAAATGACGATGAGACAGATAACAGAAATGTAGGGGTTGGATACCAATCTCTTTATTCAAATGTGGGTGGAGGGTATAATCTTGCTATGGGATATAGAGCTATGCGAACGAATGTTTCAGGGAGTTGGAACACTGCTGTGGGATATGAAACATTACACTTAAACCAAATAGGAACCGATAATACTGCTTTAGGCTATCAAGCCCTTTATAATAATATCGATGGCAATTATAACACAGCATTGGGAGAATGGGCGCTTTATTTTAATTCTAGTGGAAGCAATAATACAGCCGTTGGTTATGGTGGATTGCGCAATAATACTATTGGTAATGGTAATACTGCATTTGGTTATGCCTCTTCTTGGAACAATACATCGGGTAATGCTAATGTCTCTTTTGGTTTTTATTCATTATTTGCAAATACGATCGGGTCTTGGAACACTGCCATTGGGAGTGAAACTTTACGAAGCAATACTATTGGAGGGAATAATTGTGCCATAGGGTATCGAGCCATGTATAGTAACACATCGGGTAATGGTAATGTAGTCTATGGTAATTTAGCGATGTATTCTAATATAGGGGGTGTAGATAATACTGCCATGGGATTTAACGCTATGTATACTAATGCGGCGGGTTCGCAAAACACTGCAATTGGTAAAGATGCATTATATAAAAATAATGGTTCATTTAATACGGCTATTGGATATACGGCATTAAACAATAACACAACAGGTTTCCGAAATACCGCGATAGGCGCTACAGCTATGTATCAAAATGTATCGGGAATTTATAATACGGCAATAGGCAGTAGGTCATTAACTGGTAATACCGATGGAGACTTTAATACTGCTATTGGGGCTGAAGCAATGGTAGTCAATACTACAGGGAATTACAATACCGCCGGAGGATACCATTCGCTCTACCTTAATCTTACAGGAGAGCGTAATTCTGCTTTTGGGTTTAGATCGCTTCGTGATAATACAAATGGTATTAGAAATACTGGAATTGGCTACGAAGCGCTTAGGAGTAATACCACAGGTATTAACAACACGGCTATTGGAGATAACGCTATGGCGAATATTGTTTCTGGTAATCACAATACTGCCATGGGTTATTTTGCATTTTCTACAGTATCAAATATTGCTAATTCTATGGCATTAGGTTATAATGCACAAGTTAATTCAAGTAATACCATTGTATTAGGAGATAACAATATTTCATCTATTGGAGGATTTGCCAATTGGACAAATATATCAGATGGCAGGTTCAAAACTAATATTAGACAAAATGTAAAAGGAATTGATTTTATCATGAAATTAAGACCGGTAACCTATCAATTAGATGTTGATGCCATTGCAGCTTTTTACAGAACTCCAGACAGTGTAAGGCTAAAGGATACCGAACAGTCAAAGGTATCTGAAATTCAAATAGGATTCATTGCACAAGAGGTTGCCAAAGCAGCTTCTGATCTTCAGTTTGATTTTCATGGTATAGATTTTCCTGAAAACGAAAATGATCATTACGGCTTGCGATACGCAGAGTTTGTACCTGTATTGGTGAAAGCACTACAAGAACAACAAAAAGAAATTGACAACTTAAAAAAAGAGGTTTCAGAATTAAAAAATCTGGAAGCACGAATTCAAATACTAGAATCAAAATTAAATAGGTAATTTTTTCGAGGAGTGCCCTTAAACCTGTCCGATTTTGGGGAATCGGGCAGGTTTTTATCATTTCTTTCAGAAAACTACAGTAAGAAAAATGTACTTTTGAAAAAAAAAGCATGGGATTTTTCGACAAATTTAAATCGCAACACAATACGACCAAGGAAGATGTAAAAAAAGTGCCCTGGCATCGATTGACTTCCTTAGATCAACTTGCAACAATTACTGAAGAATCTAAATCAAAACCGATAGCTATTTTCAAACATTCTACCCGTTGTGGTATCAGCCGTATGGTGTTGCGGCAATTTGAAGGTAGTTATTCTCTTGAAGATGAAAAGATAAAATTGTATTTTTTGGATTTACTGAATCATAGGGATGTTTCCGATGAAGTAGGCTATAAATTTCAGGTGATACATCAAAGTCCGCAGTTACTGATTATAAAAGACGGGAATACGGTGCATCATGCTTCGCATCATAGTATAGATGCTTCTGTTTTAGAAAAATTTGTATAAAAAAAGCTCCCAATGGGGAGCTTTCAATTTAGCGTATTGCGTTATTTTTTAATATATCCTTCAACCTAAGCTTTATATCCTCTCCGGCATCGAACACCATTTGCTCAGCACTTGGAAAATGAACGTAATGATTGTTTATTAGATTCCAGTCATCCGTATCAAGAGCTCGCTTATCACCGCGATACGTGGCAAACACATTTTCGAAGATAAACTCGGTAGCCAATGGATAGCTATTGAGGTCACGTCTGGCAATGAGATCCCTATATACAACGTCTCCACCCACCAGAGCCGATTTGGTCTGTTCGGTCATGAACAGGCGAGCAGAGATTGTTACAAATTTGTCGATCTTGATAGCATTTCCAAGACTGTCCTTGACAATGTCCCCGTTTCGGTCACGTTTGTATTCCCAGCCGTCTTTGATTGTTTTTTTTCTAAGCTCTTCTTTTTCAAAGATGCGTTCAGGGGAAATGGCAATTTCCCTAAAATTTAAGGCAATCCCGAAATTGTAATCAATATTTTGTTGTCGTTCGTTATGGTATTCGGTCCAAAAATCATCTAAACCGTAGGTATTAAAATCTAACAGATCCCGCTCCAAACGATGTGGAATGATCTGTCCGCTTCGGTTATTGAGCGACACAAAAACAAAATCGGTTCCATAAAAGTGGGCGTCGTCTTTTAGTTGCCTTACATCTTTATAATTAGGTTGTAATTCATCTATTTCACAATATACATGATAGGCTGTGCGGTAATCGGCGATGGTATTTCTATTCATATAGCGACCTGCTTCGGCATACAAATACTCTGTAAATGCTTTTTTAGAAGCGATAATGTCTTTTGAATAATCTACCAATTTGAATTTGGCATTTCTACCTAAGGCATTGCTATACAGAGGAAGCAACGGACGTAATAATTTTTGTCTATGTTCAAGATCTGTATACAAATGGTAGATCTCGCGGGTAGTGGCAGGATTCTTTTCCTTTTTCAGAAAAGAAATACGACGATTATCCTCATCGGCTGCCTTACTAAATGCCTCTTCCAATAGGACAATGTGCGCATCATTTTTTTCTGAATTTTTATCCTTCTGAAGTTTTTTTATGGCCAATTCGATCGACCGATCGTAATCTCCCTTAGCCAACAACTTTTGGTTTCTTTTTACACTATTACACGCTACGAGCAATAGTGCCAGACTGAATATGGTAATAGTATGTCTCATAACAAATCTATTTTGGTTATGATAGGAGAATTACAATTGTGATGCCAAACTTAAAAAGGGTGCGCCGGAAGTACTTTCCCGCTGCATTCACCAAAGCCAATTCGCACCTTCTCATTTTGGCAATAGCCACGAAGAATGACCGTATCATTATCGTTGATGAATTTACGCTCAGAGCCGTCATTTAGTTTGATTGGGTTTTTGCCTTTCCAGGTCAATTCCAACATCGATCCATACGAATCTTTGGTAGGCCCCGAAATAGTGCCACTACCCATCATATCCCCGCTACGAACATTACAACCGTTCACGGTATGATGCGTCAATTGCTGCGCCATCGACCAATACATATATTTAAAATTCGATTTGGATACCATGGTTTCTTCACCACCTTCGGGCATGATGGACGCTTCCAATTTGATATCGTAGTTCTTCTTCTTACCGTGTTTTAAGTAGGGTAGTGGTTCTGGATTTTGAACAGGCCCCTCTACCTTGAAGGCTTCCAATGCATCTAAGGTTACAATCCAAGGAGAAATTGTTGAAGCAAAGCTTTTCCCAAGAAAAGGTCCCAATGGAACATACTCCCATGCCTGAATATCTCGGGCACTCCAATCGTTAAATAAGACCAATCCGAAAATATAGCTTTCGGCTTCGGCTATGGGCACACGTTTCCCTAAATCGTTTGAATCGGTGGTGATAAAGGCCATTTCCAATTCAAAATCCAATAACTTGGTTGGACCAAATCCGGGAATTGCATAGTCGCCTGGTTTGGTTTGCCCGATTGGTCTGCGTATTGGTGTACCTGATGGAATAATAGAAGAACTTCTTCCATGGTATCCAATAGGTATATGCAACCAATTGGGAAGTAAGGCGTTTTCTGGATCGCGAAATAAGGAACCTACATTGAATGCATGTTCCTTACTGGCATAGAAGTCGGTATAGTCACCCACATCCACAGGTAATTGCATTTCAACCTCGTTCATAGTGAATAAGACCTTTTGACGATGTTCCATATTATTTTTAAGGGTCTCATTGCTTTCTAAAAACAAATCGGAAATACGATTTCGGACCAACCGCCAGGTTTTTCTTCCATCGGCAATAAAATCATTTAAACTGTCTTGTAAAAAAATATCGTCGGTGAGATCAATTCCCTTAAAGTATCCCAACTGATGTAAGGCACCCAAATCAATAGCGTAATCGCCAATACGGGTACCAATGGTAATGATATCGTCTCGTGTTAAAAATACGCCGAATGGAATATTTTGAATGGGGAAGTCGGTGTTCGAAGGCGTATCCAGCCACGTTTTTCTCGATGGGTCGTTGGCAGTTAATGGCATAGCAGAATTTTTGTTGTTTGTAAAATGTTAATCAAATATATAATTTCTGAGGAACTAACCACAAGCTTTTACTATTTTTGATTTTTATTAACTTTTTCTGAAAAAATATGCAACGCGACGAACAGATATTTGAATTGATAGAAGCCGAAAAACAACGCCAATTTAACGGATTGGAACTTATCGCTTCCGAAAATTTTGTGAGCGATCAGGTGATGGAAGCAGCCGGATCTGTATTGACCAATAAATACGCCGAAGGCTATCCCGGAAAGCGTTATTACGGCGGTTGTGAGGTGGTAGATGAAGTAGAACAAATAGCCATCGATAGGGCCAAGACACTTTTCGGTGCCGAGTATGCCAACGTGCAACCACATAGCGGTTCGCAGGCAAATACCGCAGTTTTTGCCGCCTGTTTACAACCGGGAGATACCTTTTTGGGATTCGACCTGTCTCATGGAGGTCATTTAACACACGGTTCTCCGGTGAATTTTTCGGGAAAATTATACAATCCCATATTTTATGGAGTTGAAGAAGCCACAGGAATGTTGAATTACGATAAGATTGAAGAAATTGCTGTTCGTGAAAAACCAAAAATGATCTTGGCGGGTGCTTCGGCCTATTCCAGAGAGATCGATTACAAACGCTTCCGCGAGATTGCAGACAAAATAGGCGCCATCCTATTTGCAGATATAGCGCATCCTGCAGGATTGATAGCCAAAGGCATTATTAGTGATCCTATTCCGCATTGTCACGTGGTCACTACCACAACCCATAAAACCTTGCGCGGACCACGCGGGGGAATGATCCTTATGGGAAAAGATTTTGATAATCCTTTCGGAATTACGCTAAAGAATGGTAGTCTTCGAAAGATGTCTTCTCTACTTGACAGTGCAATTTTCCCGGGAAACCAAGGCGGACCTTTAATGCATATCATTGCGGCCAAAGCCATTGCCTTTGGTGAAGCCCTTTCCGATGACTTTTTGCATTATATGATCCAGGTGAAGAAAAATGCGGCGGTCATGGCAAAAGCGTTCATGGACAAAGGCTATAAGGTGATCTCCGGAGGCACCGATAATCATATGATGCTAATCGATCTTCGCAACAAGAATCTAAGTGGTAAAGATGCCGAAGAAGCCTTAGGGAAAGCAGATATTACGGTAAATAAGAATATGGTGCCCTTTGATGATAAATCTCCCTTTGTGACTAGTGGCATTAGGGTAGGGACCGCCGCTGTCACGACTCGGGGATTAGGTGAAAAGGAAATGTTGCAAATTGTGGAAATGATAGATGAGGTGCTGACCAATTATCAGGATGAAGACAAATTAGAAACCATTTCTAAAAAAGTCCACCAAATGATGGCAGATCGGCCTTTGTTTAAAAGGTAGGAGATGAAATCCCTTACAACAGAACGTCTTAGGCTTCGGGCATATACTCTGGAAGACGCTCCTTTCATTCATAAACTTATGAACAGCGAGGGGTGGTTAAAATACATAGGGGATAGAGATATTCACTCTGTCGCCGATGCCGAAGCCTATATTGAAAAACACTATTTGAGTAGCTATGTAACCCATGGATTTGGTGCGTTTATAGTAGAATTAAAAGCGACCGGACAGTCCATTGGATCTTCTGGATTGTATAAACGTGAACAATTTGAACACCCGGATATTGGTTTTGCCTTCCTTCCCGATTACTTTAATATGGGATATGCATACGAGGCAGTTTCGGCTACCATGGACTTCGCACGAAATGACTTAGACTTTGATACCATCTTAGGAATCACCTTACCCAAAAATCACAGCTCGATCAAATTACTTAACAAACTGGGTTTGAAGGAAGTCGATAGGGTGAAAATTAAGGAGGATGACGAAGAATTGTTGCTTTTCTCCACCAAATCCTAATTTTTTCATACATTTATAAGTAGTTGTTTTAAGACAATTTTCCATGTAATTTCTGAAGCATGAAGCAATATTACTTGTTTGTTTTCTTGATCTTCAATAGCTCATCCTCGCTATGGACACAGATTCAGTTTAGTGAACAATCCGCACTTTTGGGCTGTGAAAATTCTTCGTATGGTGTGGGTACTTTGGGAGGAGGTATCTCCTTTTTCGATTTTAATGCAGATGGTTGGGACGATATAACGGTGTCTTCTGAATTTGGAGAACCCATTCGCTTCTTTCAAAATAATCAGGGGTCCTTTGCACAGATCAACCTTAATTTTTCCGATCAATTAGCCGAAACCAAGACGGTACAATGGGTCGATTTCGATAATGATGGCGACTACGACCTGTTTTCGGTGAGTAATACCCATGCCTACCGATTGTATGAGAACGATGGGAATATGCAGTTTTCCGATATTAGCCCTGCTGCCGGCCTTGCTGTGCCCGATTACGATGCCTGGGGTGGTTCTTGGGGTGATTACAATAATGACGGTTGGTTGGATCTTTTTATCAGCTCTCGTGACCTGAATAACAGTGCTATTCACAACCGACTCTATCGCAACAATGGGGATCAAACCTTTACAGATGTCACCGTGAGCGTAGGCATCTCAACCAATGATTATACGACCTTCTGTTCGGTGTTTTTCGATTATAATAATGACGGGTTACAAGATATTTATATGGCAAACGATCGTCCGTGGAATTTGAATATTTTATATGAAAACAATGGGGATGGCACTTTTACCGATGTGAGTGCTGCTTCAGGAGCCAATGTTGGTGTTTCGGCCATGTCCAACACTATAGGTGATTATAATCGAGACGGTTGGTTGGATATCTATATTACCAATACGCCCGAAGGAAATGTTTTTCTGAAAAATAATGGCGATGGCACATTTACCGATGTAGCCCAAACCAACGGAACCTTCATGGAATCGTATGCCTGGGGTGCCGTTTTTATCGATGCCGAAAATGACGCCGATCTAGATTTGTATGTAAGTAGTTTGTTTACCGATGCACAGTCGCAGTATTTGACATCCGCTTTTTATGAAAACAACGGCTCGGGTATGTATACAATTCCAACCAATGCCGGATTCGAGAATGATGTGGGGCGAAGTTATGCCAATGCTATGGGCGATATAACCAATGACGGATATCCCGATATGTGTGTATTGAACTTTCAGCCGGATGATATTTACCTTTGGCACAATCTCAGCCCGCAAACCAATAATTGGATTAAGATCAAATTACAAGGAGATGTGAGTAATCGGCAGGGGATTGGTTCTTGGTTAGAAATTTCGGTCAATGGACAGAAACAGTACAACTATACCTTATGTGGTGAGGGGTATATTGCACAGAATTCGGGTTATGAGTTTTTCGGAATTGGTTCGGCAACTACCATAGATTATATTAAAGTTACTTGGTTAAGCGGCATTGTAGACATTATTAATAACCCGCCCATCAATATTCACGGCACGCTAGTAGAGGGCAGCAATGTCTTGGCTGTTGGTGAGGAGGTTGCTTCGGAAGGGACTGTTATTGTATTTCCGAATCCTACGCAGGGCATCCTTCAGGTACAAATTCCGAGAGAATTACTCCCAACTTCAGTACGAATGACAGATGCACAGGGACGGATTCTTTTTTCAGAAAAATTGGAATCACTTTCAGAAGTATTAGATATTTCGGCCTATTCCAAAGGAGTATATTACCTCATTTTTGAAAATTACGGAGTGAAAAAGGTACTAATTCATTAAAATGAATTTTAAACAGAAAAACAAATTATCTATGGTATATATTCAAAATCTTATAAAACCGAAACTACTATTATTTTGCTGCTGCATTTTGGTGGCATGCAATACGACAACTTCGGAAGAAACCCAGCCGGAGGCGGATCCATTGAGTACTGCCGAAGCTCTCCAAGCCAATAAAGAAGCCTTCACAGCGGTGATGCAAACGCATTTGGATGCGGTATCAAACAGAGACCTTGTACGATTGCAAGAAACAATGTCTCCCAATGGAAATATGCTACTTATATTACCCGGTTCCGAAATAATTGATTCGGTAGATGGTTTTATGGACTATCATAGAGAGTGGTTTGCGATGCCGGACTGGACTTTTGAAACTAAGATTTTAAATACCGAGGTAGGAAAAGACCTGGGTATGGCAATCACAGAAATCGTTTATCGTGAACCCAAACGAGACGGAGTACCATATTTTAACAGAATGATCGTGAGTTATGTACTTCAAAAAATAGACGGGAAGTGGTATGTAATAAAGGATCACGCCAGTTCCGTAGAAAAATCGACCGATAAAAAATCATAAATTCGTGTGTTAATCAATTTATAATACTACCTTCGCAGCTTAATTATTTAATTTTATTATAATGCAAACAGGCACAGTAAAGTTCTTCAACGATTCCAAAGGATTTGGTTTTATCACTGAAGACGACACAAACAAAGAACATTTTGTACACATTTCAGGTTTGATCGATGAGATCCGTGAAGATGACAAAGTAGAATTTGAACTTAAAGAAGGTAAAAAAGGATTAAACGCAGTAAACGTAAGAGTACTATAATATTTCTTTCACTTTTTGAAGTAAAGAGCCCATCGTTAGATGGGCTTTTTTATTGGTTACAAACAAGAAGGATTATGGTTTTACCTGAATGTTTCCTCCTTCTATCTGATAGAGTTCAATTCCATAGTCGATGGTACAATCCAATGGATCCGGATTATTGCCTAATCTGGTAATTTCATCAGGATCAGCATTGTTACCTTCGCCATTATCAATTACTTTAAACCAAATACCCCAACCAACTCCGTCGGGATTATCACTCCAGGAGGTAATAATTCCTGATAATTGAGCGGTATTTCCCATAACTTGAAGGCAGTCAATATCAAATTTAATTTTTAATAAACCACCACCATAAGTCAATACACCATTTCCTTGGATACTTCCATTATTTTTCTCTCTGGCGTGAAAAGAAAAATGTCTTATGGATCCATCGGGATTCGTTAATGTTCCCTGCCCATTTGCCGAGGGGCCACTTCCTCGATTGGATGTTCCGTCGATTTCTATTACCAAATTTTCAGATTCATTGGTTAGTTGCTCTTTTTCGCAACTTGAAAGTATTATCATACATCCACTTGCGATTGCTACAGCCCACAGCCTTAGCCGTGAAATTCTAATTACAGTGCTCATAATATAAAATATTGGTTAATACTCTAATCTAAACCGCAACTATAAAATAGCTACAATGATAAAATGGGGATAAGTCAATAATTAAATGAAAAGGGTTTAATAAAAGAGGAGTTGTAATCTACAATTAAATATACAAATTATTTTCTAATGCACTGATCTTTAGTAGTATAAATTTATAGAATAAAAGAGCCCATCGTTAGATGGGCTTTTTATTATTATATAGCTTGTAAAACCTAATCCTCGACCGGAAAAACAATACTTTCGTAGGCGCCTGCATCCGAAGGGTTTGCTCTGGTAGTTCCATTGAGATCAATGGCGACAGGAGGTGTGGTAGGTGTAATTCCCAGATTTTCGGCACCTGAGGTTCCCATCTCTATATTGAAATTGTTTAAGTTTTTGTTCTGAAATACCGGATCTACATTCCGAAGTATGTTTTCATATAAATTGGTATCGCTGAATAGATAATTGGGGTCATCTTCAAAATCGCCATTTGGATCTTCAAATCGAATCAAGCTATTCGTAAACCTAAAATCGAAATCGGCTCCCGGGATATTGAAAAGACCAAGCTCTCTTTGTTCACTTCCGTAAATAATACAATTGTTGAAACGGGCAAACATATCTACCCCATTGTTCTCATCCAGTACATTGTCCAGCTGAACCGTTGGGAAACTTCTGAAGCTGCCGGTCCAATAATTTGCAAAGGTACAATGATTGAAGGTATAGGTACCACCAATAGAACAGGCCAATGCCGACTGCCCCGCATTGTTAATAACCATATTCTCACCGTAGACGTTTCCACTTCTTGCCAATAATCCTACATTGGCTGTATTATAGATTTGCACATTTTTAAGGGTTAAGGTGCGATCTCCGTCGTTGCTGTCCATTAAGATTCCCACCACATTATTTTTAATAGTGGTGTATTCAAATTCGTTGTTGGTGCTCCCTGCTGTAAGCCAAATGGTGCCCCATTGCCCCGGAATATCGGCAAATCCCGGTTCCAGGCGATCTCCTTCAAAAATGATCTCATTTTCCATGAGTTCAGGATCGTTGCTGGGTAAACCAATCGATTTGATCGATCCGGTATTCGCTACTAAAATACCGCTATTGGCATGGAAGTGCACACGGGCTCCAGGTTGCACGGTGAGTGTTTTACCAACATCCACAGCGGCATAGCCGTAAATAACATAAGGTTTTTCATTGGTAAAGGTCAATTCGGAATCATCCAGAAAGAATCCTTCAATCAAAATATCGTTACCATCGTCGTCCATCCCCAAGTTTAAGGTTTCAAAAATACCATCGCCCAAGTCTGCGGGGAAAAGGAAAACCGCATCCTGAACCAAGGTCACCAATTCAACTTTTTGTTCGTTGGCACCACTGTCAAAAAGAATCTGGTCTGTATATATGAATGCATTATCGGGATTCGGAAAATTAGCTATATCAATGGTTGTTTCAACAAAAATGAAGATACTGTCCTTTGCCAATACCTGTACATTTTCAAACACTTTCCCCGGTACGCCGTCGACGTTCAGTCGATAGTAGGAAGCCTCTCCTTCGCCCAAGCGCAGTGTGGGTATATTGATATCTTCGTCGCTTCGGTTGTAGACTTTTAAATTGTAAGTGCTAGAGCCAATATTTGAAAAAATGGTGTCTAGGTATACCGTATCACTTGAAAACTCAAGGTTTCCTGTACTGGGAACACTTTCAAAATCATTACGGCAAGAACTCCATAAAACGAGGCACGAGAGTAGTGCCAATCCGTATAAATACTTCATTAAAAATAATTTTCAGTAAAAATATAACTTTTTATAAAGCTTATTATTGTTAACCTAAGAAGTTTTCAATAAGAAACAATGGCAGATCGTCCATTACTACCCCAAAACGAGGTTCGATACTACTTCAAAATGGCGCGTTACTTTTCCTTTATTTCTATTTTAAACAGTTTGTCCCAGTTTTTTCCGGTCACATAGATAATGTTGGGTTCTCCCTTATAAGCAATGCCGTTTAGCACATCCAATTTATCGTGTTGTGCCACTTTTTTCTGAAGTCCTTTCATGTCGATTACGCCTTCTACAGCTCCCGAAGCAGGGTTGACAATGGCAATGGCATCCCGCTGATAGACATTGGCATAAATTTTTCCATCCACCCATTCCAGTTCGTTCACATTAGGGATCTTGCTGGTATTTGTATAAATTTCAATAAATCCTTCTTCCGTTAGGGTCTCCGCATTCAACGTCCAAATCTTTTCGGTGCCATCACTTTTATAAATTGCCTTCCCGTCGTTACACAGTCCCCATCCTTCCTTGCTTTTCCCATAGGCAAAGGTACCCGTCTTTTTAAACGAATTGAGGTCGTATATAAATCCTGTGTTTTCACGCCAAGTAAGTTGGAAGATCTTATTGTTTAAAACAGTTAAGCCCTCCCCGAAAAATTGATCTTCTAAGGCAATTTTTTCAAAAACGGCTCCTGTTTTATAATTGGTTTTGCGCAACGAAGAGGAGCGATACTGTCCGGTACTTTCATAAAGGGTGTCGTTCACAAATTCAAGACCCTGGGTATAGGCTTCGATATCGTGTGGATAGGTTTCCAGAATGCTGTAGGTGTATAATTTTGGTGTTTCTGCCGCTACTATGGTTATATTTTTTGTGATGGAATAGGAGGTTCCCTCTGAAGTGATTGCGGCCGTGAGCGAGCGAACACCTAATTTTTGATCTTCCAACTGAACAATGGTTTCCTTATTTCCCGAATTGGAAGCAATTTCGGTGCCATCCAACAAATAGGTAACCGATTCAATTTCCGTATTTTTTTTACTTTTTACAGAAACTACAAAATTTTCGGTGGGGTTGAATGATTTCTTTCCGCTCTTTATTTGGATGGAAAAAAGATCAGCATCACTTTCCGAACCACTTCCGCAGCCGGCAATTAACAGTACTAAAAGCGTCAGGGTGACAAGGTTATAAACTTTCATGGGCCTCTTCAATTTTTTGGCAAGTTATTTATTAAAATCTAGAACTAAAAATTCTTGTATCAACTTACAAATTGCCGTATATTTGCACCGGCAAGTCCTACACAACCAGCTCCTGTTGAATCCCCCAGGGCGGGAACGCAGCAAGGGTATACGGTCGTAGCGGTGTGATGTAGGTAGCTTGCCATTTTTTGTGCGCTATATTCTCGTGCGCAACCGATTTTTGTACTGCAATTTGGAAAAGTAGTACCGTAACCGCATCTTTGTCTCTCGCAAGCAAATACTATGGCTAAAGTTGTTCTAATTACAGGTGGTTCTTCAGGAATTGGAAAGGCAATCGCCGAATTCCTTTCTGAAAAAGGGCTTAGCGTGTATGGCACAAGTCGATCTCCCGAAAAATATACGGCTGTTTGCAATTTTCCGTTGTTAAAAATGGACGTTTTAGACCCTGCATCGATTTCCGAAGCCATTGCTGAAATTATTCAAAAGGAGGGCAGAATAGACGTGGTTATCAATAATGCTGGGGTCGGTATTACGGGCCCTATTGAGGAAACGCCCATGGCCGAAATTAAAAAGGCATTCGATACCAATCTGTACGGCCCGCTCTATGTGATGAAAATGGTGTTGCCACAAATGCGCAAGCAACAAGGCGGACAGATATTGAACATTACCTCGATTGCAGGATATATGGGATTGCCGTATCGCGGGATCTACAGCGCTACCAAGGCGGCGCTCGAAATTACCACCGAAGCATATAGAATGGAAGTGATGCAATTCGGAATTCGAATGACCAATATCGCGCCAGGCGATTTTGCTACCAATATTGCTTCGGGGCGGTATCACGCACCCTTGCTCGATGATTCCCCCTATAAAAAGGCGTATTCAAATACATTGGATATGATGAATGCGCATGTGGAACAGGGCGAGGACCCGAAAGAAATGGCCCGTGCTATCTACAAAATAATTCAGGCAGAGAATCCGCGGATTCATTATAAGGTGGGTGCTTTTCTTCAGAAATTTTCCATTGTCTTAAAAAGAATCCTACCCGACAAGCTCTACGAGCGCATGTTGATGAACCATTATAAGCTGAAATAAAATTCAAGCTTTTACTCGAAAAAATATTTTTAACAGAAAGGTTTCAAAGCCCTTTAATCTTGTGTACTTTTGCAACAACTTATACCGCTAATCCATTACATAACAAACAGTAGATACAGATGAAATTTTTTATTGATACGGCAAATTTAGATCAAATACGCGAAGCCCAGGACCTAGGAGTTTTGGATGGGGTAACTACCAATCCATCGTTGATGGCCAAGGAAGGAATTACTGGACGAAACAACATTCTAAAGCATTATGTGGCTATTTGTAATATAGTGGATGGAGATGTCTCTGCGGAAGTGATTGCAACCGATTTTGAAGGTATGGTAAGAGAGGGCGAAGAGCTGGCCGAATTGCATGAGCAGATCGTAGTTAAAGTGCCTATGATTAAGGAGGGTGTGAAGGCCATTAAATATTTTTCAGATCGCGGAATAAGAACGAATTGCACATTAGTATTCTCTCCGGGGCAGGCATTATTGGCTGCAAAAGCCGGGGCAACCTATGTTTCTCCTTTTATTGGCCGATTGGATGATATTTCGACCGACGGTTTGAACCTAATTGCCGAAATACGATTAATCTACGATAATTATGGATACGACACCCAAATACTTGCGGCTTCGGTACGTCATACCATGCATGTGATAGAATGTGCTAAATTGGGAGCCGATGTAATGACAGGACCATTATCTTCTATTGAAGGCTTATTGAATCACCCACTTACCGATATTGGATTGGCTAAGTTTTTGGCCGATTACAAAAAAGGAAATTAAAGAAAATAAAGTGAATAGTCTAAGCCTTCCGAATGGAGGGCTTTTTTAGTTTAAATAACCAAGTAGTAGCGCTTCCATATTACTTCCAAACAAATTGGTATTCCCCTCTAGGATAATACCGTTTTTATCCAGTATCATAGACTTGTTCATAAAGCTTAGCACAAGCTTATGTTCTGCCTCCTCTATGTTTTCCAGCTGAAACTCGGTGCTGGGGTTGTAGCCCGATTTTCGAACAATATCGCGCCATTTTTTAAAATGCGTATCGGTGTTGATCCCTATAAAATCGTATTCGGGATATTTTTCCTTTAATTCGGCCGCCTTTGCGTGAATATCTCTATAATGTTTAATGGATTGCGACGACCAAAAATAAAGTACAGTAGGCCTCTTGATGGTGCTTTGTAAGTCCTTAACGGTGTTGTCTGTCGATACTAATAAAACGTTCGGTATAAGGTTGCCCGGAGTTAGTTTGATCGTAGCCTCTGCGAGTTTGTTAATTTCTTTATGATGTGACTTATTGGTATTCATTTTCAGAAAAAGCTGCACCATTTGCTGTTCATTTTGTGCATCTTTCCCGTTGATTAGGTAATGACGAATACACGAGCGCAATAAATTATTCTTTAAGGAGTCATTTGTAACCAGGCTGTCGATAATGTTAAATTTTCGCTCACAATGCTGAAAAGAATACTTATTCATATACATACGCTCCTCGTCCTTATATCCCTGATACGCTAAATTATCGAAATACCTGTTCAAGAAACGGTAATACGGATAATAGGAACGAAGGTCTTCACTACCAAAGTCTATTTTATTTCGGTAGTCATAAAAATCATGTGGAAAATTTGCAGGATCACTTCGTTCGCTGTTTGCAGCATTGGCCGAGGTGTACATTTCTTTTTTGGAAAAATAATCGTAGTCGATACAGGCTCTGGCAACTTGCTTGAAACCTTTACTTGGATCGTATTTCGAAACAAACTCTGTATAAAACCTCTCTCGAATATCCTTCAAAGAATCTAATTTACTTTGAAAGACCTCCGGTGGTAGGGCATACCACTTAGGAACCTGCATGGTTTCGCTTTCATTTAGTAGAAACAATTCCATCAAAAAGTTATTCTTATCGGCGCCAATGCCGGTATAGGTGAGCGATTCGTCAAAATCGACTGTATTGACGCGTAACATAAGACTATCGCCGGGTTCTACATAAAACAATTGAAATTCATTGTGCTGAAAAGCGTACAAACCTTCGTGCAGGTCTTGGGTTTCGTACAGGAAGAAGTTACGGCTGTTTAATTTTACGGTATCTATGATGCAGTTATCCTTGTAGAGTACAATGAAATCGGTCTTAGGATTAATCACCTCGCCGCCAATCCATACGGTACCCGTGTCATTAGATTTTCCATTGTTACAGGAAATAATAATGAGCGTTCCAAAAAGAAAAAGCAACTTTCTATACAAGGGACCTAGAATTTTCAACCAACACAAAAATAACCACTGTTTTAGCGCAATTTGTTAATTCCTCGTTAAAAGGAATTTTAAAACGTTAATGTTTCTTCAATACCAGTTTATTAGCTACTTTTGCGCCAAATTTAAAAACGTAATATTAGCGTATGTTATCAGTTTCAAATCTTTCTGTTCAATTTGGTAAGCGGATCTTATTCGATGAGGTAAACACCCAGTTCGTGAAAGGTAATTGCTACGGAATTATAGGCGCAAACGGTGCCGGGAAATCCACTTTTTTGAAGATTATTTCAGGGAAACAGGATCCAACATCCGGACATGTTCATTTAGAACCGGGCAAACGAATGTCTGTTTTAGAACAAAATCACAATGCGTACGATGAATATATGGTGTTAGAAACAGTGGTGCGTGGTAACAAGGAGTTGTATGCTATTAAGACCGAAATCGATAAACTTTACGAAGATTATACCGATGCCAATGCCGAAAAAATTGGTGAATTGCAGGTTCGCTTTGAAGAGATGAACGGTTGGAATGCCGATAGTGATGCAGCGGCCTTATTATCCAATTTGGGAATAGGAGAGGCCCATCATTACAGTTTGATGAGCGATTTGGACGGAAAGCAAAAAGTACGAGTACTGTTAGCACAGGCCTTGTTCGGCAACCCGGATGTGTTGGTTATGGATGAGCCTACCAACGATCTGGACTACGAAACCATTACATGGCTTGAGAACTTTCTGGCCAACTACGATAACTGTGTAATCGTAGTATCTCACGACCGTCACTTCTTGGATGCGGTATGTACGCATATAAGCGATATTGACTTCAGTAAAATAAATCACTACAGTGGAAACTATACCTTTTGGTATGAAAGTAGTCAGTTAGCCGCACGTCAACGCGCACAGCAAAACAAAAAAGCAGAGGAAAAGAAAAAGGAATTGGAAGAGTTTATCAGACGGTTTTCAGCGAATGTGGCCAAATCGAAACAGGCGACCAGCAGAAAAAAAATGATCGAGAAGCTAAACGTTTCCGATATTAAACCCTCCAGCAGACGGTATCCCGCCATTATTTTTGAACGAGAGCGCGAAGCAGGAGATCAAATTCTAAATATTTCAAACCTTGCCGCGACCAGTGATGGGGAAACCTTATTCAGAAATGTAGACATCAACCTTACAAAGGGTGATAAAGTGGTGGTATATTCGAAGGATTCTCGCGCTACCACTGCTTTTTATGAAATTATAAACGACAAGATTAAAGCAGATTCGGGTACGTATCAATGGGGTGTTACTACCAATCAGAGTTATTTGCCCTTGGATAATCATCATTTCTTCGAAAACAATATGACCTTGGTCGATTGGTTGCGCCAATGGGCAAAGACCGAAGAAGAACGAGAGGAAGTATATATCCGTGGCTTCCTTGGAAAAATGTTGTTTAGTGGGGAAGAAGCGCTTAAAAAATGCAATGTGCTTTCCGGAGGCGAAAAAGTGCGTTGTATGTTAAGCCGAATGATGATGATGCGCGCCAACGTGGTTATGTTAGACGAACCAACCAACCACTTGGATTTGGAGTCGATTACTGCATTTAACAATTCGCTTAAGAATTTTAAAGGAACGGTGCTATTGACCACGCACGATCATGAGTTTGCGCAAACAGTTGCCAATCGGGTGATTGAGATTACGCCAGGCGGGGTAATTGATCGATATATGACTTTTGACGAGTATATGAATGATAAAAAGCTCAAAGAGCTTCGTGATAAAATGTATGCTGTAGCAGTGTAATTAACCGTTGTAATACCGACTATCCCAAATAGCCCCATTAAAGTTTTTTCCTTTGGCAAACCCATAAAAAAGGACAATTCCCCCTACTGCCTTGAACATAAAAAGAAAGAGCAATACATATTCCTGAGTTGCAGGGGTATGGGTAAATAATTTCATCGGTGCGAGTATTGTGAGAACCAAACTTATAAGAAATACTGTAAACACTAAGTTTTCGAAACTCTTATACGGCCACATCAGGATTTTCCTAAACGGATGTAGATCGTTCCCCCATTTATGAATCAGATAAAAATAATCATTTCCCAATGGAGCAAATAAGACCGGATCGTCTGCATTCTCCAGTTTGAGTAGTTTGGCAGGTGCCATTATTTTAAAACCCTGCAAGGTAGTGTTGTGCTGCTTTTGGAGGTGTCGAATTTTTGAAATAGCTTCGGAAGGGAATTCACCTTTAAAAAAATGAGCATCCAAAAACCGCAAGCGGTATTCGACACATAATTTTTTGATGTCCTGAAGGTGGAAGATGCTTTCAGTTGAAAGCAAATTGAGGTTCATGGTATTCGCATCTTCTTCGTTTGAAGGCGGCGTTCCCTGGAGCGTTTGTTTAATTTGTAGTCGTTCGACCTTATTTTTTTCAAGGACCTGTTCCAACTCCTGAAGCAATATTGCGTCCGATACACGTCGCTTACGCACTTTTACAAGTTGCGACTCGATATTTGTTTTAGAAATCATAGCGTAGATTGTAAACTAAAAGTACATACTAGTTTTCTCCAAAACAAGATTTTAACTTTTTTTTGAATCCTATTTTAAATAATTGGGGACTATATGCGTTGTGGTAGTGTAATTGTTTATTTTTATCGCTAAAGATTTATAGTATGAGATATGCTGCTACATTCAGCTTGATTTTTGTTCTCTTTTTTAGTACTACATTATTGAGTCAGAAATATTTGAATTCAGACAATGTGCTGGTAGAAACCGAATGGAATGGAGTGATGTTTGGATCGGACAAGACACTTATGGAAAATTTAGCACAGGCCTCTACCTTCACTGAAACCGGCGTTATTTTAAAGATGTATTCAGAAAAACTCTTTAAGGAAGGCGAAATGTATACCGTTTTTGTCGCGGAGGATACTTCCTATAAATCGCTTCCGGAAGAGACGTATAAATCGCTATTTGAAACCGGCCATCGATTGGAACGCTTCTTTACCTTCTATGTAGTTCCGGGGCGTTTGGATAGTTATTCTTTAAAAAAGGCCATCGAAAAGAATGGAGGTGCTATTCGTGTAAAAACACTAAACGGAGAGGATTTGGGCGTAAAGGAAATTGATGGAGCGTTGGTGCTATTCGATTCAGATCAAAATATAGCCACCATTACAGCCGCCAACTTTTATCACAACCAAGGCTTTTTCCACATAGTAGACGGCCTTGTTTTTCCTTCGGAATAAGTGTAGTGTCTAAGATTACCGCAGACTGGCTCCGAAATCTTTTTCAAAACGATCTTGCAACTTCTTCATGATCTTGTCAACCTGCTTGTCGGTTAGCGTTTTCTTTTCGTCCTGAATAGTAAAGCTAAGCGCATAGGATTTTTTGCCTTTTGGCAAGTTTTTCCCCATATATACATCGAAGAGTGTAACCTCTTTTAATAAATCCTTTTCGGTTTTCATCGCGGCTTCTTTCAGTCCCTCGAAACTTACTGAATCATCCAATAGCAGGGCAAAATCCCTTGTTACATATGGAAATTTAGGTATGGAAGCCATCACAAGATTTCCTCTTGGGATTTCTTCTAAAACAGCGTCCCAGTTAAAATCGGCATACAGTGTTTCTCCGTCTACTCCAAAGTGCTTGCCGATCTTTTTCTTAACAACACCAAATGCAACCAAAGTCTTATTGTTCTTCTCCAGCTGTAGTCCTTCCGAAAAGATATCGTTATTAAGCCCTTTCTCAAAAAACCCCGAAATTCCCAACCGGTCTAAGATCGCCGTGACAACTCCTTTTGTATAAAAGAAATCACTTTTTTGCGTATTTCCGGCCCAACTGTCATCTTCCTTATTCCCCGAAATGATCACGGTCAAATGCTTGTTTTCTGTATAACCACTACCATAGGCGTGATAGGTTTTTCCAAATTCGAACAATTTAACATTGTGTGTCCTTCTATTGTTATTATACGCCAAGGCTTCTAGGCCACCAAACAACATAGATTGCCGTAGCACGGAAAGTTCCTGACTCAATGGGTTTAACATGGTCACATTGTGTGCTTCGTTTAAATGTTCACTGAGGGAAATGTATTTGGGAGATGTTAACGAATTATTCAACATTTCATGAAATCCGAGAGACATTAATTGTCCGGCAGTCTTATTCTGAATTTTATGATCTTCCACCTTTTCAGTGGTAGCTATAGATGCGTGAAGTTTTTCGGTAAAGTTTATTTTATTGTAACCGTACACCCGAAGGATTTCTTCAATGACATCTGCTTCGCGCGTCACATCGTTTCGGTAGGCAGGAATGGTCATTCCAATGCCGCTTTCGGTGACGTTATTCACCTTGATATCTAAAGAGGTAAGGATGCTTTTTATGGTTTCCTTCGGAATTTCTTCACCGATAAGATTGGTGGCATTTTCAAACGAAAGCACCACCTGATGATCCATTATTTTCTTCGGATAAATATCGGTAATGTCACTAGTGATCTCACCGCCGGCAATTTCAGTGATCAAAATCGCTGCACGCATTAAGGCGTATTCGGTTATATTTGGATCAATTCCACGTTCAAAGCGAAATGAAGCATCGGTATTCAGGCCATGACGCTTTGCCGTTTTCCGAATACTAATAGGGTTAAAATAGGCACTCTCCAGAAAGATAGACGTAGTAGCTTCGGTCACACCGCTATTTATTCCGCCAAACACTCCGGCGATACAGATAGGCCCTTCAGCATCACAGATCATTAGATCTTCTGCATGCAATTCCCTTTCAACTTCATCCAACGAAGTGAATTTAGTTCCGGAAGCTAAGGTTTTCACCTGAATTTCATTTCCTGAAATTTTTGCCGCATCAAAGGCGTGCAGGGGTTGCCCTAATTCGTGCAACACATAATTGGTTGTATCTACTACATTATTGATTGGAGAAAGTCCAATAGCCTTTAATCTATTCTGAAGCCAGGTAGGGGATTCGGTCACAATTAGCCCGCTAATTGTCAAGCCGCAATATCTGGGAGCCAGTTCACTATCCACCTTTTTAATGTCAATTTTCAAAGTGCGGTTATCCACATGAAAACTACTGGTGGAAGGCGTAATGAGTTCTATTGCCACATCCTGTTGCAGCAGCCCTGCGCGAAGATCTCTGGCGACACCCCAATGACTCATTGCGTCTGCTCGGTTTGGAGTAAGACCAATTTCGAAAACATAGTCGTTCTCCACTTCAAAAATTTCGTGGGCGGGTGTACCGGGTTTCAGCTTTTTGTCCAATACCATAATTCCCTCATGACTTTGTCCTAGTCCCAGTTCATCTTCTGCACAGATCATTCCTTCGCTTACTTGTCCGCGAATTTTACCCTTTTTAATTTGCCACGGCTTACCTTCGGCATCGTATAGTGTGGTCCCGATAGTCGCAACGGGTACCTTCTGACCTTTGGCCACATTGGGGGCTCCACAGACAATTTGAACCGGTTCACCATCGCCAAGATCCACCTTTGTTACTTTCAACCGATCTGCATTTGGATGTTGGTCGCATGCCACCACATGTCCAACTACAATCCCTTCTAAGCCTCCGGGTACGGAACAAAATTTTTCAATGCCTTCAATTTCCAATCCAAGATCGGTCAACAGTTCACCGGTCTTTTCCGCATCCCAGTCAATTTTTACAAATTGTTTCAGCCAGTTGTATGAAATCTTCATTCGGGTTGTAATTTAAGGCACAAAGATAAAATAATGCGCCTAGCATTCAAACAATGCTGTATAATTCGTTCCGAATTAGGCGCTCTTTTATAAGGCAATTCAAGGGAAGAACGAATTTTTGATTCTGAGTGATAAATTACACATCCAAAATAATGATGGTTTCTGGAAGTACCATCCTTTTTTCTTATATTTTTAGCAATCCTAAAGTCGAAAACATGAGTCATTTTAAGCGAGCATTTTTTGTTTTATCTATTATAAGCATCCTCCTAACTTCCTGCAGTGAGTCCGCAAAAGCTCCTAGAATAGGGGAATGGCATGTAATTCTTGATTTGGGAGCCGGGAAAGAACTTCCATTTACAATGGAGTATAGGGCGAATGACCAAATTGTGTTTTTTAACGCAGATGAAGCGATCGAAATGTCGGATGTAGTGCGGACCGGAGATTCCATTTTAATTTTGCATCCGGTTTTTGAAGGGGTGTTTAAAGGAATTTATACCGAAGAAACCATCACAGGCGATTTTATAAAGCCAAGCTTGGACCGAATAGTTCCGTTTCGAATGAATTTTGGCACTGCTGAACGTTTCGAAACCAATGCATCACCGGCGCAGGATGTTTCCGGAAATTGGGAGACTGTCTTTAGTCCCAATACTGTGGAAGACCGTTATATCGCAAAAGGAATATTTAAACAAAAAGAATCGAGGGTTACCGGCACCTTTCGTACGACCACCGGAGACTATCGCTATTTAGATGGGGTAGTAGACGGAGATTCTTTAAAACTCTCTACCTTCGATGGAGCACATGCCTTTTTATTTGAAGCTAGGGTTTCGGATAGTACTATGACAGGTGTTTTTTACAGTGGCAATCATTGGAAAGAGCCATTTGAAGCCAAACGAAATGAACACTATGAATTACCGAAAGCCGATTCGCTCACCTTTTTAAAGGAAGGGTATGAAAGGATCGCATTTAGCTTCCCCGACACCGATGGGAATATGGTTTCGCTAACTGATAATGTATTTAAGGATAAGGTCGTAATCGTACAGATTATGGGGACCTGGTGTCCCAATTGTCTGGATGAGAGTAAATATTACACCGCATTCTACAACGCCAATATGGAAAAAGATATAGCGATCGTCGCATTGGCCTTTGAATATGCCAAGACCGAAGAAAAAGCGATCGAAGCAATAAATAAGTTAAGAAAAGCACTAGATATTCCCTATCCAATCTTGTTGGCACAAATAGGAGGGGGCAGCAAAGTCAAGGCCAATGAGAAACTACCTATGCTCAATCATGTACTCTCATACCCAACTACGATATTTATTGACAAAAAGGGGAAGGTGCGAAAGATTCATACCGGATTTAACGGGCCAGCCACAGGAGAAAAATACACCGAATTTGTTAATGAGTTTGAAAGCTTTGTCACTGAATTGGAAGCTGAATAAAGGAGCGCATTATTGATAATTAGGAATGTTTTTCCCTAAAATTATATCCCGTTGGGCGGTGAGGATATTGTTTTCCACTTTCAATTTTACCAAGCCCGAGCCACATCTGTCCCTAAGGCTGTTTCGTTTATCAGCTGTGAGTAAGGGGTCATCATCGAACACTATGTCCGAGATGTAGTATTCGTTCCTTGTGGGTTCTTTTACGGTCATATGGATGTGTTCCGGTTCATCTCTATTGGGGTAAGAGGCAGGTCTAAAGGTATAAAAGGTATATTTTCCATCAAGGTCTGTTTTAATCCAACCACGGATAAACCCATGGCGTGTACCCCAGCCAGTTTCATTGCCCTTTTGCTCATAGATCCCTTCCCGGTTAGTGTGATAAATATACACTATGACATCTTTGGCCGGTGTTTTTCCGTCGCGCTCGAAAATTGTTCCGGTAATTTTTAATTTTGGCTCATTTTCTGAAAAAGCAGGGAGCGTGTCAATCGTTGATAATACTTTATCACCATACTCAAAAATAGCTTCACAACCTTCGCAGGGTCCGCCAACACCAGTTTTAATATTAGTTTGCTTATCCGATTGTGAATTACAGGCGGCAAAAACCAGTAAAATTGTTGTGGCGCTAACAAGTTGCTTTATGCGTATGGAATCAATTAACATTTTCATGGGTTTGTTTAAGTTTCTTTTCAAAGCATAAACTGTTTTCAACGCCTTTATATTGCCCGTAATTTGAAATGAGTTTAAAACCGCTCTTGGTGTATAAGGCAATTGCTTCCGGTTGTTTTTTCCCGGTTTCAAGGATACAACGATCATATAATAACTCGGTAGCCCAATGTTCTAATTCGTTTAAAATCATAGTTGCAATACCTTTACCTCTGCTGACGGGCAGCGTATACATGCGCTTTACTTCCATGGAGTATGGGTCAAACTCCTTGATGGCGCCACATCCCAGAGGTGTTTCATTTTCATAGGCAATTATAACGTGTTTGATAGCATCGATCTTATTGAATTGATGATAGAAGTCATGTTCTTCCCCATCGCGAATTGCCAGATCGGCATCCAGCAAAGCGACCAGTTTTATAAAATCTGGATTTTCAGAGCTGGTGCGAACTGTTTTAATCATTTGCTTCGGCCTTCCTTTTGAAAGTAAATTATATTGTTGTCAAAGTTTATCACCTCTAGTGTCAGGGTACCATAAAGTTACAGAAATTTTGATCAATGTAGGTTCGTTAACTAGGGTTCAATATATACTATTGAGCACGAAATTAGGAGTTGAGGGGCAGCTAAAACTGCAAGTTGACACTCAGTAAATAGACATTGTCAGCCGAAACGAAACTTATTTGAACACCTTTCTTTTGGTACTTGGTGGTATACAAATAACTACTTCCAATACCAATAACAGCACCGCCTACAACGTCCCAAAAATCGTGATAGCCATCGGGGCCTTCCATTCTGCTTACACCCACAATACTGGCTAAAGTATAGGCAATCCATCCGTATTTCCATCCGTATCGCTTCTGGATGAAGGCCGCACCCGAAAATGCCGAAGAGGTGTGTCCGCTTGGAAAGGAGTCATATCTGTTTCGCCCCTCGGGTCTTTTACTTTTTATAAGATGCTTCAAAGTGTAAGTAATTGCCATAGTTGTGCCGTACGAAAGCGCAAGCTGCTTGGTGCCTTCATAATCCTTTTCCAAAATTGAAACAATACCCGCCGTAATAGGAATTCCAATTTGAAGGACATCCCCGGTGCCTTCCAGGGCATATTCCCATTCTTCGTGGGTTCCATCAAGACTAACTTGTGCATTGATTGTAGGGGTGAGAAAGAGAACTAGCAGAAATAAGCGAATTAAATGGTTCTTCATACGATGGTTAGTTGTCACCTTATTCGAGGTGAATTACTCCTTGCGTCATCTTCCACTGTGTTAAATAGAACGGAAAAAAATAGAAATCCGTATGGATTTCTTACGATATGTAATTCCATATATTCTTGTATTTGGCAAGTTGTACAAAGGTTTTTTTAATCGGAAGGTTTTCAGGTAGCGACAAAGAAGGATCGCCTTTTAATACCTGAAAGGCATAACTTCGCGCTATCTTTAAAATTTCCGAATCCTTAACAATGTCTGCAATCCGTAGATTTAGTACACCACTTTGCTGCGTTCCCATTAGATCTCCCGGACCTCGTAGCCTGAGGTCTACTTCAGCTATCTCAAAGCCATCTCCCGTACGAACCATGGTTTCCAGGCGTGTTTTGGCATCGGCTGAAAGTTTGTGGCTTGTCATTAAGATGCAATAGCTTTGCTCAGCTCCTCTCCCTACGCGGCCCCTTAGCTGATGTAATTGAGACAATCCGAAACGTTCCGCACTTTCAATCACCATCACACTGGCGTTGGGCACATCAACACCTACTTCAATAACGGTAGTAGCTACCATGATTTGTGTTTGGCCTTTGACAAAACGTTCCATTTCAATTTCCTTGTCGGCCGGTTTCATTTTTCCATGCACGATGGAGACCTGATACTTCGGAAGTGGAAATTCACGAACAATGCTTTCATAGCCATCCATGAGATCTTTATAATCCAGGGCTTCACTTTCCTGAATTAATGGGTATACCATATAGACCTGTCTACCCTTCGAAATTTCATCTCGTACAAACCGAAAAACCTTCAGCCTATTCGCGTCAAAACGATGCACTGTTTTTATGTCTTTCCGGCCGGGTGGAAGTTCGTCAATAACACTAATATCGAGATCGCCATATACACTCATGGCAAGGGTGCGGGGGATAGGGGTGGCGGTCATCACCAAGACGTGCGGAGGGTATTCATTTTTATGCCATAATTTACTGCGTTGTGCCACGCCAAAACGATGCTGTTCATCGATAATAGCAAGCCCTAAATTTTTAAATTTAACCTTGTCTTCCAGTAGGGCGTGGGTGCCAATGAGCATGTCTAATGCACCATTTTCAAGTTTTTCGTGAATTTCCTTTCTTTTTGAAGTTTTAGTTGAACCAGTGAGTATTTCTATACTGGTATTCAAATTGTTACATAATTCAAGTAAACCATTGTAGTGCTGGACTGACAAAATTTCAGTCGGCGCCATTAAGCAGGCTTGAAAACCGTTGTCAAGTGCTATTAACATTGACATTAACGCCACTATGGTCTTCCCCGAACCTACATCTCCTTGTAAGAGTCGGTTCATCTGGGCATTGCTCCCCAGGTCGTTCCTAATTTCTTTGATGACACGCTTCTGAGCATCGGTTAATTCGAAGGGTAAATGTTCGTTGTAAAAGGTGTTGAAAAGCGGTCCGACTTTTTCAAAAGGATATCCTTTAATTTTCGCTTTATGAAGTAAATTTTTTCGAATTAATTGCAGTTGGATATAGAACAATTCTTCAAATTTTAATCGGTATTGAGCGCGTGCTAAAAGCGATTGACTTTTCGGAAAATGTATGTTGAAAAGCGCCTCGTTTTTTGGGAGCAATTTGAGCTGTTCCAAAAGGGGTTTTGAGAGACTTTCGGCAAAGCCATTTTTTGCTTCCAAAAACAGCTGTTGCATGAGTCCGTTGACCACTCGATTTGTAATGCCACTGTTTGATAATTTTTCGGTGGAAGGATACACCGGCTGCATGGCAGATCGTATACTTTTTTCATGCGCTTCCAGCAATTCCATTTCGGGGTGAGGCATCGAAAAAGCGCCATTGAACCAGTTACATTTTCCGAAGATAACATAAGGTACATTAATCTTCAGGTTTTCCTTGATCCACTTATGTCCACGGAACCATACCAACTCCATTGTACCTGTTTCATCTACAAATGTTGCCACCAGTCGTTTGCCACGCTGTTGCTGCACAGTTTTTATATGCGTAATCTTACCAATGATCTGTACTTCGGCATTTGTCTGCTGTAGTTGAGCAATTTTATAATACTGCGTCCGGTCCAGATACCGATTCGGGAAAAGATTCAATAAATCCTGAAATGTATGAATACCCAGCTCCATTTTGAGCAGATTGGCGCGATTGGGGCCAACACCCTTTAAATATTCAATTGGCGTTTGCAGGAAATTGGTATTCATAAAACGAATTTAACAAATCCCTCTAACCTGAAGAATGTATCTTTATATAATTCCTTGTATTGATACATAATTAGCATGAAAATGTGGGTATTTTTTGGTATTTTCGACCACTCAAATAAACTCAATTTACAATGAAGGTAATTTTCAATACAAAGGCATTCGCTTTTTTTCTTTTAATTTCTTCTTCTTTACTATTTATCAACTGTAGTAATGATGAAACCGGTACCACATTGGACCTAAGCCCACAATTTACGGTAGATGTAACGGCGCTGGATTTTGGTGAGGAAGTACTTAATGAGGTGTCAGAAAGGCAATCGTTCGTAATCGACGCAAGCAATTTGACGAATGAATTGATCGTTACCTCTTCCGAAGCACAATTTGAAATTTCAAGAGACGGGAATGTCTATACCAATACGATTTCATATACTGTCGCCAATGCAAATATCGATGATAAAATGGTCTATGTGCGCTTTGCTCCAAAGAATCAGATTCTAGGAGACATCACAGGAACCATCACGATTTCGAGCGAAGAAGCCGGTACCGAAACCATTTCATTGACCGGAACCAGTGTTTTAGCTGTAGAAGAGACCACGACCATTACCACCTTTCAACAAGTACACCACGCCTTTGGAGAAAATCTGTCACAGAGCCATACCAATGTATTCCAGTTTCCTGAGGACATGACACAGATTTCCAATATTACCATGTTTGTGAAATTGGAATGCCCCGACGGTGGCTGCAATGCCTGGGATGTGTATGCAAACATTGCAGTTAAGAATACAGCAACCTCCACTTGGATGGAAATAGGAAGATATATCACACCCTATGGGGTGGACAACCACCAATTGGAAAGAGGTTTCGAAATTGACGTAACCGATTTTAAATCTCTGCTTACAGGCAGTGTTGAACTGAAATCGTTTGTAGAAGTTTGGGGATCGGATGGATGGAATGTTTCCGTCGAGTTTGATGTGACCACAGGAGGAGAGATCGAATATCCGTATTCTGCTATTTCGGAAGTACTACAATACAACAGACATTCCTTAGATGGTATCCCATACGGGGTTCCTAACGAATTTGATGTCGATAAGACCATTTCTATTCCGCAGAATGCCGAAGCGACTTTTCTGCGAACCATTATTACGGGTTGGGGACATGCAACACCAAACGACCCGGGAGGAAGACCTTGTGCCGAATGGTGTTTTAGAAGACATCACATACTTATTAACGGAGCAGAGACGTTTGAGCATTATATGGGCCCCATTGGTTGTAGTTCAAATCCGGTGGCACCCCAAGGTGGAAATTGGGCGCCCGATAGAGCCGGTTGGTGCCCCGGGATGTCGGTTCCTAATAGAATAGATATGTTCGATCCTGCCATGGCAGGTCAGACTTTTACATTTGAATATGATCTAGAGGACTGGACAAGTGATAGCGGAGGAACTAACAACGCTTACTATGCAATTTCTACCTTTGTGGTCGTTAAAAGTAATTCTCCTATTGAAACTCCAATGGTCACAGAATAAACAACATTTAACTATTCAAAAGCAGGTATTGTAAGAAATACCTGCTTTTTTTATGAATAATCTATACCTTTAGTATACCGGACTGTAGCCTGTTATTTCTATGAAAGTTGTATCTCTTTTTCTGCTATTTCTATATGGGCACATCTTTGCCCAACAAGTACAAGATGTAGATTTTCTAAAAGCAGAAGCGACTATCCAGCCAATTTTTTCTGAAAAAAAGGTAAAAGGCACTGTAAAATACACATTTAAGGTGCTTCAGAAGACCGATTCGGTGTATCTGGATGCCATTAATATGCAAATAACCAAGGTCGCATTGGAGGGGGTTCAGGCGAAGGCTGAAGCCAATAAAATCTGGTTGATTGGCCCTTTTGTTAAGGATCGCGAATATGTGGCATTTTTTAATTACGAAGCCAATCCGAAGCAAACGATGTACTTTATCGAAGATCAAGTTTGGACCCAGGGACAAGGAAAATATACCTCACATTGGTTGCCGAGTATCGACGATATGAACGATAAGATCGAATTCGATCTAACCATTGCAGCACCTATGGGTACTACGGTCATGGCAAACGGAAGTCTCAAGTCGGCTACCGAAAGAAATGGACTCACGTATTGGGATTGGGATATGCAGCAGCCTATGTCCAGTTATCTGGTGGCGTTTGCCATTGGAAATTTTAAGAAGAAATCGCTTACCTCCACCAGTGGTATTCCTATCGACTTGTATTACCACCCCAAAGATAGCGCGAAGGTAGAACCTACCTATCGGTACACCAAGGTGCTATTCGATTTTTTTGAAACCGAAATTGGCCTGCCCTATCCCTGGCAAAATTATAAGCAGGTACCGGTGCGGGATTTTTTGTACGCCGGCATGGAAAACACCACAGCGACCATTTTTTCGGAAGCGTTTGTAGTAGATTCTATTGGTTTTAACGATCGAAGCTATGTAAATGTCAATGCACATGAGTTGGCACATCAGTGGTTTGGTAATTTGGTTACCGAAACCGAGGGCACCCATCATTGGTTGCATGAAGGGTTTGCTACCTACTATGCACTTTTAGCCGAAAAAAATATCTATGGGGAGGATTATTACTATTGGAAGCTGTATAATTCGGCCGAGCAGCTAATCGAATTGAGTGAACAAGGAAAAGGCGAGTCCTTATTAAATCCGAAAGCCAGCTCCTTGACTTTTTACGAAAAGGGAGCCTGGGCTTTGCATATTTTGAATGAGTTGGTTGGGGAAGAGGCTTTCTCTGAAGCCATTCAGAACTATTTGCACCGCCATCAATTTAAGAATGTAACTACTCAGGATTTTTTGAATGAAGTGAAGGCAGTTTCAAACAAAGATATTGCACGATGGGAAGCCGATTGGTTGCAACAGAGTGCTTTTAAGGCAGAGCAGGCGTACACTTCATTGATCGAATCGGATTTTATAAGAGATTACTTCGAAGCGACAGCATTGCGACGAATACCCCTGTCCGAGAAAATAATTCAGCTAAAGACAGCCCTTACATTTCCTAACGATTTTATAGGGCAGGAAGCGATCTATCAATTGGACGGCGAGCCAATTTCAGCAACCATAGCACTTTACAAGAAGGGATTTGAAAGTAATAATTTATATGTGAGACAGGCGATTGCCATGTCCTTAGAAATAATTCCTAAACAACTTAGGGTGGAATATGAGTCACTGCTTGATGATGCCTCCTATGTGACTCAAGAAGCCGCTTTGTATTTGCTGTGCAGTCAGTTTCCGGAAAACCGAACGCTATATTTGGACAAGTTGAAACAGGTAGAGGGGTTTCAGAATAAAAACATTCGACAGCTTTGGTTGTATATTGCTATTAATTCGGATGGATTTAGCGAGTCTGAAAAAAAGCAGTTTTTTCAAGAACTGGAAGCATATACCACCTCGAAATACAGCTTTGAAGTGAGGGAGCTTGCCTTTGCCTATATGCTTCAATTTAAGCCCTATTCTGAAGTATTTCTCCGAAGTTTGGTAAATGGATCGGTACATCATTATTGGCGTTTTAGAGATGTTGCGAGGAATATGCTAGCTGAAGTCATGACCGAAGCAGCCGCTTACGCAACCGTAGTGAGCCTACTGGAGAGCTTTTCAGAAAAAGAACAAAACTATTTAAAGTCTAAATTTGAATTGAAATGAGAGCGTTGGTAATTTCGGGAGGAGGAAGTAAAGGGGCTTTTGCAGGCGGAGTCGCGCAATACCTTATTGAGGAAAAATTTCGCAAGTACGATATATTAGTGGGCACCTCTACCGGTAGCCTCATGATCTCACATTTGGCGCTGAACAAGATCGAAAAGATCAAAGAGGTATATACGTCTGTGAGTCAGAATAGTATCTTCAGCATTCGCCCTTTCGTTATAAAAAAGACAAAGTATGGAGGAAAAGAGATTGCCATTGATCATTTTGGGGTGTTACGAAACTTTTTACGCGGCAGTAAGACCTTTGGTGAGAGTTATAACCTACGGAAATTGATAGAAAACACCTTAACGCAAACCGAATTCAATGAATTAAAATCTAGCCTGAAAGACGTAGTAGTCACTGTTTCTAATCTTTCATTGAATCAGGTAGAATACAAATCGATCAAAGATTTTGAATACCAAGATTTCTTAGACTGGATCTGGATCTCCTGTAATTATATTCCGTTTATGAGTTTGGTGAAAAAGGAAGGCTGTGAATATGCCGACGGTGGATTTGGTAGTATGGTGCCAATCGAAGAGGCTATTAACAGAGGTGCGACCACTGTAGATGTGATCATTCTTGAAACCGAAGTAACCTACTACAACCGATTGCCCTCAAAAAATGTTTTTTCTTTGCTAACCAATATGCATGCGTATATGCTTGACCGTGTAGAAAAGCAAAATATTAGAATAGGTAAATTTGTTGCGGGAAATCACGATGCCATTATCAATTTTTATTATACGCCTACCGTGCTAACGACAAACTCTTTGATTTTCGACAAAACAATGATGGCAAAATGGTGGGAAAGTGGCTATCAATACGCAAAACAGAAGAACACGGATCTCAACGAGATAAAAGCCCAGGAAACTTAATACAGTTCGCTCACTTCTTTCTTGACGTAGAGCAGTGCTTTTTGGGAGGGAGTCACTTCTTCCATAAAATTACGCAGTAACCATTCCCGTAAATGATCGGCCGTTTTATTTTTTTCATGCATAGCCGCTTGTCGAATTACATGGATGGTGGCATTTTTAGCGGCGTTTACCAAATTCCAGCACTCCGGCGTTAGATAGATCTGTTGCGTAAGATTATGTTCAAATTCCTGTTCAATATTTTTAATAAGTAAGGCTTCATACTTTTCCACTTCATCGGCAAATGGTTTTACCCGGATCAATAATTTATTGGGATCCATACGCTCTAAGAACAGCGTTATTCTTTCGTAGGCCTGTAATCGCAAGGGGAGTATTTTATTCTGTGCTTCCTTTTGAATTAGGTAGCGACGCCGTCCTTCTTCGTTGGCGGTATGTCCCTTAAAAAAATAGTAGGCAATTACGGCTACTACAATCGCGGGTAAAAGATAGGCTACATAGCTGAGGATTTGTGTTGCTTCTTCCATAAGTTTTAGTAACGAATTTCTAAAATAAGTATTGCTTATTAATTACGATAATTCTTTTTCTATTGTACGGTTACCGCCCAAATAGGGACAATCATGCAATGACTGCATCCCATCAAAGGGTACAACGGCCTTATTGTAAAGATACGTTCTATCCAGTTCTTTGGACAAATGGTGATCATCTACGTTCATGTCCACATCGTTCATTCTAAACTGGCAGGGATGTTCGTAACCTGCCGCATGGGTGATTTCTATGAGTTCTTTTCGGAAGGTTCTAAAATATTGAGCCAGGCGTTCCGATTTTAATGGTACGTTAATACCATTTTGCAACCATTTATTTTGTGTAGCCACCCCACTGGGGCACCGATTGGTATGACAAATCTGAGCTTGTATACAACCAATACTCATCATAGCCTCTCTCGCTACGTTGATACAGTCTGCGCCCATGGCAAAGGCCATAACAGCTTTGGCCGGAAAGCCTAATTTTCCACTGCCAATAAAGACAATTCGCTGAGTTAGCCCTTTTTTCTGAAACAATTTATACAAGTCACTAAACCCATATACCCAAGGTAGCGAAACGTGATCGGCGAAACTCGGCGGGGCTGCGCCTGTACCACCTTCTCCGCCGTCTACCGTGATAAAATCGGGGCCTTTACCTGTTGCCACCATGATGTCTGCGAGCTCTTCCCATTCATCGAGTTTTCCAATAGCAGCTTTTACGCCTACAGGTAACCCGGTCATATCGGCAATGGCTTCAATAAAATCCATTAGCTCAGGAACATTAGAAAAAGCAGTGTGATTGGGAGGTGAAAGCACATCTTTTCCAACGGCTACACCTCGAATTTTCGCAATTTCTTTAGAGATTTTTGCCCCGGGTAATACGCCTCCTTTTCCGGGTTTTGCCCCCTGAGAAAGTTTTACCTCAATCGCTTTTATGTAGGGATGGTCATTTACTAATTCGACCAACTTATCCATTGAGAAATTTCCGTCCTCGTCCCGCACACCGAAATAACCCGTTCCAAAATGAAAGACCACATCGCCACCGTTACAATGATAAGGAGAAAGGCCTCCTTCGCCCGTATTGTGATAAGCTCCGGCCAATTTCACTCCTTTGTTAAGTGATTCTATTGCTTTTGCTGAAAGCGAACCAAAACTCATCGCGGAAACATTGATCACCGAAGCCGGCCGATACGGCTTCCTCCGTTTGTTGAATTCTCCCATGACCTTTGCGCAAGGAAGAAAATATTTATCTAAGGCGTTAGGGTGGTCTTTGGCCACCTTATATGGCATCATGGCATTGTTGATAAAGATATGATGGTGCGCGTAAATATCTCTGTCGGTACCAAAACCCTCGTAATTGTTTTCTTTTTTTGCCGAAGCATAAATCCAACTCCTTTCAATTCTGTTAAACGGTAATTCCTCTCGGTTGTTGGCCACTAAATATTGTCGTAACTCTGGTCCTATTTTCTCTAACATATATCGCAAATGACCTATGAGCGGGAAATTATGATTTAGGGTATGATTAGGTTGCAGTATATCTCTAATACCAATCACAACCAAAAGCACCAACAGCCAACCCCACCATGGAAAATCTCCTAGAAAAGTCATTACCGTATCCATCTACTGCGCGTTTAAGTAATCTAATGGTAATTGTGACATAGCTTTAACTCCTAACAATAATCCCGAATCGTCAATAATAAAATCGGGTGTGTGATGGGGGTACGGTGTGGTATTCCCTTGTGTCATTCCTCCGAGGAAGAAATAAAAACCAGGCACTACTTCCTGAAAATAAGAAAAGTCCTCCCCTCCCGTGGTGGCCTTCATCAATTGTACATTTTCTGTTCCGGCGATACCTTGTAGTGTTGGCAGCATTTGTTCGGTTAATTTTGGATCGTTATACGTAACCACCGTATTGTTCTGCCATTCGATGGTGGCGCTTCCTCCATAGGCTTTTGCGATGTCCGCCGCCATTTCGGTCATACGCCGAATAATGTGATCACGCATATCGGGGCTAAGCGTACGAACCGTTCCTATCATTTCGGCGCTTTCCGGGATAATATTAAAGCGAACGCCACTTGTGATTTTACCAACGGTGATTACAGCAGCTTCATTTACCAAATTAGATTCCCGACTAATAATTGTTTGAAAACCGTCAATAATTTTTGCTGAAATAAGAATGGGGTCTACACCACTCCAAGGAGCCGATCCGTGGGTCTGTTTTCCTTTTACGTTCACGACAAAGCGCTCTACCGCTGCCATGGTGCCTTCCGGCTTATATTTAATTGTTCCTACGGGCGTACCAGAGTTGATGTGCAATCCAAAAATAACGTCAACGTCGGGGTTTTTAAGCACACCTTCCTTGATCATGAGTTTTGCACCGCCTTCTTCTCCAGGAGGCGGTCCTTCTTCCGCGGGTTGAAAAATAAACTTGACCGTTCCTTTAATTAGATTCTTGTTTTTTGATAGTACTTCGGCAACACCCATCAAGATAGCGATGTGCGTATCATGTCCACAGGCATGCATCACACCGGTTTCAGTGCCGAGAAACGTATCGGTCACGTTGCTTTTAAAGGGCAGACTGTTTCGTTCTGTCACCGGAAGCGCATCTATATCGGCTCGTAGGGCGACTACTTTTCCGGGAAGATCTCCTTTCAGTATACCTACAACACCGGTTATGGCTATACCTGTCTGAACTTCCATTCCCAAAGAGCGCAAATGTGCCGCAATGGCCTCGGCTGTTTTAAACTCTCTATTCGATAGTTCCGGATTTTCGTGAAAATGCCGTCGCCAATCGATCACCTGTTGTTCGATAGATTCAATATCTTTAACTAGTTTTTGGTCCATTTGTGCAAAAAGAGTAGTTGCGCAAAAAAGGGAGAGGAGTAGTAGTTTGTAGTGCTTCATGGTTTCAGAAATATTTCAGCTAAAGATATTTAAATTTTAGCAAAACAAAAATTGGAACCACTGTTTATAAATTCTAGTTAAACCGCTCTCTTTTTCGACCTATTTTCAGTATTTTTCAAGCTTAAATTTCTTCAGAAAAGAATACATCTTTGCAGCATTATCTGGAACAATTAAACGACGCACAACGAGCACCTGTCTTACAGAAAGATGGGGCAATGATCGTTATTGCAGGAGCAGGGTCCGGGAAGACCCGAGTCTTGACCTATCGGGTCGCATACCTGATGTCACAGGGGGTAGACCCTTTTAATATTCTGGCACTTACCTTTACCAATAAGGCGGCGCGCGAGATGAAAAAACGTATCGCCCAGATAGTTGGAAATAGCGAGGCGAAGAACTTATGGATGGGAACCTTCCACAGTATTTTTGCAAAAATCCTTCGATTTGAAGCCGATAAGTTGGGCTATCCGTCCAATTTTACAATTTACGATACACAGGATTCACAGAGTGTGATTCGGGCGGTCATTAAGGACATGCATCTGGATAAGGATATCTATAAGTACAAGCAGGTATATTCCAGAATTTCTTCGTATAAAAACAGTCTAATCACGGTAAAGGCTTATTTCAATAACCCTGAATTGATAGAGGCCGACGCCATGGCCAAGATACCAAGGCTGGGCGATGTGTACAAGGCGTATGTGGAACGTTGTTTTAAGGCCGGCGCGATGGATTTTGACGATCTATTACTGAAGACCAATGAACTTTTAACACGCTTCCCCGATGTTTTGGCCAAATACCAAAATCGCTTCCGATATATTTTGGTGGATGAGTACCAAGACACCAATCACAGTCAGTACTTGATTGTTAGAGCGCTCAGTGATCGTTTTCAGAATATTTGTGTGGTAGGGGATGATGCCCAGAGTATCTATGCGTTCCGAGGCGCTAACATCAATAACATTCTAAACTTTCAGAAGGACTATGACGACGTAAAGGTATATCGCTTGGAACAAAATTATCGTTCCACAAAGAATATCGTCAATGCGGCCAATAGTATTATTGAAAAAAATAAGACCCGACTCGAAAAGATTGTCTGGACTGCTAACGACGAAGGCAACAAGATAAAAGTGAATCGCACCATGACCGATGGGGATGAAGGCCGATTTGTGGCGAGTTCTATTTTTGAGAACAAAATGAATCATCAATTAAACAATGGTGATTTTGCCATACTGTACCGCACTAACGCTCAGTCCAGAGCGATGGAGGACGCACTGCGTAAGAAAGATATTCCGTATCGAATTTATGGCGGACTCAGTTTCTACCAGCGCAAGGAGATTAAAGATGTGATAGCCTATTTGCGGCTTATACTTAATCCGAAGGATGAGGAAGCATTAAAGCGGGTGATCAACTATCCGGCAAGAGGAATTGGGGGCACTACCATTGATAAGATCGTAGTGGCTGCGAATCATTACGACAGATCCATGTTTGAAGTGATGGAAAACATTGATAAAATCGATTTGAAGATTAATAGTGGTACCAAGGGGAAGCTTCAGGATTTTGTAACCATGATCAAAAGTTTTCAAATTCAAAATGCTACTACCGATGCCTTTGTGATTACCGAATTGGTTACCAAGAAAACAGGATTACTTCAGGAACTAAAAAAAGACGGCACCCCCGAGGGTATCGCCCGAATTGAGAATATTGAAGAGCTGCTCAATGGAATGCGGGATTTTGTGGAAGAGCAAAAAGAATTAGCAGATGCTACCGGCGCACTGGCCGAATTTCTCGAAGACGTGGCCTTGGCTACCGATATGGATAATGACAAGGGCGATGAGAATAGGGTAGCCCTTATGACGGTACATTTGGCGAAGGGGTTGGAGTTTCCGTATGTGTATGTTGTTGGGATGGAAGAGGAATTATTTCCGAGTGGGATGAGTATGAACACCCGAAGCGAGTTGGAAGAAGAACGTCGTTTGTTTTATGTCGCAATTACTCGCGCCGAAAAGCAAGCGTATTTAACCTATACGCAATCGCGGTATCGTTGGGGGAAATTGATCGATGCCGAACCCAGCCGATTTATTGAGGAAATTGACGGTGATTATTTGGAATATCTAACGCCCATTACAGAGCATCGCTACAAGCCGCTGTTGGACGCCGATATTTTTGATGATATCGATAAAAGTAAACTTCGTATGCGTAAGCCTACTACCGGAACGCCTCCCAAAGGTCCTTCGGAGGAGCAGCTACGGAAATTACGTCGGCTAAAGCCTGTTACCAGCAGTGCCGACAAGAATTTTAGTGCCGAAGAGGCGAATTTGGATGTGGGTACGCTTGTGGAACACGTCCGCTTCGGAAAAGGAAAAATTCTAAAAATAGAAGGGGTAGGAGCCGATACCAAGGCCGAAATACAGTTTGAAAATGGCGGACTTAAAAAACTATTACTCCGCTTTGCGAAATTGAATGTGCTTAGTTAAAATCTCGTTCTTTTCAAAAATAATCCAACTTTACCGTATCTTTAAGTGAAACTCAGAATGCTTCGTTATGGCTGAATACATTAAGATCTATGAAGAAAATCCCAATCCAAAGGATATAAAACGGGTTGTGGAGATTATTCGCAATGGTGGCCTTGTTATTTACCCAAGCGATACCGTGTACGCCTTAGGGTGTGATATAAAGAATACCAGAGCCCTGGAGCGCGTTGCACAGTTGAAAGGGGTGAAATTGGAAAAGGCGAATTTTGCGTTCATCTGTGAAAACCTCAGCAATTTATCGGATTATGTACGTCAGATCGATACCGCCACATTTAAAATATTAAAACGCGCCTTGCCGGGACCTTATACATTCATCTTACCTGGAAATAACAACTTACCTACCGTTTTTAAAAAGAAAAAGGAGGTGGGAATTCGGGTGCCCGATAATAGTATTCTTCAAGCCATAGTGCGCGAACTTGGCAACCCTATTGTTTCTACATCGATCAAGGATGAGGACGAGGTGATTGAATACACTACCGATCCCGGACTTATTTTTGAAAAGTGGAAGCACAAAGTAGATGTAGTTGTTGATGGTGGGTATGGTGGAAATATTGCTTCGACGGTAATCGATCTAACTGGTGACGAACCCCTACTCATTAGAGAAGGGAAGGGTGACCTCGAAATTTAAGTATCCCCTACTTTTTGTTCAAATTTGTCTAGAAGCCGGTTGGTTTGCCGCTGTAATTTTTTTCTGAAAAAAGGGGTCCAGCCCAGCAATAATCCGCTTATGCCAAATGCTTGTTTGGCCCATCGATAGAGACTGAAGCGATCCGTATGCCGAATGATTTTCCCATCTTTCAATTCGAATTTGGCATCGATTATATTGTGAACCTTTCTACCTGTTTTACTGAATGTATAAAAAGCTTCCCAATGTGCTTTTCCGGTTTGGGAATCGCAGGAAATATCAGAAACTGCAACTATAAAATCCCTTCCTTGTTGCGAACTGCAAAGCATGCGCCACATATTCTTTGCCCGTACTCCATCTAGCATGCCAAAAGCAGGGTCTTCAAATTGAACTTCTTCATGATAACAGGACACCATGGTTTCGGCATCCAATTCTTTAAAGGCCATGTAAAAAGTTGCTATGCAATTTTCAGATTTTATCATACTTGAAAATATGCAACAAAGTACTATTAAAAAAATAAAACCTCAGCTTTCAGGCTGAGGTTTTGCAAAGTGAAGCGAATGCCTGCTTATTCTTCAGGAAAATTTTCATCTTCCATCACTTCTTCAATTTGAAGAATGTGTCGCTCTGTATGTGCCGACATGAACAATAAGATTTGATAGGCATCTATGGTGCCAATAGGCAATTCGGCATATCTATTTCTAAGGTCGTCTTCAGTATTTTTAACATAGGCTATGTTTTCGGCACGTCGCTTCATAAACTCCTCAACAGTTGCTTCGAAAGATCCAAATTTTCCACTTGGCTCAAATGCTTCGGATGTTTTTACCTTATTGGTGCGATCTACAATCATTTTCAAAATTTGCTCGTCGGTCAGTTTCACCTCGTCCCGCTTCGAGGGATCGGCTTCGGTAGCTAGGGTTCCTTGCAGCATTCCAAAAATATTATTTTCGGAAAGTGCGATATGCTCTACACACTCGGCAATAGACCATGACTGGGGACTTGCCTTAAAGTGCAACTGGTCTTCACTTAAGCCACCAAGTGCGCTTACCAAATGATCGTTCGTTTTGGTCATTTCGGAAATGGCCAATGCTCTTTCAGCCTCGGTTAGTTTTGCTTCAGAAGCGGTAAAGCTTACAAGGACAAGCATTAAAAACGGAAGGATTAGCTTTTTCATGAGATTAGAAGTTTAGGTTATTGAACAATGGTTTTTGTTTTAAAACGAATTCGTTCCTAAAATTAGGACAATTTTTGATTCAAAATACGTTTGGTTGGTCGTTGCTTTTATTCAAAACTTTCTTAGGTTTATTATAAACAACAAACCCGACAAGCAAGCCGGGTTTTTTTTTGTTAGCGAGAAGTTTACTTGCCTTCTTCTGACAGGGTTTTCATTTCTCTTTCGATCATATCATAGAATTGGTCGATCTTCGGAAGTACCAAAATACGTGTACGTCTGTTGATAGCTCGATTTTCGGCTGTGTCATTAGATACTAAGGGCACATAATCAGCTCGTCCGGCAGCGACCAATCGATTCGGATTTATTCCCAGCTCCTGTAATTCTCTCACCACCGCGGTAGCTCGCTTTACACTTAAATCCCAGTTATCCAGAAGTAAACCATTCTTGTATGGAACGTTGTCTGTATGTCCTTCCACCATGGCTTCGAAATTGGGTTTACCTTTGATTACCGTTGTAACCTTGCCCAATATTTCTTTGGCTCTGGCAGAAATTTCATAACTACCACTCTTAAATAATAACTTATCCGCAATCGAAATGTAAACAACACCTTTTTCAACATTGATTTCTATATCGGGATCGTTCATACCGACTTCACGTTTTAAACTGGTGACCAATGCCAAGGTAACACTGTCTTTTTTAGTTAAGGCATCCTGCAATCGTGAAATTTTCAAATCTTTTTCTCTCAAACTTTCTAGAGATTTTTCAAGATTGGTAGCACCTTTGGCGGTCAACATGGTCAGATCTTTTGAACTTTGAATAAGATCTTCGTTCGTTTTTTTCATATCGGCCAATCGATCTTCTAAGGCTGCGGCTCTTGCGTCCGAAGCGGCTTTGTCGGTTAAACAGCTGTTTAATTTAACGGTACATGAGTTCAATAAATCCTGAGATTTCTTGTATTTGCCTTCTAATTGGGCAAATTCTTTTTTAGAAACACAAGAACCAAGTGCTAGGCTTGTTGCAACTAAAAGGATTAAAATTCTTTTCATAATATGGTATTTAGAGGTTATATAGATAAAAATATGCGTACCTATAAAGGTACAGGTTTTTCGAATACTGAATTATGACAATAATCAGCTGATCAACTCCATAAAAAAACCCGACACGAGGTCGGGTTTTTATGGTACTATTTTTAAAGGTTATTATTTGCCTTCAAGTGTTTTCATTTCTTTTTCGATCATATCATAGAACTGATCGATTTTAGGAAGAACTAAGATTCGTGTACGTCTGTTAGTAGAACGGTTTTCAGCAGTAGTATTAGGAACTAATGGCACATAATCTGCACGTCCCGCAGCAACCAATCTACTTGGGCTTACCCCTAGATTTTGTAGTTCACGTACAATAGCAGTAGCACGTTTCACACTAAGATCCCAGTTGTCAATGAGAACACCACTCTTATAAGGCACATTATCAGTATGTCCTTCTACCATGGCTTCAAAATTAGGTTTTCCATTAATCACGGTGGCAACTTTACTTAAGATCTCTCTCGCTCTGGATGAAATTTCATAGCT
>NZ_JAIOHK010000022.1 GCF_019913785.1 Altibacter sp.
TTCCAAGAACTCTCGAGACTTACTTTTTAGGTCCTTTCCGGTATAAATCCCCAGCAAATACATTTTTTCCTTTGTCACCTTTCCTACGCCGTAGAATTTTTTTACATCCAGCTTTTCTAAAAATGCAACGACTTCTTCCGGCGGGACGGTTTTTTGTCCGTTGGGCTTATTGATATCACTGGCTACTTTGGCGATAAATTTATTGATTGATATACCCGCCGATGCATTCAATCCAGTTTTGTCCTTTATTTTTTGCCGAATTTCTTCAGCAATTAAAGTAGCACTGGGGTTTCCTTTTTTGTTTTTGGTCACATCCAAATAAGCCTCATCTAGAGAAAGGGGTTCTACCAGATCGGTATATTCAAAAAAGATTTTCCGAATTATTTTCGATACTTCATGATATCGCTCAAAATTGGCACGAACAAAAATGAGGTCGGGGCATAATTTAAGAGCCAAAACACCGCTCATAGCACTTCTGACGCCAAATTTTCTTGCCTCGTAGCTCGCCGCACTTACCACGCCTCGTTTAGAACTTCCTCCCACCGCAACCGGTTTTCCCTGTAAATCGGGGTTGTCCAATTGTTCTACGGAAGCATAAAAGGCGTCCATATCAACGTGAATGATTTTCCGAATGGGTAATTCGCTCTCCATCTTGTAAATTTAATATCTTTAAGGTCAGATTGTATATGAATGAATCCTATTTTGGCTTCTCACCTTTCTGAAACCATATTTAATGTCAAAAACTGCGATTATATTGGGGGCAACCGGCTTGACTGGAAGTATTCTACTGGAATATTTATTGGAGGATAGTTTTTTTAATAAGGTTAAAGTTTTTTCTAGAAATTCAGTTGGAAAAACCCATCCTAAATTGGAGGAACACCTACTGGACCTTTTCGAATTGCAAACAGTTTCCGATCAATTTATTGGGGATGTTGTTTTTTGCTGTATTGGTACTACGAAGGCCAAGACGCCCAATAAAGAAACCTATCGAAAGATAGATTATGGGATTCCTGTGTCAGGGGCAAAACTTGCGAAACAGAACGGAATGAATACTTTTATCGTCATCTCTGCCCTAGGCGCAAACCCTAAGAGTCGTGTATTTTATAATCGAGTCAAAGGTGAAATGGAGCGGGATGTTCTTCGGCAAGAGATAAAGCACAGCTATGTTTTACAACCGTCATTGATTGGTGGGAATCGAAACGAAAAACGAATGGGAGAACGAATGGCGCAGGTGTTTATGAACTTTTTTGGATTTTTGGTTCCGAAGAAGTACAAAATGATCCATCCCGAAGCCATTGCCAAAGCGATGCAGATTCTTGCGAGGAAAGGGTTTTCAGCAACTCGGATCACCTCCGAAAAAATTATCGAAATAGCCGCCCAATGATCGAGATAGAACGAAAATTCTTAGTTACTTCCGCGGTTTTTAAAGAGGAAGCGTATCAGGCCACTCGAATTGTTCAGGGGTTTTTAAACACAGATCCCGAACGCACTGTACGTATTCGGATTAAAGGAAACCAAGGATTTCTCACAGTCAAGGGGAAGTCGAACCATGCCGGAACCATTCGAACCGAATGGGAGACTGAAATTAATGTCACCGATGCCGAGACCCTGCTAAAATTGTGTGAGGAAACGGTTATAGAAAAGATTCGGCACGAAGTAAAAATTGGAAGCCATATATTTGAAGTCGATGAGTTTTTAGCAGAAAATCAAGGGCTTATTATCGCCGAAATAGAGCTTGGTTCAGAAAATGAACCCTTTGAAAAACCCTCTTGGTTGGGGAAGGAAGTAACCGGAAAAATTCCCTATTACAACTCTCAATTAAGTAAGAACCCGTATAAAAACTGGAAACATGAACACTAGAAATCTCAGTATACTCTTACTACTTCTGGCAGTAAGTTTTGGCTGTAAAAATAGCGAGGAAGGACATCATCCTGACAATGATCGAAGCAGCCTACAGGAATTAAAGGATTCGGTTGTTGTTAAAAAATCGGTAGCGCAGCTCAAGGAAGAACTTTTGGGCAATGGTTTCGAAATCTTCGACTATGTGGACACCAAAACTGGGGACACCACCCTGATGCAACAATATTTTATCGCTTTCTTAAAGCGAGGTCCCAACAGATCACAATCGAAGGAAGAGACCGATAGCTTACAAGTGCTGCATTTGGCACATTTAGGAAGAATGTATGAGGAAGGTTATGCGGATATATCGGGGCCGTTTGGGGACGATGGTGAGATTCGAGGGATTACGATTTACAATGTACCGACTTTAAAAATGGCCGACAGTCTTGCTAAGATGGATCCAATGGTAAAAGCGGGAAGATTGGTTATTGAAATACACCCATGGTGGGCTGCGAAGGGATTTCCGCTGCGTTGATCTTTTATTGCCAACCACCGCCTAGTGCTTCGTACAAATCGACGATGGCCTGTAACCGACTATTTTTCGCACTCACCAAGCTTAAATTAGAATTGAGGGCATTTTCTCTTGCCGTAAGTACTTCCAAATAATTTGCATATCCATTTTTTAGAAGTTCTTCCGAATACGCAGAGGCAAGACTATACGCATTCAATTCTTTTTCCTTTATCGCAATTTTTTCTGAAGCAGCTTCAATCACAAATAACGCATCCGAAACTTCCTTGCCGGCCTGTAACATGGCATACTTAAAATTCAATTTTGCTTGTTCTTGCTGTGCCTGAGATACTTCATATTGCGTTTTGATCTTTCGTCCGTTGAAAATGGGTTGTGTAAGTCCGCCAACAACGGTGGCAAACAACGAATTAACATCGAAGAGCTTTTCAATATCAATACTCTGCAATCCTCCCGAAGCAGACAAGGTAATCGACGGATAGAAATTAGATCGCGCTACATTGGTAAGCTCAAAGGCATTTATAAGGTTGTATTCGGCGGCTCTCACATCGGGGCGATTCTCTAAGAGGCGTGCAGGAACACCAATTGAAAGTGTTGTATTAATTTGTTGTGTTTCCAGTGTATTTCGAGCTATTTCACGCATGGGACTACCCAGCAGTATCGACATTACATTTTCTAAAAGCCGAGCTTCATTTTTAAGGTCTATCAAAATAGCCTGGGCGGTATATAACTGTGCTTCGGTTTGTTGTACGCCCACTTCGGTGACATTCCCGGCTTCTTTTAAAGCCTGCGTTGTTTCTAGGCCCGAAGACCTGGTTTCGATGGTCTTTTCGGTAATTTTTATTTGTTCGTCCAAGGCTGCAAGTTGGTAATAGGTGGACGCAATATTGGCCACCAATCTACTTTTCACTGCCTGATGTACCGCCACCGTTTGCAAATAGGAAGCAACAAGCGCTCGTTTACTGCTTCGCAATTTGCCCCAAATATCGACTTCCCATGAAAGTCCTGCGTTAATTTCGTATTGATTGGAGCCAACAAATTGGTCGTTGTCGCGCAGCTCCCGATGTGTATACACGGCATTGCCGGTCACTGTTGGAAGTGAATTCACCTTACCCTGCTTCATGTATGCTTCGGCTATTGCCAATTGCTGAATTGCAATCCGTATGTCTATATTGTTTGCCAAGCCTTCTTCTATATATTTCTGAAGTAAGGGATCTTGAAACAGGACCTTGTAGTCTAAGGTTGCAATCGAAACGCTGTCTTTCAGAAGCTGATCTGTACGGAAGTATTCGGCTTGTCCAATATTTTCGGGGCGCTCATATTCTCTGGCGGCAAAGCAGGAAACAAGCAAGAACGGGACCGCAATAAGTATGAGTAAACGATATAGTTGGGAAGTTCTCATATTAGTCAGTTTGATGGGAAGTTTTAGAGATTACTTTATGTGGAGGACCTGTTATTTTTTCCTGAAGGAACTGAAAAAAGATAAACAGAATTGGGATTACAAATACGCCCAAGACGGTTCCTATAAATAAACCTCCCACAGCACCGGTTCCAATGGATCGATTTCCGGCCGCTCCAACTCCTGTTGCCAAAACTAAGGGCATCAACCCGAAAATAAAAGCAAAAGATGTCATCAAGATTGGTCGCAATCGCACTCTTGCTCCGTCAATGGCAGCTTCGGCAAGGGGCATACCTTCACGTCTGCGCTGGAGGGCAAACTCTACAATAAGAATTGCATTTTTGGCCAGTAATCCAATAAGCATGATTAGGGCAATTTGGAAGTAAATATTGTTTTCAAGTCCGGCAATCATTGTTGAAAAATAGGCTCCTGCCACGCCGATTGGCAGGGAGAGAATCACTGAAAAGGGGAGCAGATAGCTTTCGTATTGTGCCGCTAATAAGAAGTAGACGAAAATGATACTCAGCAGGAAAATAATTCCTGCCTGCCCCGAAGAGGCGATCTCCTCACGGGTCAATCCAGAAAACTGCACATCGTACTCATTGGGCAGTGTTTCTTCGGCCACTCTTTGTATGGCTGCAATAGCATCTCCAGAGCTATACCCCGGTGCCGAAGATCCGTTTACACTCACCGAATTAAACAAATTAAAGCGAGTCACAGTCTGTGGACCGTATATTCGTTCCAGACTTACAAACTGAGAAATAGGCGCCATGTGACCTCCGGGAGTTCTCACAAACATACTGTTGAGACTTTCTTCATCCACTCGGTCTTCAGGTAAGGCCTGAACAAATACTCTAAATTGTTTTCCGAAGCGACTAAAATTAGCAGTATATGCCCCGCCAATATACCCTTGTAAGGCACTCAGAATTTCATTCACGGTCACACTCGATTCCTTTGCCTTTGCGATATTGATGTCCATTTGAAGTTGCGGGTAATTGGTGCTAAACGGGTTGGAGGCGTAGGCAATTTCGGGTTGCGGAATTAAGGCATTTACAAAGTCATTGGTGGTTTCGTCCAAGGCTTTTAATTCGCCGGAGGCACGATCTATTAGTTGCATTTCAAAACCATCGGCGCTACCAAATCCCGGCACACTCGAAGGGCTAAAGTAAATTACTTTTGCATCACTAATAGCGGTTGTTTTTTCATTGAGTTGTGCAATAATTCCGTCAACGGATGTCGCATCGGTTTTCCGAAGTTCCCAAGGCTCCAGAATAATAAAGCCCATCGCATTTGAACTTCCCGAACCTGAAAAGAAGTTTCGTCCGGCAATAACCGTCGCAGTTCTTATTCCTTCAATCGATTGCATTTGTGTATACAAATTCTGGGCGATCTGGTACGACCGGTCAAGGGAGGAACCAGGAGGTAATTCGGCGTTCATAAAGATAACCCCACGGTCCTCTTTTGGGACCAATCCTTTTGGGGTACTACTATCCGCCCAAAAAATGGATACCGTAGCTAAAACCAGCATTACAACCGTAATCCATTTGTGTTTTACCAAGAAGCCAAGTGAATGGATATATTTTCTGGTAGTGGCTTTAAATCCCGCATTGAATGCCAAAAAGAACCGTTGTAGTAGGTTTTTCTTTTTATGTTCTTCGGAATGTGGCTTTAGAAAAATAGCACAAAGTGCCGGACTCAAGGTGAGAGCGTTTAATGCCGAAATTAATATTGCCACGATCAATGTTACACCAAATTGCTCATAAAAAACCCCTGAAGGTCCTTTTATAAAGGTTATGGGTATAAAAACCGCCGCCATAACCAAGGTTATGGATACAATGGCACCGGCAATTTCATTCATCGCACTTACGGATGCTTCTTTGGCACTTTTTGCACCTTCTTCTAACTTTGTATGGACGGCTTCAACCACGACGATGGCATCATCGACCACTATCCCAATGGCCAACACCAAAGCGAAAAGGGTCAATAAATTGATAGAGTACCCCAATACACCCAGAAAGAAAAATGTACCGATAATTGATACCGGGACTGCAATAGCGGGAATTAAGGTAGACTTGAAATTCTGTAGAAAGATAAAAACGACTAAAAATACTAACAGAAAGGCCTCTATTAAAGTGAGTTTTACCTTGTCGATGGACGCCGTTAAAAATTTATTCGTGTCGTAATTTATAATATAATCCAGTCCTTCCGGGAAGTCTTCCTTAAGTTCTTCCAGCTTTACATAAATTATTTCAATAATTTCCTGAGCGTTGGAACCGGGCGTTTGAAAAATTCCGAAGCTAATCGCCGGATGGCCTTTGGAGCGCGACAAGGACGAATACGAAAAGGCATCCAATTCTACCGTTCCTATATCTTTAATATGTAGAAATTTACCATTTCCAAGCGCCTTTATAATAATATTTTCATACTCTTGGGCTGTTTTATAACGCCCTTTGTACTTTAGAACATATTCGAAAGATTCACCCGCATTTTGACCCAGTGATCCGGCCGCAGCTTCGAGGCTTTGCTCTCCAATTGCCGCAGTTACGTCGGATGGGACTAATCCATAATTTGCCATTTTTGCAGGATCCAACCATACCCGCATCGAATAATCCTTGCCGCCAAAAACATTTACATCACCTACTCCATTAATACGCTGTAGTTCGGGTTTTACATTAATATTGAGGTAATTCTGAATAAAAGTATCGTCATAATCGGGATTGGTCGAATATAGACCTGCGTAGAGCAAGGCTGAGTTTTGCCTTTTGGTGGTTGTTACTCCGGCGCGGATCACCTCTGCCGGCAAAATGGAATTTGCCCGTGATACTCTGTTTTGTACATTCACCGCGGCAATATCGGGATCGTAGCCTTGTTCAAAAAAGACCGAAATACTTGCACTCCCTGTATTGCTGGCACTGGAAGTTATATAGGTCATTCCTTCCACTCCATTAATCTGTTCCTCAATAGGAATGATTACACTTTCCAAAATTGTTTCGGCATTGGCTCCCGGAAAGGAAGCATTTACTTGAACAGTGGGTGGCGCAATATCGGGGTATTGTGTAACTGGTAATTGCGAAAGCCCTAAAATTCCCAAAATCACAATAATGACGGAGATAACAGTGGAGAGGACCGGCCTTTCTATAAATGTCTTTAGCATATTTTCTTATTTAAAAACCGGTTTGAACGAATTTAAAATACTGTCTAATGATACAACTAAAGGATTGATTTTTGTTCCTGGTTTTAGCTTATTAGCCCCCTTTGCTAGGATTATGGTCCCATCTTCTACCCCTGAATTAACCACGTAAATATTGTCGATTACTGAAAGGATTGTTATAGCCGATGTAACCAACGAGTCACCAACTACTTTATAAACGAAGGTGTTTCCTTGTACCTCATAGGTTGATAAAGCAGGAACAATTAAGGCATCTTCAAATTGAATAGGAACTTTTATTGTGCCACTGCTGCCATTCCGAAGCAAACCTGCTTTATTGTCAAATTTTGCGCGAAAGGTAACGGTTCCGGTTTGAGCATCGATGTCACCCGAAATAGTTTCGATTTTGCCTTTTTCAGAGTATTCTTTACCATTGGCCAGTATTAAAGTCACCTCGGGCAATGCCTTAATTCTATCTTCCATGGAATTCCCTTCTGAATTTCCCACAAAACTCAAAAATTCCTTTTCATTCATCGAAAAATAGGCATAAACCTCTTCAATAGACGAAACTCTTGTCATTGGAGTTTGATCCTGGGCGCTTATTAAGGCACCCTTCCGGTAGTTAATTGAACCTACAATACCATCGACCGGGCTTTTAATATTTGCATAGCCGATAGTTGCAATGGTGCTGTTATAATTGCTTTGTGCCTGAGCCAGTTTTGCTTTAGCGGTTTCCAACTGTACATTGCTAATTATATTTTTTTCAACCAGAGGCTTTAATTTATCAACCTCCACCTGGGCAGCATTTACATTGGCCTTAGCGGCCGCTGCGTCCTGACTCAATGCTTGGGTTTCCAATTTGAAGAGCAGCTGCCCTTTTCTTACGTTTTGACCCTCATCAACGAGTACATCGGTAATATATCCCGAGACTTTTGCCCGAACTTCACTATTCACCACACCTTCAATTCTGGTGGGATAACTAGTAAATGATGTCACTGTTTTAGTCGTAATTTTTGTGACCGGATAGGTCACAAGTGCCTGCCGATTTACAGCCTGAGATGTGTCTTTATCGGAGCAGGAAATAAGTATAAATCCTATGAGCGGGAGCAGGTATAAGGTTAGCTTATTCATAACTTGTTTGGTTTAGGCGGTACTGTTTTTATGAAATGAAACCATCTTATCTATCGTAGATTTCAGGTTCTTTTTTTGAGATTCGAGATATTGCTGAAATATCAATCCAATGGATTCACTCTTTGTAAACTTTTGGGGGTGATACTTACAATTGAATTTATTTATCTTTTCAACGATTTTTAGCTCCTTGTTAATAGTGTTTAAATACTCTTCAAGGGTAATTTTCAGGTAATTTTTTGTAGGCCTAAAGTATCTTTTTCGATCTCCGGGTTTTGTAAAAAATTCGACATATTTCAGCTGTACCAAGAGATTAAGGTTGGTAGAAACCGAGCTTTTACTGGCAGACGTAATTTCTACAAAATCTTCAAAACTATGGCCTTCATCATCCGAAAGTATCATAAAAGCATAGATGCGTCCCGCAAGAGGCGTGAAATGATGCTTGTTTTCGAAGTTTAAGCCAATTTCTTCAATTAAATCTGATTTCTCTTTCGAACAGGTGTTCATTTCATAAAGTTTATACAAATATAGCGTTGGTTCGGAACACACCGAACAAAAGGATTGCTAAATATTTGTTAAATAAATTAATGCAGTCTACCTGGAAACTAACAGGAAGATGTTATGCTATTTTTGCAATGAGCTTTCGAATCGTTTCTAAATTCGACACCGGCACAATTCCCTCTTCAAAAAGAGTGGCACTGTGCATAGAAACACCCGGTCTTCGTTGAAGGACTTGCTTCTTTGTGGTTGCTGAAAGATGGACACTTTTAAAGCCGGCATTCTTAAAAACTAAGACATTATCTAGGGAAATACCACTTCCCGGCATGATTTCAATGCGTCCTTTGGAAAGGGTTTTTAGTTCTTTTAATAATTCGATGCCTTCTATGGCCTTTGGTTGATGGCCGGAACTCAATAGTCGTGTCACTCCTAAGCGGATGAGTGCATCAAGCGCAATTTGCGGATCACGACTCCAATCGAAAGCACGATGGAAGGTAAAATCCATTCCTGCGGCCGCGGCCATTAAACGCCTGGTAGTTTCTACATCAATATCATTATCAGACCTAAGCGCTCCACATACCACGCCCGAACACCACAGTTTTTTACAGTAGGCAATGTCTTTTACCATCACCTCGATTTCGTCTTTTGAATAGGTAAAATTACCGCTTCGGGGCCTGATCAACACATGAACGGGAATATCCAACTCGGTCATAATCTTTTCGATCAAGCCATGACTTGGGGTTAATCCTCCCACCGAAAGTTCGGTGCACAATTCAATGCGGTCTGCACCGCCTTCCTTGGCGGCTTTGGCACTTTCGAAACTATTGGCGCAGATTTCTACGATCATTACTCTATTATTATTTCATCAATAAACGTCCAAGCCTTGTTTCCGGCACCTTGAGCTCCGTTCGGAATAATTCCGAAACTAGGAATTTTCAATCTTAATTGTCCGTATACTGCTTCGGATATATCGGGAAGCACCAAATTTACATATGCTAAATTAGTAGTTGTGTCCTTTTCCACCAAGGATGAAATAGCAACTATTTGACCATCAGCCGCAGTCAAATACAAAGTAACCATCTCGGGTGCGTAGATCCACTGCCCGTTGGCATCGTAAAACCGAAGACTTATCTTATTAATTGTTGTTGCTTCACCAAAATCTATTAATATTTCCAAATCATCTCCCCAAAAGCCCAGCCATTCCTTATCGCCATAACGGGTGTCGCTTCCCGAAATCCCATTGATCAGTGCTTCTGCACCACCGGCCCCATAGGAAGGATGTGGCGACACGTTTAACGCAATGGTTCCCCTAATTCCTTTGTGAAATACAAGCTGTTCTGAAAAGTCCCGCCCCAGCTTTTCTACATTTTTAAAAACATTTGCCTTAATACTGGAGTTGGCGGTTATCGAAATGGGTGTGTTATATTTTTTAAAGGCCGAATCATTTACGGAATATCGAATCTCTTTTCCTTCAGTAGGTGTTGTAAGCTCATAAAAAACCCTGCCATCCTTCTTTATCACAGTTCCTTCCAGTTCATATAAATGGTTCGCATAATTGATGACTAAGGCATCCAATCGCGCTAAAAATGGTTCAAGGCGTGACAGGAATTCAGGATAGTCATCCTCCAAATTTTCAGAAGCGCCACTCCAAACTACCTCACTCATAGCCAACATTCTTGGGAAGGCCATATATTCTACCTGAGCCTCGGTTTTCAAATATTCCGTCCAAATATTGCCCTGAGCACCCCAAATAAAAGAGGCTTCTTCGGTGGTTAACTCCTTGGGAACGGGATTAAAGGAATACACCTTTTTTAGGGGTAGAAAACCACCAATAGCCAAGGGTTCGTCTGGATGATCTGCCTGATAGTAATCGAAATAGGCATGCGAAGTAGGGGTCATAATCACAGGATGTTTTTGCTTGGCGGCATCAATTCCACCTTGCATACCACGCCAGGACATGACCGTAGCATTAGGCGCCAAGCCCCCTTCCAGAATCTCGTCCCATCCAATGATCTTTTTCTCCTTACTATTGATAAAGACTTCCATCTCTTTTATAAAGTAACTCTGTAAACCGTGTTCGTCTTTCAGGTTGAGGTCTTTTATAAGTTTTTGGCAGTGCGCACATTTTTCCCATTGGGTTTTAGGAGCCTCGTCTCCACCAATATGAATATAGTCACCCGGGAATAACGGAATTACTTCTTCCAGTACATCTTTTAAAAAGGTAAAGGTATTTTCATTGGGGCAATAAATATGTTCAAAGACACCCCATTTGGTGGCAACCGGCACCTGCTCTCCCGTACAGCCCAATTCAGGGTAGGCACTTACGGCAGCTTGTGCATGTCCCGGCATTTCAATTTCCGGGATGATGGTGACATTGTGTTTTGCAGCATATGCAACAATTTCTGTAATATCTTCCTGAGTGTAATAACCGCCATAGCGCTGACCATCGAACTGTTGCGGGGTCTCATTATAATGTCCAACAAGGGTTTCTTCCCGATACGCCGCATGACTCATCAGTTTGGGGTATTTTTTAATTTCGATCCGCCATCCCTGGTCTTCAGTGAGGTGCCAATGAAAATAATTCATTTTTAATAAGGCCATATTGGCAATGTATTTTTTGATGAATTCCTTCGGAAAAAAATGGCGTCCCACATCCAGATGCATGCCGCGATAAGCAAATTTTGGAGCATCGAATATTTTTAATTGGGGGACGGCAATGGATTTCTGAATTTTTGTATTCTGACGCTCAAGTTGAACAGGCAGTAATTGCCGAAGCGTCTGTACTCCGTAAAATGCCCCGCCTGCATCGGCCGCATAAAGTAGTATATTCTCCGCTGAAATAACCAAAGAATAGCCTTCCTTCGCAAGCGATGTGTCTAATTTAATTTGAATATCAGCCTGGTCTCTTGTTTCCGGATTTAGCGGTATTCCGGCACCAAATTGAAGGTATTCTCGAAGAAAATCTTCTGCGATATTAAATTCTGCTTCGCAAAATATGCTGGTGTTTTTGTTCAGCGAAAAAGTACCCTCACCCAATTCGAATTGTTGTGGTTTTGGAATTAATGCTAGCTGATCTAGCGATATTTCTTGTTCAGAAAAACATCCTGAACACAGAAATGAGAGTGCCATGGCGGTAAAAAAAAAGGTGTATCGCATTAGTTCGCTATTAGTTGATTGAGTGTTTTAATAGTTAGTCTTGGCGTTGACTTATCGGCTGTGTTAAAATGAATTGTTTTTGGTGTATGAGGCAATAGATCGAAAAAATTTTCATCGAACACGCCCTTGCCTTTTGTACTTAAAAATACATCTTTTTGAAGTGTTTCTGAAGAAAGCCGTATTGAAAAACCTGTTTCGGTGGTAACGATTTCAGTTTTAATGGAGCTTTGCTGTAGTTGCAGCGCTTTCGGTTTTGTGAAATAATGAAGGTATTCGGCTTCTGCAAACCGAATGCGCAGTACGGAAGCTTCCGAATCAAAGTGACAATCGCCTAAAGGAAAAGCAGCAGCCATCAAACTGCTGTCTGGAGTACTTATAAAAGGAAATTGTTCTTTACAAATAAGATTGCCTGAAAAATCAAATAGCTCCATCTCCAATGTATTTTTTACTTCGGAAAAGGTATCATTGACGACGTAAACAGAAACCGAGTCGCTCTTTTCCTCCGTAGCAATTAACAGATTTTCGAAGGCCCTTTTTACCTTATAATGCAGGGCTTTCCAATTACCCAAGCCGTCAATACTCGACCAGGAAACCACCGGCCAGCAGTCGTTCAATTGCCAATACAAAGTACCCATATTATAAGGTTTGGCTCTGCGATGGGCACGAATTCCTTTCGTGATTCCATAAGCCTGTAATAACTGACTCACATATACATAATCTTCATCACGTTCGGGGACCGGATAATCGCGCTCCATATACTCACGAATTAGCTGAAATCCCCTTTTGTGTTTTTGATGCGAAGCGAAGGAGGGATGAGAAATATCGATGGAATCTTGCTCGGTAAAATACCGTATGGCCTCATAACTTGGAAAGGATTGAAATCCGAACTCACTCATAAAACGCGGTACCGCCTCTTCAAAATGCTCAAAAGGATAGCCATCGTGCCAGACCCACCAGTCATGGGCATCGCCCTCAAATTGATAGCGTTTGTCGCCACGACCATATTTGGGGGAACTCTCCCAATAATCAATTGCCGGGCTCAGACTATCTACTACTCTCGGCAGAATATGATTAAACAAGGCGTAATATCCACTCCATATTTCTTGCTTTTGCGCATCTGTTTTCCCCTCCTGCCAGCCCCAACGATACCAACCTTCACTATTTTCGTTATTGCCACACCACAGGGCTATACTGGGGTGTTGCCTTAGTCGCTTTACATTTTCAATGGCCTCTTGTTTGGCGTTTTCCAGAAAATTGGCATCACCGGGATACATGGCGCAGGCAAACATAAAGTCTTGCCACACTAAAACACCTTTGGCATCACACAATTGATAAAACAAATTATCCTCGTAGATACCACCGCCCCAAATACGAAGCATATTCATATTGGCAGCAACTACATCGGTGATTAAATTCTCATATTCTTCCCGAACTACTTTGGGGTGCATGATTTGTTGCGGGATATAATTGGCACCCTTCATATAGACGGGTTTTCCATTGAGTTTGAAATAGAAACTTTCGCCAATGGAATCCGTTTCGGTGATCAATTCAATGCTTCGAATCCCGAGTTTTTTCGAATAACGCTCGAGTTTTTTCCTTCCTTGTTTAAGATCTACGTCAATGTCATATAAAAATGGATCTCCTAAATTATGCGTCCACCAAAGACTAGGGTTTTTAATGGTAAAAGGAATGTCATATTGGGTCTGATTTGGTGAAATTTCAAAAGACGAAACAAATGATTCGTCCGTATTCCGGTTGGTTATTTCGACGGTTATTTCATTGTAATGGGGCGTTTCAATGGTGAGTTTTGCCACCACCTCAGCCAGACTATCTGAGATGGATGTGGTCTCCAGAAAAACATCGGTACAGCGGGCTATGTCATAGGAGGCCAATGTGATACTCTTCCAAATTCCTATCGTCTTAATGGTAGGGCCCCAATCCCAGCCGTATTGAAATTGTGGTTTTCTGGTAAAGACTCTAGGTGCCTCGGGTAGTTCATAATCTAGTTTAGCTGTTTCGGCTGTTTCGATGGAATCGGGAGATTGAAATTGCACTAGCAATTCATTTTCAGCCTTAAGGACATCACTCAGATCTATTTCCCAGCTTCGGAAGGCATTGTTGGCTTGTAAGATGAGGCTATCATTAAAATAAACCGAAGCATAGGTATCCAGCCCATCGAATTTTAAAATATGTTTCTTCTTTTTTAAGATGGCTTCGGAAACCGAAAATCGCCTTTTATACAACCAGTTTTTTTCAGAAACCCATTGAATAGTATCTTCGTTGTTTTGAATAAAGGGATCCGGGATTTTTCCGATAGACAACAAATCGGCTTGTACCGTACCGGGTACTTTTGCAGGCATCCACAGCGTGTCGTTCACTTCCGAAAACTGCCAATCACCGGTTAGAGACTGATATTCGACGTCATTTTTCGAGCTGTCACAGGCCGTTAGAACAACCAAAAAAACACAAATGACTTTGAAGTGGATTCGCATGCCACTAAAATAGGAAATTAGCAGGAAGCGAAATATTTATAACGAAGCTTTCGCAATTTCAACCCGTTGTTTGAGTTCATTTCCGTCGCTGTCGGTTACAGTTAAGATATAATTCCCCGGCTTCGGGGCAATGGCAAGTTCGTGAAAGGTTTCGGTGGTACCTAAATAGCGATCATCCAGATACCAGAAAACGGTTGTTTCGGGAGCTCGATGCGCCAATTTAAAAATAACTTCGTTTATATTTTCATCAAATCCCTTTGGCAGTAAGATAGCCTCGTTTCTTTTCGGAAAAATAAAATCCATTTTTTGCTCTCCTTCTTTTAGGCAGTCTTGTGCAAAGGCCGGAAGAGGTTTGTATTCGGGGTGCAAGGGCGCGTAGTAATATTCCAAAACAGGAGGCAGGGCGAACCAGCTTTTTTGCACCATATTTGCCAAGGGATAACAACTTGTATTTACCTGTAAGGATTCAGTGCTATTTAAAAATACCCGTTGATGATAGTTGCAAGCAGTGCTTTTTGCGCCATCTTTCGGAATCCATTCCATGGATGTTTCTTCACAAAAGACACCGGCTAAGTGACCGCTTTTTTTGCATAGCTCCGCTTCGGTCAATTCATCGTATGGTATCGCAAACCACTCACTTTTTGGAAGTATTTCCAAGACATCAAACAAAACAGGTGCCGCCGCCTGGATTCCTGTAAGTCCGGGGCGACCTTCACCATCGGCATTTCCTACCCAGACTCCAATGGCGTATTTGGAGGTGACCCCAACGGCCCAGGCATCTTTAAAGCCGAAACTGGTTCCTGTCTTCCAAGCGATGGGCTGTGCACTGCTAAAAAAGCTCCAATTCACTTCTCCTTCGGGGCGGTTTACCTCCTGAAGGGCATTAAGGGTATGATAAATAGCTCCTGCATTAAAGATAGGTGCGTTGTTTTGTGTTTTTCCGAAGTCGATTTCTTTTCCTTTAATGTAAATAGGAGCAACAAATTCATTAGATCGGTATGCACTGGAGGATGCATTAAAATAATTTAAGGTTGCTGCCATTCCGGCGTAGGCGTTGGTGATATCCCATAAGGAACTTTCGGCACCTCCTAAAATTAAGGCCAGACCATAGTGATTGGCCGGATAATCGATGCCGTTGAAATGCAATTGCTTTACACGTTTATGAAACCGTTCCAGGCCATATTCCCGAAGCATCCTCACTGCCGGAACATTTAAAGAACGCGACAAGGCCACACTAGCGGGAACGGCCCCGTTAAATTTTTTATCGAAGTTTTCGGGCGTGTAGCCATTCACGGTGGTTGGAATGTCGGCCACCAGCATATCGGGCAACAACTCGCCACTATCCAACATGGAAGCGTATAAAAATGGTTTTAACAGACTTCCCGTGCTTCGCGATTTGTCAATAACGTCTACATAATTATTGTTCTCATTTGAAGTAGGTGCATTGCCAACATAGGCAAGTACTTCTCTGGTATTTACATCGAGGATTAATACCGCCAGATTGTGAATTTGATTCTGAGCGAGGGTAAAATGATGTTCTTTCGTAATTCTGTTTATTTTTTGCTGAAGGCCATACGCAATTGTTGTTTGAATGCGTTCCCCGCGATTTTCGCTGCGAATCTTTTCGGTTAGATGTGAAGCAACGTCCGGAAGCGGGAAAGGCTTTCCGGGCAATGCCTCCTCCAGCGCTAGTTCATAGGTCATTTGATCGATACTACCTTTCTGAAACAATTTTAAAAGCAGTGCGTTTCGCTTTTTCAGTAAGATCGCCTCATTTTTCCCCGGAAAGATCAGAGCGGGGGCGTTTGGCAATACTGCCAAGGCAGCCGATTGCCCCCAACTCAGTTCGGTGGATGGAATTCCGAAGTAACGCCATGAAGCAGTTTCCAGGCCTACTACATTGCCCCCGAAGGGCGCATAAGAGGCATAAAACGTCAAGATGTCCTTTTTTGAATAGCCCGCTTCTAAACGGGTCGCCTGAAAGAGTTCGATGAGTTTTTCGACATAAGAACGTTCTTTATTTTCACGGGACAGCCTAATGACTTGCTGCGTCAACGTACTTCCTCCACGACGAGAATCGGTAGTAAGATTTTGCCACAAGGCCTTTGCCATGGAAACAGGATTAAAGCCGGGGTGTTGGTAAAAATACTCGTCTTCAAAAAGTAATATTGACTGTTCAAATCGGTAGGGCACCGAATCCATTTTAGGAAACCGCCACTGTCCGTCCTCTGCGATACGAGCCCCTAACATAACGCCTTCTTTGCTTTCCACAACGGTAGCTGTAGGCACCTTGAATAAAGGTGCCGGAAGACAGAACAACCATCCCACAAAAAGCAGGAACAGGGCACCAAATTTTATTTTGTGCCGCCAAAGATAGTTGATGATATGTTGTCGCTTTAAGTTCATAAAACACCTATTGTTGCACCGTGACCCATTGCCCCTTGTTTCGGGCGTAGTAGGTATTGTCGTACATGGCTTCGGTCTGTGCTCCGGGTAGGTAATACGTGCCTAAATACGACGCGTTCAATTTGACTGTAAATGTTTTGGATCCCTTTGCAGGCAGATCAAAATAGAAATTCACTCGGTCGTCCCGAATATCGGTATAACGGGCTTTGCTTGAAGCACCACCACCTAATTCGGTAAAACTGGTATTCACAATTTCCCAACCACTCGGAAAGATCTGGGCTAGGGCTACGTTGCCGGCATAATCATTTGATGAGTTCGTCACCAAAACTTTGGCTGTAATTTCGGTTCCTTGACGTAATTTACTTATATCCAAAGCGTTTCCATCCCCATCCAAATACTGCATTTTTACACTTAAGTTCCGTTGTTCGGTGAGTTCATCGCCTAGCGGTAACTTCCCTTTTTGGATCAGGGTCATATATACGACATTGGCTTTTTTGTTAGAAACTGTGACCGAGTTGCTACCCATTATATGACCAATTGATCGCTGAGCCACTGCACGATCGGTATTTATGACCGTCACCTTATCGTTTTGCGTGAAGGTTATACTCATGGCCTTTCCGCCATTTTTTTCAATCATTTTGGCCATTGCCAATAAACCATAAGCGGTTTCTTGTGTGCTGTACCAGTTTTGAGAAGATAGTGATTTAGCCAGTGAAACGGCTAAGTCGCGTTGCTTTGGATCACCCAAGGCCACCATGGTTTCTAAAGCCATTGCCTTGTTTCTGAATGGAGAACCATAGGTGTAATAATCGTAACGCTGCGGTTTAAAATCGATGTTGGCACTTTGTGCAATTTGAGTTGCTACTTTCTTCTTGCCAGCCAATGCATAGGCTGCTGCCAAACGCCATTTGGCATCGTTGCTCAGGTGCTTCGACTCACGTAAGCGGTTCATGGCGGCTAATTCGGCCTGACCCGCCAGTGCTAGCGTATACAAGCGATAGGCCTGTAGTAAACTAGAATTATAGCGCGTATCACTATTGCGCCATTGTCGAGCACTGTTTTGCTGATAGCGCAACCAATTGCTCATAAAAGTGAGCGGTAAGGCATATCCCTTCTGTTTGGCTTCTAGCATAAAATGACCCACATAATTGGTACTCCAGGCATCAGATTCGCCTTCTCCTGGCCAATAGCTCATTCCGCCGCTCGCGTTTTGGTAGGTGCCTAATTTGCGGATGGCTGCCTCAATATTTCCTTGGATTTCCTTTTTCTTATCAAAGGTTATGTCAAATACATCGGCGAGGAACAACTGCGGAAATGCCGCCGAAGTAGTTTGCTCAACACAGCCATGGGGATACCGAATAAGATACTCCATACGTTTGCCGAAATCCATGGGAGGCAGGGTTGAAAATTCAAGTAAGGCATCGTTACTACCCGCAACACCAAAGGTCTCGAAGTTGATAGTTTCTGTGCCATTTTCTGAAAGTGTAAGCTGAAGTGTTTTTTGTGAAATAGGATTTGGGTTCTCTACATCGATTTCAACTTTATAGCTTGCTTTTTCACTATTTCCTGAAGCTAAAACTTCTATGGTTTGTATTTTTTCGGTAGGCAATACTTCAAATTCGAAGTTCACAATTTGTTCCCCAAGTTCTGTAAACGAAATGCTTTTTGAGCTTCCGTCTAGGGGTTTTAGAGCATCTCCTGTTTTTACAGTAATCGTGACATTCTTTACCTTCTTTTCCATGGCAAATACGGTGACCGGAAGCGTCACTTTTTCACCGGGAGATAGCTTCCGCGGAAGTGAGGCCAATACCATTAAAGGCTTCCGAACCGGAGTAGTAACTTCGGTTTTTCCGTAGGCACTCTTCGGATTGGTTCCGGCGATGACCATGGTGCGTACCGACCCGATATAATTGGGCATAGTAATTTCATGTGTTGCTTTTTTTCCCGCTTTCAACTCGAAGGGTCCCAAATATTTCACCACGGGTTTAAAACGATCGGCCTTACGGTTCTTGGCGCCCGCAGCCTCATCACCTCCACCAATCGCATAAATGTTATTTACGCTTCCTGAGTAAGCGCCAATGACATAATCGTAGATATCGAAAGTTTTTACCCCAAGTGCTTGACGGGTATAAAACGCTTCATGGATTTTAGGGGTTTCAAAACGGGTAAGATCTAACAGGCCTTCATCTACCATAGCAATGGTATAGGTCATGGGCTTGTCATCTTTTTCAGAAACTTGTATCGTAAATTTTTCTTTGGGTTTCAGCACCTTGGGCATCTCCAGCTCGGGATGTAAAACGGTGGAAGGATCTTCTACTAGTAATGGTATGACACCGTATAAGCGAATAGGGAGATCGTTCTTGGTCTGTTCGTGAGGTTGCAATAATGAAATATTTACATATACATTGGGCGCCATTTCTTTGGTCATTTTAATGGTCGCCTTCGTTTCCCCTTTTTTGGTTTCGATCCATTGAGTTGACAATACTTCAGTGCCATTTTCAATACTTAGCAAGGCACGCCCCTTACTTCCGGAAGGAAAGGTAACTGTGGCTGCATCACCCACATTGTATTTTTCTTTGTTTGCTGAAAACACAAGCATCTTAGCACTTTCTGCATCGCCATCCATTGGCGCTTTCCACCAATTTTTGTAGAAATAGGTAATTCGTCCTGTGGCATGACCAGATTGTGTATCGATTACCCGAATCAAATACCGCCCGCCTTCCTTTTCGGGAATATTTAATGTGAAATTTGCCTTTCCGTTTCCGTTGGTGGTTACCTTAAACTCCTGTACCGGTCGGTGGACCGATGCACTTTCATAGCGGGAAAGATTGTCCTGACTTCTATTCCACCACCAGCGCCATTCAATTCGAAATACTTTTACCTCCAGTTCTCTATTGCCACTCGCTTTCCCTTGTGCATCAACCGATGCGACATCGAATACTGTATTCTCATCGGTGAAATAAGAACCATAGCGGTGCGCTTCGGGAGACCGAAGACCAACAAAATGACTAAAAGGAGCTACATTCTTGGAGAAGACATCTATGGAGAAATCACCCCCACCTTCAAATATTTTGGTGAGAAAAGTGGCTTTCAACATGCCGGGAGCATTGTTACTTATTTCCAATTTTTCAGAAAAAGTGGTTGTTCCTTCCGAAGAAAGCTTGGTGTCTAACATAGGTAACTCTACCGCATCGAAACTACGGATAGGATCATTGAAATTGTAATTTTTAAATGCATCAAAGGCCGTGCTTGTGGCTCGAAGCGTGGTTGTCATCTCGATTTTTAAATTCCGGGCCGGCGCTCCGTGAAGCCATAATCCGGTTGCAGTTCCTTTAATGGGCTTACTGGCATCCAGAATTTCGTCGTCAAAATCCAGTTTTATTTTGAGTCGGTTAGGTTTTATAGTAGCTACTTTTAATGTCTTATTGAAGGAAACACCTCCTACTGTAATGGTGGCATTCCAGTTTCCGGTAGGCGCCGTAGGCTCCGTCATTATTGGAAAATAATAAAAGCCATTCACTCCCGATGTAGCCACATTTCGTTGTACCAGTTTTCCACGGGCATCGGTGACTTCCAATTTTACAGGGTGATTTTTCGGCAAGGGATTTGCAACATCGTTTAAAGCAAAGGTTAGGTGAATGCTATCTCCGGGACGATGCACCCCTCTTTCGGTATATAAAAATCCTTTCAACCCCTTCTGTAACTGTTGTCCCGAAACGTCGAAATTACTCAGCGATAGGGCATTTCCGTCTTCCAATTTTGCATAGGCATAGTTATTGCCTTTCTGAGCAACGGCATAAGCCGCCGTTTTATCACTGTCGAAGAGGGCGAGACCATCCAATTCTGTCGTAACGCTGCCTAGGAGTTGCTGTTGATAATTATAGAGATTAATTTTTACACCTGCTTCAGGATCTGTGGTCAGAAGATTATTGGCAGCAAAATGATAGCTACGATTGTTTCCTTTTTTCACGATCAGGCCCAGATCGCTGCCTAAAATGTTGGTGCTGGTCACTCGGTCTTCGTTGTAATAGGCATCATGACAGGGATTGTCGCGTTGTTGCCAATTGTAGGTATAGTTGCGCCAGCGGTATAATTCGTTATCCCAGTATCGCTCTTCGCGTTCGTCCTCATCGCCGGTGTCGGCAACGGCATACTCTTCTTCGTAATAATAATCGTCTTCGTAGTAGTCATCCTCATTATCCGTTTCCGAAGTACTTTCCGAAGCAGTACAGTCATAGTTGCTGTATTCCTTCTTAAAACTAATTTCTACGCGGTAAAGCGCACCGGGATCGGCATTAAAAAATTCAGAAAGATTTAAAGCGTAGGCCTTCCATAGACCATTGTCGCCAATACTGTTTCCTTGTAGGTTAATGGTCTTTTTAGCCACTCGCCTCCCCACTTTCCGGAGGTCGTAGTAATTGGCGTCATTGAGATCGGCCGACTGTAAATACTGTAGCATATTGTTCTCGAAGATCTTTATAACCCGAACATCCACCGAGGATAGATTTACGGTTTCGAAGTAAAGTGGGGTAGAAGCGGCATTGGGCAAGATGCTTCCGCTGGAAATAAGACGTACGGCCGGTTTTAGCTGTTCGAAGGAGATCAATTCGGAAAACTCCTTCTTTAAGGAGAAGCCATCCGTGTTTTTAATCCCGTTAAAAATAGTTACCCGAACATTTCCTATCACGCGATTTGGCGGATAAACATGCAATACGTTTCCGTCTACTTCGAAGCGCAGATCGGTGGTATTTTCAATTGCGACTAATCCCGAAAAGTTCTGACTGTCCCGCAAAGGGTCGGAAAAATTTATAGAAAGGGAAGCTTGTGGAGCGAGAGTGCTTTTTACATCGACCACTGTAAAATTGTTTTGACCCGGAATAGCGAAGGTATTTGATCCCTTTGTTTTACTATCGATGGCTTTGCCATCCCAACTGATTTCAATCTCCGAATCTTCTATATCTCGCTGAATGCTATCAATTTTGAAATTAAAGAATTTTGCATGTCCCTCTTCGGAAGACCACCTTAGTTCGAGTTTTTTCTTGCCTTGTTTTACCGAAACCAATTGCTTCGCTTTTTTTAAACTGATGAGGTCTGAAGCCTCTATAGCTCCTTCTACGTATTGCCATTTTTTGGAATAGGATTGTAGGTTGCCAAGGTCTATCTTAAAGTTTGGAGTAATGGTTTTAAAACTGAAGGTGTAGTGTTTAAACTCTTTTTCTACATCTTCATATAGCTTATTCAGTTTAACCGTCACGGTATATTCGGTGTCGGGCTTTAGATATTCTTCAGGTTGAAAAATTAGGGTGCTACCATTTTCAATGAGTAGCTTTCCTTTGGTTTTAGGAGATATTTTAAGGTAATCTGAAGGCAGTTCTTGAGCGATGTCGAATTGTTCTAGGTTTTTGGCTAGTTCAATACGGATAGGTGCTGCGATGGATTGATTTCCGTAGGTATTATAACTAATATAGTCTTTGAATTTGAATAGATTGTCGGTTTCTGAAGGGTCGTTTTTATCGCCACAAGAAGTTAGAATTAGGAAGAAAGCGAACGCGAGTAATCGATGAAGATTTTTCATAAATGATGGTTTAAAGCGAATTAAAGTTACAAAAAGCGATGCGTAATTTCGATGCTGTTCTCAATTATGATTACAACGGTGTTTTCGATGTCAGTTGCTAAAGGACAAATGACACTCGTCTTTAAAAATTAAGCAAATTTTAGGGAAGGTGGTGGCTTATAAAACGAGGGATTGTTGCTGCTTCGTATATGCATTTTGGCATTTGTGAAGAGTTTAACAGTGGTTCAGTATTTGGCTTAATTTCCTACTTGTAATTGTGTTTAGGGGATAAACAACTTTTTATAGGCCAAATATTCGGCTAAATTCCATGACAAAATAGACTTAGACTCCCACCTTTCTTTGAAGGCCGCTTTCCTCTTCTCGATGATGTTGAAGTATTCGGGATAATTTTCGGTCAATCTCGGATCCTCGAATTTCTGCCTTTGAATAGTTTCAATACCTGCGAGTTCCGCTTTAGTTTTTGAGAGATGTGGTAAGGCTTTATCAGACAAAGTCGCCAACCATTCCAAATGTAGAAATGCCGTGTTTGAATGACTGAAATTATACTTCGCGATCAGGGAGTCCCAATTGATCGCTGAAGAAATGACCAAAACAGCTACCAGCGCTATGGCATTTGTTTTAAAAAGATAGAAAGCAGATTTCTTATGCCGAATTTTTATAAATACCGAAAGTAAACCAAAAAGGGTCAATACTATAAAAATGAAAACGCCAATTCGCTTATAGGCCAAAGAAAAATAGTTGATATACCACAAATTGCGAACTACAACCGAAAATGCCAGAATTGCATTCTGTACAATCCAGGCGTAGGCCAGATATTTCAACCACCTATTCTTAGGATAGAAATTGAGATTTTTTCTGAAGAAATACAGCACGACCGCCATCGAAATTAGGATGGAAAAAATTAATAAGTAGGTGCCTTCGTGAACAAATTGTTTGAGACTTTGCCCTTCCCATTCGAAGTTGAACCACACCCAGTAGATGTCGGTAATGTTTAGGACAAGGAGTAGTATGTTCAAAATGATAAAAAGAAAGATACCGGCTTTGAATTCATTGCGCAGCGCGGGAAGTTTAAAAAAGCGTTTTCTTCTAACTTTTGTTCTGCGCAACTGCTCTTTCGCATTTTGGTCGTAGGTGACGATATCTGAATTTGGCGTTCTAAACACAAGAAAATTGCTTATTAGTAAAGCGAGGAAAAAGGTTAAAAAAAGTGCGATTTCAAGATCTTTAAATAGAAAAAGGAATCCTTTGTTTACAGTCTGAATAATTTCAGAAATAAGATCACTAAAGATTGGATTTGAGGCACTATAAATAATTAGGAATATAAAAATGATGCCCAACGGAATGATAAAAATTCTCGACTTCCACAGAAAACCACCTAGGTTTTTACCTTTTATTTTTGCTCGAAACACCCTTTTAATAAACATAGCTTGTGTTTCGACAGTAGAAGAAAATGCCAGTCCCACTGCATTGACAAGGGAGGTGACTTTCGGGTAATTTAGAACACCCACAAATATAAACAGGACCACAAAATGGACGATATACGCAAAGAGGGAGTGTGTGATGAGCGTAGCAAACAAACTAATAAGTAAGGCAGAAAGACAAAAGAGCCCCGTTCCGGTTTTTGGAAGTGCTTTTGAAAGCAGTAAACCGGCAATAAAACAAACTTCGAACAAGACCAGATTGAGCCCTAACGACTGACGGTAAAATAAAAAGGTAATAAAAATGGCACTTAAAAAGACAATGGAGAGGTGCTTGTTAAAATTCATCTATGTAAATATGTTTGTTAAAGTATAGATGTATTTTTTCTCCTGTAGCGATAGTTTAGATAGGTTCCTGTAATACTGGCCAAGGGCAGTCTCGTGTTTTATATGAAATAGATTAGAAAGAATAGAAAAGGTTGCGTCGCTTTCGGCTATGATCGTTGAAATTCATATTCTCGTTCCACTTTACAGATTCTAATCTTATACCATTCGTACCATTTGGACCTTCCCAAACGCTGCGCTTCCAAATGATCTAGATTTTTCTTCCAGTTCGAAATGGCCTCCAAGCTTTCCCAATAGCTTATGGTAATTCCCAATTCGCTTCGGGCATGTTCCAAACCGAGATAACCGGGTTGGATTTTGGCTAGATTTTCCATGGCTTCCGCCATTTCAGCATAGCCTTCGGTGTGAGAAGTTTGGGTCGATGTAAAAATTACTGCGTAATACGGCGAGTTCATACACTTACTCCTTATAAATACCTATAGTCAATGTTCCTTCAGCATTCATGTGCGCTCGATACATTCCTGCCGTATTGAATTCCATTGCGACATTTCCGTCTTTATCAATAGAGACAATGCCGCCATCGCCTCCCAAGGCGGGTACTTTTTTCTGAATCACTTCACGAGCCGCTTCTTCTAAGGAAAGCCCTTTGTACTCCATAAGTGCCGAAATATCGTGCGCCACCATAGCCCGAATGAAATATTCGCCCCAGCCGGTAGACGAGACGGCGCAGGTTGCATTGTTGGCATAGGTTCCTGCTCCAATAATTGGCGCATCCCCAATTCGGTTCCAGCGCTTGTTAGTCATCCCTCCGGTTGAGGTTCCGGCAGCTAGATTTCCATTTTTATCCAAGGCGGCACAACCCACCGTTCCAAATTTCGAATCTTTTATAAAAGGATCTATAAAGGCAGTTTTTCCATCGTGATCTAGTTCGGTCTTTTCTTTCTCCTTAATGCGTTGTAAAGACTGAAATCGGTTTTCGGTATAAAAATAAGAAGGGTCTACTAATTCAAAACCTCTGGATACCGCAAAAACTTCTGCCCCTTTTCCGCTTAGCATCACATGTGGAGAATCGTTCATGACAGCTAAAGCGAGGTCGATGGGATTTTTAATATGTGTAACACCTGCGACCGCTCCTGCATCCAAGGTAGCCCCGTCCATCACCGAAGCATCCAATTCATTGGTCTCTTCGTGCGTAAATACCGCGCCTTTGCCTGCATTGAATAAAGGCGAATCTTCCATCACATTAATGGTCTTGGTGACAGCCTCCATGGCAGTGCCACCATTTTTGAGGATTTCGTGACCTACCCGAATGGCTTCTTCCAACTTCAATTTGTATGCAGCTTCCAAAGAATCGCTCATGTTTTCTTTTAGAATGGTACCGGCCCCGCCATGAATAACAAGCCCGAATTTTTCGGAAGAATTTTTAACAGTATCTGTTGTTTTGTAAGAAGAATCCGACGAATTATCTTTAGAAATACAGCTGAAAAGCACAAAAACACCGATTAAAAGTGTTAAAATTTTTAATTGTTTCATATAGACCATTTTATGGACCAAGATAACCATAAATCCAGTGTTTTCCTTGGGTCGTCTCTTTTTTTCTTGTAGGAAATATATATGAATACAATCAAATAAATCGATGAAAGGCTTTAAAAAATCGATGAAAGGCATTTTGTGTAAGATATTTTTTTATATTTGAACCAGCATCATGCCCCAAATTTGATGCCCCCCGTATTATGAACCTACTTAAAACAGGCCTACTGGCTATGGTACTAATGTGCCTTGTTACCTCATGTCAAAAAGACGAAGGGGTAGCTGTCGAAGAAGCAAACTATTCTATTGATCTTAATCTTGCTCAAGAAACCGACTGGGTTATGGCAGATGCCATTTTAAACCTGATCAATGAACACAGAGCTACTCAAGGTCTTTCGGCAATTGCCAGGGATCAACAATATGCCTCTGCGTACGCAGTAGATCATACCCAATATATGATCGACTTGAAAAAAATTAGCCATGATAATTTTGGTATACGCTCTGAAGCACTTAAACAACGAGGTGCTCAGGTAGTTGCCGAAAACGTGGCGTATGGCTATACAACTCCCGAAGCAGTAGTGACGGCCTGGTTAAATAGTGCCGGACATAAAAAGATTATCGAAGGAAACTATACGCACTCCGGATTTGGAGTCATGCAGTCTTCCGACGGAAAATATTATTTTACACAACTATTCTATAGAAAGTAAAACTCCTCTACTTTTTTTCTTTTAAAGCTTTTGCCGTATTTTTATGAAAATAATAAAGATACGGCTATGGCTATTCAAGGACCTTTCAATTTAACGAAGTGGGTTTCAGAAAATCGGGAATTGTTAAAACCTCCCGTAGGAAACAAAAATCTCTATACTGATGCCGGAGATTATATTGTAATGATTGTCGCCGGGCCGAATGCCCGAAAGGATTATCACTATAACGAAACCGAAGAGTTGTTCTACCAACTTGAAGGGAATATAGAAGTACATATTCAGGAAGATGGTAAAAAAAGAACCATGAAACTAGGTCCGGGCGATATGTATCTCCACCCTGCCAAAATTCCACATTCCCCGGTTCGTATGGAAGACTCTATAGGACTGGTGGTTGAATTAAAGAGATTTGCAACGGGTGCCAAAGACGGTCTGATGTGGTTTTGTGATAATTGCAACAATAAACTGTACGAGGTGTATTTTCAGCTAGAAGACATTGAAAGAGATTTTTTAAAACATTTTAAAATATTCTACGGTAGTGAGACGCACCGCAGCTGTGATAAATGCGGCACCGTTATGGAAACCGACCCTCGTTTTACGGCCGAATAAGTCACTATTCAAACTTCAATTCCCGCCATATAGAAACTCTATAGGATTCATTTCAAAATCTTCGCGGTATTGTGTACCTTCGCAGCTCATAAATTCGCGAATAAAAACACTCTATAATTATGTCAACTGTAGCAATATCCTTTGGAATTGAAGAAGCCCTCGAACAACTAGGAATTAAAGAAGTAAACAAAGGAACTTCCACCGGAAACGATTGGTTTTCGGAAGGTGAGGCATTGGCCTCGTTTTCTCCCGTAGATGGAAAATTAATCGGAAAAGTGACCACCACATCAAAGGAAGATTACGAAAAAGTGATGGACAAGGCCACTTCGGCTTTTAAAAGTTGGCGTTTAATCCCTGCGCCACAACGTGGTGAGATTGTTCGTCAATTTGGAGAAGAGTTACGAAAACTAAAGGAACCTCTTGGGAAATTAGTCTCTTATGAAATGGGAAAAAGTTATCAGGAAGGCTTGGGCGAAGTCCAAGAAATGATCGATATCTGTGATTTTGCTGTCGGACTCTCAAGACAATTGCACGGATTAACCATGCACTCCGAACGTCCGGGACACCGTATGTATGAACAATACCACCCATTGGGGGTCGTTGGAATTATTTCGGCCTTTAATTTCCCGGTAGCTGTTTGGGCGTGGAATACAGCCTTAGCTTGGATATGTGGTGACGTATGTGTTTGGAAGCCTTCAGAAAAAGCACCGCTCTGTGGCGTTGCCTGTCAGAAAATCGCCGCCAGCGTATTTGCAAAGAACAATATGCCTGAGGGGATTTCATGTCTTATCAATGGAGACTATCGCGTAGGTGAATTCATGACAACCGATAAAAGAGTGCCATTGATCTCTGCGACCGGATCTACACGTATGGGGAAAATTGTTGGAAGGACTGTAGGAGAACGCCTAGGAAAATCTTTGTTGGAATTGGGCGGGAACAATGCGATTATCGTCACCCCGGATGCCGACATTAAAATGACCGTAATCGGTGCCGTGTTTGGAGCGGTTGGTACGGCCGGACAACGTTGTACTTCTACTCGAAGATTAATTATTCACGAGAGTATGTATGACAAGGTAAAAGATGCTATCGTAGCGGCCTATGGGCAATTGCGAATTGGTAATCCTCTTGACGAAAATAACCACGTAGGCCCACTGATCGACAAAGATGCGGTAAAGATGTATGAGTCGGCATTGGAAAGAGTGGTCGCTGAAGGAGGTAAACTTATTGTTGAAGGCGGTGTATTAAGTGGTGAAGGCTACGAAAGTGGCTGCTATGTAAAACCGGCCATTGCAGAAGCTAAAAACAGTTTCGAAATTGTACAACACGAGACATTTGCTCCGGTTTTATATTTATTGAAATACAGCGGTACGGTAGAAAATGCTTTGGAGCTTCAAAACGGAGTTAATCAAGGATTGTCTTCGGCCATCATGACCAATAACCTGCGAGAAGCCGAGCATTTCTTGTCGGTAGCCGGAAGCGACTGTGGGATAGCCAATGTAAATATTGGGACCTCAGGTGCCGAAATAGGAGGCGCATTTGGAGGAGAAAAGGATACCGGTGGCGGACGTGAAAGCGGAAGTGATGCGTGGAAAATCTATATGCGAAGACAGACGAATACCATTAACTATACCACCGAGTTGCCTTTGGCGCAGGGGATCAAGTTCGATCTGTAATAGAATATTTAAAGTAGCATTGAAACCGCTTCGAAAGAAGCGGTTTTTTTTGTACTTAAAACGATTGTTAATTCCGCCCTTTTTCTTCAGGATATAAGGTCCAAACAGGATCACTTTGCCAAAATTCCTTGGTATCCACATCCAGTATCGTAAGTGGTCCTTTGAATGCGGCCCCGGTGTCTATGTTCCATACATTGGCATAATTCACAGGCGTGGTTTCCCCAATGCGTGTAACGGGCGTATGGCCAATGTATATTTCTTTGAAAAGGCTCAGGCGTTTGGGATAGTTTTTATCTTTTTCTGAAATGGAATGATCCATAGAGCATACCATTTCCCACAGGGTACGGTCCCAATACACCATATTTTTAAAATACTCGTGTTGCGGCCCGTGCATATTGGTAAAACCGGCATGTAAAAACAATCTGTTTTCGGTATCTATATGATAATTACTGAGTTGTTCGAAAAAATGCATATGGTCTTGCAGCGCTGCTTCGGAAAGTTTGGAATAGCTAAATTTACTGGCTTCTCCCCCATGTGCCAACCACATAGGATTGTGTTGCTCACCCTTCAGAAAATTATATAACAACTCTTCGTGATTTCCTCGCAGAAAGACACAGTTGTAGGTTTCAGAAAAAGCTATTAAAAATGAAACTGTTTCAGCAGCCTCACTCCAACCATCCACATAATCGCCAATAAAAATAAACTGATCTTCCGAAGAAATATCAGCACGATCCAATACCTGTAGTAAGGCACGTAGCCCTCCATGTATATCACCTACGACTAATGTCCTCATAATTGTGTAACTAAGATAATGATGCCCAAAACGATAACAATGGCCAATACCAAGAAAAAGATCTTCCAGAAGGAATAAGGACGCTCCCCAGAGAGGGTGCCATTTTGCCCATTCACGAAGAAATTATAACGTTTTCCCTTAAAGCGGTAAGCGCTTATATAGACCGGAAGCAATATGTGTTTAAAGGTTTCGTCGGTTAATTTCATATCGATGGACGTAACCCGCTGGGTGTCACCGCCTATATCTTGTCGTACCCAGCGATCTGCAATTTTTCGGGCCTCCTCGTTTGAGGATAGGTATCCGTCCTTTAAAGGAATCGTATATTTTTCGGTGACAAATCCGGAAAGAAAACTACTGTCAAAAGGTTTGAGCTCTTTCAGATTCCATTTGGCCACTTTTGGAGGAATAATACCCGCTTTTTGATGCGATGCCTTAATGAGCGTATCGTCCACAAAGCCACTGATACTCCCCGATGCAAAGGTCCAACGGGTCCTACGCTCTTGCCGAGTTCGAGTAACCGATTTTCCATTGACGGTAGTTGTATAAGGAACTGTTACATAATAATAATCACCCCGTTGACCGGTATAATTGGCATACAGCTTTGCATCGAAGGTCCAAAATGGAGCATATAGCCCTTTTGTGTTTTGCGGATCAATCGCGGCTTTTTTTAAGTTATTAGGAGCGAACCATAAACCGGACACCCATTTCTTAAAAAGTTGGTGTGCCTTTTTTTGATCTAACTGAAACGGCAATACAGCCCCCGGAAGAATCCAATCTTCCTTGTACATATCCTCAACAATTAATGGCATCCCACAATAAACACAGTGTAAGGACTTGTAATTTTCTTCCACATGCTGATGCGCCCCGCAATTTTTACAGTGAAGCATGGTAATTTCTTCACTGTGGGAACGACTTCCCAATTCTTCGAGATAGGGTTTTAGCTCTAACTCTTCAAAACCATTTACGGAAGGGGTAATGGACTGTGTATAACTGCAATACTCACATTTGAGCTCTGTGGTACCGGGGGCATATAGCAATTCTGCCCCACAGTTGACGCAGGATTTTTTTAGTTCCGATTTTTGCGAGGCAGTTTCTTCCACGATAATCTAAAGAAGGTAAAATAATAGTCTTTAAGCGATATAAAATCGCTTCGAAATAATAATAATGGATTATTGCCCCGGAAGCGGTGGAGGTGTATTCCCACCCAAGAAGACTTTCAATTCTTCTACTTCACTAATAGCAGTCCAATTTTGCATTCCCTGTTTCCAAACAAGTGTATCCTTATTAACAGTCCTGCTAGCAAATAAGGCACGAAGTTGATCAAAACTCACGGGTCCTGCCTGTTGTCCGTTACTAGAATAGAAATATTGAACGGCCGCTGGCATTGGCGGTGGCATAGCGCCTCCCTGCTGTTGCATAGGTACCTGTTGTTGTCCGCCCATTTGTGGATTCATCATGCCTCCCATCTGTTGGGCAAGCACGAAGCCCATTCCCATACCCATTCCGGCGCCTGCCGTACCGCCTTCATTCAAAGCGGCAGCTTCAATCGCCTTGGCCGTTTTGAATTTGGTCAATTTGTCTAAATCCAATTTGTCAATACGACTGTATTCGAAGATCTCCTTTTTGAGGTCTTCGGGCATGGAGACGTTTTCGATATAGAATTTTTCTAATGAAATCCCTACGCTGCCAAATTCCGGCTGCATAACGTCTTTACAAGTTTCAGATAACTCCGTAGTGTTGGCCGCGTATAATTCAATAGGCAGATTGGCCTGTCCTACCGTATCGGTAAAGCGCGTTGCGATCAAACTCTTTAAATGTTCGTTGATCTCGAAATTGGTAAAATTATTATCGGTCCCCACAATGTCTATTAGGAACTTTCCGGGATCGCTAATTTTAAAGGCATAGGTTCCAAATGCACGAATTTCCACCAATCCAAAACGATCGTCGCTAAGCGTGATTGGGTTCTTGGTGCCCCATTTCTCATCGGTGAATAGATGCGTATTCACAAAATAGACCTCGGCCTTAAACGGACTGTCAAATCCGTATTTCCAACCTTTTAAGGTGGTAAGTATGGGCATGTTTTGAGTGTTTAAGGTGTAAGTGCCCGGTTTAAAAACATCGGCCAACTGCCCTTCATTAATAAACACAGCCGTCTGTCCTTCGCGGACAATGAGTTTGGCGTTATTCTTTATTTCATTTTGATAGCGCTCGAACCGATGACAGATGGTATCGTCTGTATAGTCCAGCCATTCGATGATGTCTATAAATTCGTGACTTAGTTTTTCTTTGATTTTGTCGAAAATGCCCATGGGTTTTGTTATTAAAATTGTTGAAGTTTAAAGGTATAAAATAATGAGAAAATAAATCAATTGTATTTCACTTTCCGAAGGATTCGTACCGATTCCTTAAACGATTGGTATACATTTCCGTTCGTTTGTTTCAAAAGCGCCTTGGCTTCGTACAATTTTTCCATGGCATCATCGAAGTCGTTCAGATAACAAATAAGATAAGTCGCCGGCAGGCTTATCAAGTCTTTTTCTTCGGAAGCCGTTAAAGGCACATTCTTTTTTAATTTTTCAATCAGACTGTTATTGGCATTGTAAATATGGTGCAGGGTCTTTTTGTTGAAACGAGGGGGTTGAAAAATTAATTTCGACTCAATATGATGCGAACCATTTTCTCCGAAGGTGATTACCACTTCCTCCAAAGGATAATATTTGTACTGCTTATTAAGGCCTAAGTGCACATATTCGGTGATCTTGAATTCATCTTCAGTATACATAATGCTCACCTCATCTAGGGCCGAATAAAACAAACGCACCTGTTCGTTAATGAGTTCAATATCCACTCGCGAAAAGTAGGTTTCTCCCTTAACCTGTTTGGTGTTTCCCGCCCAACACACCACAAACAATTCTTTAAAAACCTTGTAGTTGGATTCCAAATCCCTGTGGCGGTGATTGATAAAATCGATGACGCCGTCTAGGGTGAGTTCAATATTATTTTTGGCGTTGGTTTCAATGGATTGAACGATCTCCGAGTTCACATCTTCGATCACGATGTCGAAATCCTTCGGCATTGAGATGCTGCCATCGCGTAAAAAAATGGAACCGCCCCAGTATTTCCAGATATTCTTTCGCAGCGATGTTATTTTTCCATTGGGTCGGATGGTCACTAAACCTACCACCTTGTCTTCGGGTAAATGCGGGAACGCCACATTTTCGTAGACAATCAATGGGGCATGAGTTAGATAAGCATTTGCTAGATTCTGAATCTTACTATCGTCAAAAAAATCGACTCCGCGAATCTCGTTGGTTTCATCCTCCACACCAATCACGATATACGAATTATTGTTAGGATTGCTATTGCTTAACGCACATACATGTTTTAAGAATTTGGCCTTTCCCTCCTTGTTGCTGAGATCGATCATCCGCTTTTTGTCATAGAAACTGCTCTCATCATTGTGAGCAAGCAGGTTTTTAATCAAAAGGCGTTTGTTAATCATGGAGTATCAATTATTTGTAAAAGGACGCTTCATCTACAACGAGCGCAGTGAGTTCCACAGTATGTCCATCGAGATCTTTTAGGTAGATTGAATGAAAATAAAAATGATCTTGAAATTCATAAGGTACACCTAGTTCTTCAAATCGTTTCTTTGCCTTTCGAAAATTCTCTGAAGTCAAATTAAACGCAAAATGATCAATTTTTACATTCCTTGAAGCTGAGTTTATTTTCGGATCCATAGCATTTGCAGGAAATATCGCCACCCCTGTCTTATTAGATAACATAAAAATGGGAAATTCACCCCACTCGGGTAGCTGATACTTTTTAAGTCCGAGCACCTGTTCATACCAATCGACTGAGGCTTCCAGATTCTTGACTCTTATAGCGACATGGTCTAAAAAATTAATATCAAATGTTGTCATAGTTTTTATTAACGATAGTCGACGAAGCTTGGTCCAGACACATCACGGTGAGATCGGTTATATTTACGTGGGGAGGGCGCGTTACGGCAAACCAAATAATATCGGCTATGTCTTCAGGTTGTAAGGGGATATATCCTTGATACACGGTTTCGGCACGATTTGAATCTCCTTTAAAGCGCACCTTGCTGAATTCGGTTTCCACCAAACCGGGATTTATAGCACCAACCTTAATCCCTTTTCCGTTGAGGTCAATTCGCATGCCTTGGTTTAGCGCATCGACCGCGTATTTACTGGCGCAATAGACATTTCCTTTGGGATACACTTCCTTGCCCGCTGTCGATCCAATATTGATAATATGACCCCTTTTTCTGTGAATCATTCCGGGGATAATCGCCTTACTAACATAGAGCAAACCTTTTACATTGATGTCGAGCATGGCTTCCCAGTCCTCTATATTTCCCTCTTGAATTGGATCCAAACCATGCGCATTTCCGGCATTGTTAATTAAAATATCTATTTCTGAAAAGCTCGCAGGAATGCTTTGAAGAGAACCAATAACCGAAGCCTTATCGCGCACATCAAAACTTAACGTATGTACTTCAGTTTGTTTTTGAAGCTCCGAAGCGATAGCGTTCAATCGTTCTTTCCTTCTGCCACACAAAATAAGTTTGATGCCGTGTTTGGCAAAGAGAGAAGCCGTTGCTTTTCCAATTCCGGAAGTGGCTCCTGTAATCAATGCAATTTTTTGACTCATTTTTTGATTTTTTTCAGAAACTTAATAAATTTGATCCTCTTTAAAAATAGGAAAACGGGTGGCATTACAACAGCTAAAACACCCTTATTTTAGTATAATTTTTAACCAATTGTTAACAGGGATTTCCAGTAGAAATCTCCAATTTGCGTGTCCTTAATACAGATACCCTTATTCGAAAATAATATTACTATGGAAGAAGTTAAAACCGCCTTGGATATTGGCGCATTGAATGAAAAAATTGAAAAGGAAAGTGCCTTTGTTGATATCCTATCATTAGAAATCAATAAAGTTATTATTGGGCAAAAACACATGGTCGAACGACTACTCATTGGACTTTTGGGACAAGGACATATTTTACTAGAAGGGGTGCCCGGGTTGGCAAAGACCTTGGCGATCAATAGCCTGTCTAAGGCTGTTCACGGAAGTTTTAGTCGAATTCAATTTACGCCCGATTTGCTTCCGGCCGATGTGGTAGGAACCATGATCTACAATATGAAATCGAATGATTTTAGTATAAAAAAAGGACCCATTTTTGCCAATTTTGTACTTGCCGATGAGATCAACCGGGCTCCTGCCAAGGTGCAATCGGCACTGCTGGAGGCGATGCAGGAAAAACAAGTCACCATTGGCGATACTACCTTTATATTGGATCGCCCATTTCTGGTAATGGCCACGCAAAACCCTATCGAACAAGAAGGAACCTATCCCTTGCCCGAAGCACAGGTAGACCGGTTTATGCTAAAAACAGTAATCAAATATCCTCAAATTGCTGAGGAACAACTTATCATTCGTCAAAACCTAAAAGAGGGGTACGAGCAGATTAATCCAGTTGTGACTTTAGATCAGATTAAAAGAGCTCAGGCGGCAGTTCGAGAGGTGTATATGGATGAAAAGATAGAGAAATACATACTCGATATCGTTTTCGCAACCCGTACTCCCGAAAATTATCGTTTGGCCGATCTAAAACCACTCATCAGTTTTGGGGCATCTCCAAGGGGAAGTATCAATCTTGCCATCGCTTCAAAATGCTACGCGTTCATTAAGCGTCGAGGCTATGTAATTCCAGAAGACGTTCGTGCCGTAGTCCATGATGTATTGCGTCATCGTATAGGTATTTCGTACGAGGCAGAAGCCGAAAACATTACTTCTGAAGATATCATCAACAAGATCGTTAACGAAATAGAAGTACCATAGCCGTTTAAAGTTGCACGTTCATAGTTTAGTGGTAACCAACCAATAATCTGAAGCATTTAACAAAGAACCAAGTGGATACAAAAGAACTTCTTAAAAAAGTACGAAAGATCGAAATCAAAACACGGCGCTTGAGCGACCATGTCTTTGGTGGCGAATATCACAGTACATTTAAGGGACGCGGGATGACATTCAGCGAAGTGCGTCAATACCAATTCGGGGACGATGTGCGAAATATCGATTGGAACGTGACCGCTCGATACAATGAACCCTTTATCAAGGTCTTCGAAGAAGAACGCGAGCTAACAATGATGCTCATGGTAGACATTAGTGGATCCGAGTTCTTTGGTACCGATACGCAGTTTAAGAATGAAATTGTAACCGAAATTGCTGCCACCTTGGCTTTTTCAGCCATGCAGAATAACGATAAGATCGGACTCATACTTTTCTCCGATGAAATAGAGCTTTTTATTCCTCCCAAAAAAGGAAAATCACATGTGCTCCGAATTATTCGCGAATTGATTGAACACCAGCCGAAAAGTAAAAAGACAGACATCGCACAGGCGTTGAAATATCTGACCAACGTTATGAAGAAGAAGGCCATCGTTTTTGTGCTTTCCGACTTTATCACAGATAGCTACAAAGACACCTTGAAGATAGTTGCAGGAAAACACGATGTTACCGGTATACGTGTTTACGACAAGCATGAGGAAACTATCCCGAACCTCGGGATGGTCGAAATGGAAGATAAAGAAACCGGCGAATTGCTCTTGGTAAATACCGCTTCAAAAGGAGTTCGAAATAGTTATTATGCCTATTACCGTGAGCGAGTCGACTATTTCGAAGAATCCTTTTTGAAGAGTGGCGCCGGCACTTTGAGTTGTCGCGTTGACGAGAGTTACGTACAGAAATTATTAGGCTATTTTAAAAAGAGATAGCAGTTGATGGAAAGATTTAAACAACATAAGGTTTTTAATTCGGTTTATTCGATTGGGCGATATCTTACCATGATCTGTGGTCTTATGCTTACCACATTAACTTTTGCACAGGTCACATCTTCTATTGATACTACTCAAATTAGAATAGGAGAAGAGCTAAGGTATACGATTGAAGTACTGGCAGATACAACAGATCTAATCGTCTTTCCGGAAGGACAAACGTTTCTTCCTTTAGAAGTAATCGAGTCGTATAAGGTCGATACTACCTATGAGCAGGCTACCTACCGACTCATAAAAAAATACGGATTGACACAATTCGATTCGGGCCGATATTCCCTTCCGCAACAACGGGTGATGATTAACGAAAAAGCACATCTAACAGATTCTACTATCATAGAAGTGAAGGATGTTGTCGTTGATACTACCACGCAGAAAATGTTCGAGATAAAACCCGCTATCGAAGTAAAGGATCCGCCTTTTGATTTGCTGAAACTGTTGTATTGGGTACTTCCTATACTACTTATACTGGGAGCTTTGGTCTATTTGTTATTCCGAAGAAAAAAAAGAAAGGAAGCCGAAGAAAAGCAATTACCGCCCTTCGAAGAAGCCATTGTTGCCTTAAAGAAATTGGACAGCTCGGACCTTCTGAAGCAAAACAAATCGAAAGAATACTATTCGCATCTTACCGAAATTGTAAAGCGCTATTTGGATCGTGAGGTGGATGACGCTGCCTTAGAAAGTACCAGTGACGAATTAATCGCTCGACTTCAGCTGCATAAAGACGCAGGGCATTTCGATTTTGATATGGAGACGATTCGCCACTTGGACCAGATACTAAAACGTGCCGATTTGGTGAAATTTGCGAAAATGCAACAAGAGGCCGGACAGGCAGAAGCCGACCGAAATACCATTGAAGAAATTATTACCGAAACACATGAGGTAATCCCGGAACCTTCGGAAGAAGAATTACTCCAGAATCTGGAATACCTGCGAGCTCAGAAAATAAGGAAACGCAATAGGCGCATTGCAATGGGGGCCATTTCGGGCGTGTTTGCCTTGCTGGTGGTTGGTGGGATTTTAACGGCGACCTACGGCTGGTCGTACGTTAAAGATACCGTTATTGGGCATCCAACCAAAGAGTTGTTGGAAGGAAGATGGGTGCGAAGCGAGTACGGAGTACCTGCCGTGCTGATTGAAACCCCTAAAGTATTGGTTCGCACACCCATGAATGTACCGGAGGAGGGACAACAAATAACGATTTCCAACGAACTATTTCAATATGGAAGTCTGACAGATTCGTTTTTTATAGTGGTAAATGTAGCGACCTATACAGAGGGAGTCGAATTGAATTTTGATGTTATTTCTGAAGGGATTTTGTCGATGCTAGAGCAACAAGGGGCATCCAATATGATTGTGAAAAAAGAAACCTTTTCTACCGAAGAAGGTGTGGATGGGGAGAAATTATACGGTGAGTTCGATTTTTCGGCAACCGGGAATACCGGGAAAAGTAAAAAAATGGAATATGAATTATTGCTGTTTCGAAAGGGCCACTCGCTTCAAGTAGTTGCGATCTATTATAAAAAAGAGGACAGCTATGCCGCCCAAGTGAAAGAACGTGTTGTCAATTCGGTTGAAATAGAAGTTTCAGAAAGTAAGAAATGATGTTTGAGAATTTTGAATTTGTAAATCCACAGTTTTTCTGGTTGTTCGTAATACTTCCGGTCTTACTGCTATGGTATGTATGGAAGCGAAATAAACAAACTGCAAACTTAAAAATATCCAGTACCAAAGGCTTTAAGACCAGTAAAAATTGGTTGACAAAACTACGCCCAATACTATTTGTATTTAGGTTGCTAGCCCTCTCTGCAATTATTGTTGCAATGGCACGACCACGAACTGTAGACGAATCTACCCGAATTAAAACCACCAAGGGAATTGATATTGTGATGGCGATTGACGTTTCGGCAAGTATGCTGGCACGGGACTTGCGCCCCAACCGGTTGGAAGCCTTAAAAACGGTGGCTGCCCGATTTATAAACGATCGTCCCAATGATCGTATTGGACTGGTAGAATACGCAGGCGAAAGTTATACAAAAACACCCTTGACCAGTGACAAAAGCATCGTTTTGTCGTCCTTAAATAGCATAAAATACAATACGACCATTGAAGGAGGGACTGCGATTGGAATGGGATTGGCCACCTCGGTGAACCGCTTAAAGGATAGCCGAGCAAAGAGTAAGGTGATTATCCTGTTAACAGACGGGGTGAATAACAGTGGTTTTATTGACCCTAAAATTGCAAGCGAATTGGCCGTGGAGTTTGGAATTAAAGTGTACACAATTGGTCTTGGAACCAACGGAATGGCGCAGAGTCCAATAGGTATTCGACCCGATGGAAGCTTTCAGTACGGAAGTGTACAGGTGGAGATCGACGAGACCCTGTTGAAGGAAATTGCCAAAACCACGGGAGGGCAATATTTTAGAGCAACCAGTACTTCAAAATTGGTCGAAATTTACGACGAGATTAATAAATTGGAAAAGACCGATGTGGAGGAATTTAAGTACCGTAATTACGATGAAAAATTTCGTCCATTGGCATTACTGGCGTTCGCCCTATTGAGTATAGAATTATTGGTTAGATATACATTGTTTAGGAGTTTTGTTTAATAAAAAAATAGGAATTTGTATCAATTAGAGGCATCCATATATTTTTATCTGCTAGCCGCCATACCGGTGGTAGTGCTGCTTTTCTTACTGGTAACTGTTTGGAAAAGGAGGACGCAAAAACGTTTTGCCGATGCGCCTCTGTTAAAAAAATTAAGTCCGAACAAATCAACCTTCAAACCTGTCCTAAAGGTTTTGGTAGTCTGTTTGGCATTGGCCTGCCTGAGCTTTGCCTTAGTAAACCCAAAGATTGGTACCAAACTGGAAACCGTAAAGCGTGAAGGGGTAGATGTGGTCTTTGCCTTGGATGTTTCAAAAAGTATGTTGGCCGAAGACATTGCACCCAACCGTCTGGAGAAATCGAAGCAGCTGATCACACAAATAATAAATAGTCTGGCAGGGGACCGAATCGGAATTATTGGTTATGCCGGAAGTGCATTTCCGCAGGTGCCAATTACGACCGATTTTTCTTCGGCCAAATTATTCCTTACCGGAATGAATACAGATATGGTCTCGTCACAAGGTACAGCCATCAACGAGGCCATCCAATTGGCACAGACCTTTTATAATGACGAGGAGCAGACAAACAGAGTGTTGTTTATAATTAGCGACGGGGAAGATCACGAGGGAAATGTAAGGGAAATTACCGAAGAAGCTGCTAGCCAAGGAATTCGCATTTTTACCATTGGTGTAGGAACAATTGAGGGCGGTCCAATTCCTATTAAGCAAGATGGAACACTTCAGTATTATAAACGGGATGAAAATAACCAACAGGTAATTACCCGTTTGGGAGAAGCAACCCTTCAGGAAATTGCGGCAGAAGCGGATGGCGAATATATTGATGGTGCGAATACAAAAGAGGTGGTTGAAACCGTTACGGCTATTTTAAACGGAATGGAGAAAAAAGAATTCGAAGCCAAGCAATTCACCGATTTTAAAGATCAGTTTCAATGGTTTTTAGCCGGGGCATTGTTTTTGCTGGTTTTTGATGTATTGCTGTTGGAACGAAAAACGGCCTGGTTGAAAAAATTAAATCTGTTCAATGAGCGAAAAGAATAACATGGTAACTATGAGAACATCCTTATTTTCTGAATTTGTTTCAGCAGTGCGAATTGCGGTCCTCTTCCTTATTTTTGTCTGTTCTGCCTATGGGATAGCACAAAAGGATAAGGAACAGCACAGGTTGTTGAAGGAATCGCAGAAATACCTATCGGAGGCTTCAGAAAAATTACAGAAAAATAATTTTCCAACAGCCGAAGCCGATTACCGAAAGGCGATTGCTTTAAACCCGGTGGATGAAACCGGAAAATACAATCTGGGCAATGCGTATTACAACAAAACATTGAATGCCGAGGCGATGCGACGTTTTAAAGAAGCAGCTACCGTAGCAGTGAATAAGCCTGAAAAGCACAAGGCCTTCCACAATTTAGGTAATACATTTATGAATGCCAAGCAATACAAAGAAGCGGTAGAAGCCTATAAAAATGCATTGCGAAACAATCCCACCGACGATGAAACCCGTTATAATTTTGCATTGGCAAAAAAGATGTTAGAAGAAGAACAAAAGAATGGCGGTGGTGACGACAATAAGGATCAAAACCAGGAAAATAAGGATCAGGACAAAGAGAACAAAGAAGATAAGGGCGACGAGCAAGAAGGAGATAAAGGGGATGAGAAGGAAGATAAGGACAAGGGCGATCAGAAAGATGAAAACAAGGACGGAGATAAGGAGAAGGATAAAGGAAAGCCCGATGAAAAGAAAGAAGAAGAAGGCGACAAAGAAAAACAGCAGCAGCAACCTGTTCCCGGACAATTATCTCCGCAACAAATAAAGAACTTGTTGGAGGCAATGAACAACGAAGAGAAAAAAGTACAAGATAAAATTAACGCCAAAAAGCAAAAAGGAGCTCAGGTAAAATCTAATAAGGATTGGTAGACATGAAACGGATGCATTTCATATACATACTATTTTTTGTTGCCCTTGGCACCATGCAGGCTCAAGTCCAGTTTGAGGCTAAATTGAGCAAAACTCGGTTGGGGATCAATGAACGACTGCGTGTCGATTTTGAAATGAACCAGGACGGGGACAATTTCAATCCTCCCGATTTCCAAGGCTTTCGAGTGGTTGGAGGGCCAAATCAAGCCATTAGTAATTCCTACATTAACGGGAAACGAAGCTATTCGAAAACCTATTCATATTTTCTTTCCCCCCAATCTCGCGGAAAATTTACCATTGGTCAGGCCACCATCGATGTAGATGGACAGATCTATAAAACAACGCCCATTCAGGTAGAAGTTACGGCTGCGGTGGATCGACCTAAAGATGAGAATAATGCCGATTATGTGGCAAGTGAAAATGTGCATTTAGTAGCCGAAATATCCAATGTCAATCCCTACTTGAACGAAGCCATCACGGTGGTTTACAAACTATATGTATCTCACGATGTAAGCATTACAAGTAGTTGGCGTGAAATCGACACGCCAAAGTATGCCGATTTCTGGAGCCAGAATATTGACAATCAAGGCAATTTTAAGATCTATGAGGGGAAATATCAGGGGCAGGATTATCGATATGTGATCTTGCGTACCACAGTATTATATCCTCAAAAAACAGGCGAATTAGACATAGAGCCACTTACCTTGGACGTGCCCATCGATGTGCAGGGTAACCGAAGAGATATCTTTGGCCGTAGATTGATGACCCGTGTTAATAAGACCATTTCGGCAGGAAACAGAACCATAAACGTGAAACCCTTACCCGCAGCAGGGCGTCCCGATAATTTCAACGGTGCGGTTGGGACTTTTCAATTTGATGTTACTACCAATAAAACCACGCTTGACGCAGGGGAAGCCTTGGAGTTAAACGTGAAAGTTTCGGGGAATGGAAATATTAAACTGTTTAATTTACCAAGTGTAAAATTGCCAAATTCCTTAGAAATGTACGAACCCGAACGAAAAGAGAATGTACGTACTGGTTTATCCGGGATGAATGGCGATATAAGCGAGCGCTATACGATTATACCTCAGTTTAAAGGGAACTATCCTATTCGTCCTATTTCATTCTCCTATTTCAACCCACAGACAGAACGATACACAACTCTTTCATCGAAAGAAATAGTACTCAATGTTGAAAACGGTCCTCTTACCGCTGAACAGACAACCGAACACGAAGGGAATGGTACTAAAAAAGCCGTGGTGCTTTCGAAAGAACAATTCAAGTATATAAAACTAAACGCAAACTTAAAACCGGTAACACATCAACCATTTTTTAAGTCAACGCTGTTTTGGTCATTGCTGGGCGGGCCAATGCTATTGATACCCTTGTTTATCATTGCAGGCAAAAAACGCAAAAAGCGCATGGCCGATTTTGAAGGAAATAAACTTCGCAAAGCAGAGCGTTTGGCAAAGAAATATTTGGTCGAAGCCAAGAAGAACATGAAGGACAAAGCAACCTTTTATGAAGCTTTAGAACGGGCGTTGCACAATTATTTAAAGGCAAAATTGAATATAGAAACTTCCGATATGTCCAAGGACAGGATCGCAGTGTACTTAGCCGAACGAAATGTTTCAGGGGTGACTATTGACCAATTTAAGAGTTTGTTGCAAAGTTGTGAATTTGCTAGATATACACCCGCATCAACTGTAACCATTCAACAGGATTATAATAAGGCGGTGGAAACCATTACTACTATTGATAAACAACTTCAGTAAATTTTTCAGAATAGAAAAAATGAAAAGGATAATTTTTTTATGGATATTACTGATCTCCGTTTCGGGAGTGGCTCAGAATGAAGCCTTGTTTGAGCAGGGAAAAAATCTGTACCAAGCCGAAAAATATCAGCAGGCTTTGGACAAATGGTCGTCCATTTTACAAAGTGAGCAGCACTCCGCAGCCTTATATTTCAATATAGCCAACGCACACTATAAGTTAAACAATATTGGCCCCAGTATTTATTATTATGAAAAGGCCTTACAACTTGATCCAAACGACAGAGACATCAAGAATAATTTGGCATTCGCAGAGAACGCCAGAATAGATGCCATTGAACCCCTTCCACAGACTATTTTCAAACGATGGTATAAACGAATTTCCGGCATCCTAACTTTTGATGGATGGGCGATGGCAGCTACTGTGTTCTCCATCCTATTTGTCACTTTGTTCTTGCTGTATTATTTTTCAACTTCAGAACAAAAAAAACGACTTCTATTTGCAGCTGCTATGGGCTGTGTTGTGGTGTTGCTATTCTCGCTTACCCTAGCATTTAAAACCTATAACGACTTTTTAAAAGATCGCCCTGCGATTATTTTTGCCGAAAGCACCGAGGTTAAAAGTGAGCCTACCTTGGGGAGTGAAGTTGCTTTTATTTTGCATGAGGGGACCAAGGTTCAGATCTTGGAAAAGGACAATCAATGGTGCCGTATTGAATTGGCCGATGGAAAGGACGGATGGCTTCCGACTTCCGAATTAAAGGAGCTTTAATTATTTTTCGGGCAATTCTTCCTCTTCCTTTTTCGTTTCAATTCTATCTACTTCTTTCAGTATATGTGGTAAAATGATGGGTGCTATCGAGGCAATTGGCGCATATAGTTTTGAGTTTGCCTTTTTTTCTTCAGAAATTACATAACCACTCAAGCCGGATGATGCATTTACAAACATAAAAACAACGCTGATAATAAAGGCGTAGGTGAGCGCATTAAACACACCTCCCAATATCTTGTTAGCGATACCTAACATGGCAAAATCGGCCATTTTTGTTAAAAATTTACCCGCCATGGATACCAGAAAAAGAATGCCCAAAAAGGTGGCTGCAAAAGCCGCTAATTGTGTAGTCTGCGGGCTCCAATCGAACCAGTTCGATATATATCCCGCGGCATAATCGGAAAAATACAGGGCACCATAGACCCCTGCTACAATCCCAAGAAGTGAGGCCAAAGCCACAAAAAGGCCATTTTTAAAGCCGGCGTAAAATCCAATTAATAATACAAAACCCAATGCAATGTCTACAATACTCATACTATCTATTTGTCATAAAGATACTATAACTTTTAAATTTCACTTTTCAGATGTATATGAGATCGTTTTAATGGTTCGCAAATAGTTTAGCTGAAATATTTAGAGAGAAGCATTAGCAATATTTTTCGGCAGACCCGTATCTTTGCCGAAGCATTCAATATGGCGAGAGACGAACAATTAAAACAGCGATGGGAAGAAGTGGTTGCGCTTCTTAGCAATAGGTTTGCCGATGGTGAAGCCCTAGATTTGGATGCCGTGATCTATCTGGTAGGAGTTCAGGAGCTGGGGCAGTTGCATCGGAAATTTAAAAAAGACGAAAAGATCAACCTAATGCATATTGCAATTTGCAGGCTGTTGGAGCCTTTCGGGTATTATGAATTTGAATTTTTTGACGAACAAGGCTGGCCACATTATAAGATACTGGAGCAATTGCCTCCTTTAAAGGCGGGAGAACAGAGCGTTTTGATGAAGGAAGCCATCGTTCAATATTTTTTGGAGCGAGAAGCGATTAAATAGAAATACGTAGTTTTACGACGAAAGTAGTTGATGAATATGATTGATACTATAAAAAAACACATTGCCGAAGTAGAAGCCTTTGCCACCACAAAGACTGAAGAAATAGAACAATTCCGAATTAAATATTTGGGAAAGAAAGGCCTGCTGAATGAATTTTTTGCCGAATTTAAAAGTGTCCCGAACGGTCAAAAGAAGGAATTTGGACAGGTGGTCAACCAACTTAAAAATGCGGCACAGGATAAGGTGAATGCGCTAAAAGCCAAGTTGGAGGCTTCGGAAGAATCCAAAGGTAGCTATGGTGATCTTTCGCGACCGGGAGCACCTATTGCGCTAGGAGCTCGACATCCTATTTCCATTGTAAAAAATAAGATCATTGACATCTTCTCTCGTATTGGTTTCAATGTTTCTGAAGGTCCTGAGATTGAGGACGATTGGCATAATTTTACGGCTCTGAACCTGCCTGAATACCATCCGGCACGCGATATGCAGGATACTTTTTTTATTCAAACAGATCCCGATATTTTACTGCGCACACATACGTCATCGGTACAGGTGCGTTATATGGAAAACAATAAACCGCCTATTAGAACGATTTCTCCGGGCCGTGTGTATAGAAACGAAGCTATTTCAGCACGATCACATTGCTTTTTTCATCAAGTAGAAGGGCTGTATGTGGACAAGGGAGTGAGTTTTGCCGACCTTAAGCAAACCCTTCAGTATTTTACTACTGAAATGTTTGGCAAGTCAAAAATTAGATTGCGACCGTCTTACTTTCCGTTTACAGAGCCTAGTGCCGAAGTTGATGTGTACTGGGGTCTTGAGACCGAAACCGATTATAAAATGACCAAGGGTACCGGTTGGTTAGAAATTATGGGCTGTGGTATGGTAGATCCCAACGTTTTGGAGAACTGCGGAATAGATTCTTCTGAATATTCCGGCTTTGCCTTTGGCATGGGAATCGATCGAATAGCGTTACTGCTGCATCAAATTCCGGACATTCGTATGTTTAGCGAAAACGATATTCGCTTTTTGGATCAATTTAAAAGCGCCGATTAGTATTTCTTCCTATTTGTCTTCCGAAGGAAACAAATTCAGTTACCAAATTCATGAAAAAAGATATTGAATTTCACGTTGCAAGCAAGGTTTTAATTGTAGCCATTAGAGAATGGGATAAAGACTTTCTTTCTCAAAATTGGAATGTGCATCTCTTGAACCAGAGAAAGGATACTATCGAAACCGTTTTGGTGTTAAGCAGGGGGAATAGTGAAGATCGAAAGACATCGACCCTGCGACATGGATTGGGAAATATGGCTCCAGAAACATCCAATAAAGTCGAACTTATTACCGACGAGGTATTGGGGTTTACCAATGAATATTTGGTTACTTTTTTTGCGGAAGGAAAACTATTTGAACGCTCCTTTGTATTTGAGGCCCATTCGATTACTGAAAGCAACTTGGTAAAAATACCGATGCTGGATACAGAAGGAATCGTTGCAGATTGATATACTGAATTACAGTTATACTATCGATACCTCTCCCTGCCCGTAACCTGTAGGTTACCTTACTTATAGGTAGGCTTAAATACGGGTGAAACACGGGTGAACCTAACTTAAGTGTTACTTATACTAAGCATTTA
>NZ_JAIOHK010000023.1 GCF_019913785.1 Altibacter sp.
ATCGCTCACTCTGAATTCACCGTATTTCTCTTGCATCCCTTCGAGGCCTTGGTTCACGTCTCCAATTTTTCCGGCATCTTCACCAAAAATGACTACTTCCGGGTGTTTTTCAAAGAGGGCGTCAAAATTATCGCGTAGCACAAGACGGGCATCTACTTCTTCGGCAGTTTCGTCGTAGGTGGGTTTTACTTCTGAAATAGTTTTTGCATTTACCTTTGCTTCAGAATACAGATCGGAGCTGTATTTCGGCTGAATAATTTCAAAATAGTTCGTAATCCAATCCAGGAGCTGTCTTTTCTCTGTAATGTCTTCACCCACCACATACCGCAAAGCCTTTCGTGTGGCAGCAGCTATATGTTGTCGTAACGGTTCCTTTTCCGAAGCAAGGTCATTCTTTATTTTTTCAATAAAATTCTTATTCGAAGAGCTTTCTGCCAGATTTCCTAAAAGGGTAACAGCTTCGGCCTGTTCTTGTCGTTGCGGTGCTAAGAATGCTTCCCAGGCTGCCTTTTTTCCTTCACGAACTTCTTTCTTGATAGCAGTTTCAATATCGGAGAGCTCTATATCGGTAGCAATATTGTTAGCTACCATCCACTCCCGCATCTTTAAATTACAATCGAACTCGCGCTCCCACTGGAGTCGCTCTTCACTTTTATAGCGTTCGTGTGACCCACTGGTAGAGTGTCCCTGGGGTTGTGTAAGCTCCATCACGTGAATTAAAACAGGAACGTGCTCTTCCCGGGCAATGGCACCTGCTTTTTGATAGGTTTCGATCAACGCCCCGTAGTCCCAACCGTTAACACGCATGATTTCATAACCATTTTCTGTTTCGGTACGTTGAAACCCTTTTAATATTTCAGAAATATTCTCTTTGGTAGTTTGGTGTTTTGCATGAACTGAAATTCCGTAGGCATCATCCCAGACACTTATAACCATAGGTACTTGCAATACTCCTGCGGCATTAATGGTTTCCCAAAACAGCCCTTCACTGGTACTTGCATTTCCAATGGTTCCCCAGGCCACTTCATTTCCGTTGATCGAAAAATGAGTTTTATCTTGGATTCCCTTTTGGTTTCGGAAAATTTTTGAAGCCTGAGCAAGACCTAGCAAACGAGGCATTTGCCCTGCCGTAGGTGAGATGTCTGCACTACTATTTTGTTGTAAGGTTAGATTTTTCCAGCTGCCATCCTCATTTAGGCTATGCGTTGCAAAGTGACCACCCATTTGTCGACCTGCACTCATGGGGTCTGCTTTAATATCGGTATGGGCATATAAACCTGCGAAAAACTCTTGCACACTTAACTTCCCTATCGCCATCATTAAGGTTTGGTCACGGTAGTACCCACTTCGCCAATCTCCATTCTTAAAGGCTTTTGCCCAGGCCAGCTGTGGCACTTCCTTTCCGTCCCCAAAAATTCCAAATTTTGCTTTTCCAGTTAGTACCTCACGACGTCCCAAAACACTACACTCTCGACTTGTTACAGCAATTTTATAGTCGTTAAGGACTTCTGCTTTAAAGTCTTCAAAAGAAAGTTCGCTATTGGTCTGAGGGTTTGTTTGCATCTTCATTAAAATTAGGGATTACAAAAGTAACGAAAATGAAGAAATTTTCAGGCCTTAGTTTTTAGATTTCAGGAATAATCTTATAATCAGTAATCTGAGAATTAATACGAAAGGAAATCCATGCAATAATATATCAAACCAATCTGCCGCTTGCATACCCTCTGCACCTCCGGCTAACCATTTCAATTTTCCCCACAAATGGGGCTCCGGAAAAAATGGGGCTAGACCTAAGGTTAGGCATAGCAAAATAAGTATTCGCCAATCGTTTAAAAGCTTCATGATTGTATTATTTTAATTTTCTATTAAGGTGCTTTTCCTTTCAGCCTTCTCCCATCAATACCATTCACGGGTAAATAGCCCAAGTAAGGTTTTTAGATCTAAGGTAACTATAAAGCGTACTTTTTCATCGTAATGTGGTAGGTTGGGTTCGAAACCTAAATTTGAATAAATAGGGAAATAGAGTTCAAAATAATCTGCTACCAAACTGGCTCTGACACCTGCATCGTATACAAAGGTGGTTCCCTGTGCTTTATTGTGCACCAATCCCATATCTCCATAGACATAGATCCAATTCCAAATATTGGTACTGGCATTCAATGTAGTGATCCAACTGTTGGCAAATGGCGGATCCAATTTTGACTTAAAGCCTCCTTCAGCAATAATGATTTGCTGACTGAATAGGCCCCTGCTTTCGCTTCTTCCGTAATAATTATAATCCAGTAAATAATCGGTGGGTCTGTCCAATGCAAAGCTAAAGAAATCCTCGTCTTCGCGGGTATCGTTAAAAATAAAGGCTCCTGCAAATAAGCGAAGGTTTAGTTGTCTGTTATTCAGAAAGAGTTTTCGGTATTCAAAGGTGGCAGAAACTTTACTGAATTTATCCGAGATCTGATAATCTGCTGTGCCCCGGAAGAAATTGACCAGATTTCGGTTAGAGTATACATACTGGGCGTTAAATACGCTATAATTAGGGGTTTCGTTGGTTCCATTGGGGTTTTCATCCCTGTAGATATTCACACTGCGCAGATTGATAAACTGTTTTTCGTTATCGCGTAGGTCCTTATTCCGGAAGGCAAATGTCATAAAAGGCGTCAGTCTTCGGTAAAAAAGATCTGTATCGTATGAGAAATAGCTTCCCGCCACACCATAACGCATGGCATAGAGGGAGTTATCCTTATAATTTTGAGTATAGATCAGGGAGCCACTTCCTAACAAGGTCTTTGAACGAAAACCGTATTGGGGTGAAATATTATAATGAAATGCCTTCGCCAAGACTGTTTTGTTATACAATTTGGGTCCCAAGGTAAAGCCGTCATACAGGTTATACTCGAATATAGGCATAAAGAACAATTGGTTGTATTTGGGATCGCTTACATCTTGAAACAACCTGAATTGTATTGGTCTATTTAATAAGCCGGTTACGTTCTTGTAGTTGTTCCGCTGATTGTACTCCGGAATACTCGCTTCGTAGTTTAGGACCAACTTTTTTACATCTTTTGATGCCACGGTAACTGTGGCCGTAGAATCGATAGGGGGTAACCACTGCTTAAAAATGATTTGATCCTTATTAATTCCGTATAGGGATACCGGCATCGTATGATCGCGGAGATTTTTTACGGTAACTACCAAGGAATCTCCCTTTTTTTCTACTTTGTTAATTTTGAAATCGATCGTCGATTCAGAATTGACATAATCGTCAAAGAACCAATTGACGGGAGCTTCGGTATTTTGAGAAAGTACTGTTTCAAAATCGGAAGATCGAACCCGCTGTAATTTTTTTTCAGCATACAATTGCTTGATACTCTTCGCCAAGGTTTCTTTTCCAAGATAATCGGCCAGATATTCAAAACCATCCCCTGCGTAATAATCGTTCGCAATATTCTTATTGAACTTTACCAAAGAATCTTTAGGGGTGCTTAAGGACTGATTTAAATTGCTACGAGCCATATTCAGGTAGAGCAATGGATACTGGTCGTTAAACTCCAACTTGGACGCATGAGACCATTTGATAATCCAAAAATCACTTATGCTGCCTAATAGTTTCATTTTGGGATAGTAGGTGTCTACATATTCCATCATGAGGTAAATTTGCAAAGCCCCGGTTAACCAATAATCGTCTCTGGGCTGCAAGGGTAGTGTATTTTCAATATAATTTCGAGTGATGGTTTTTAGTTGTTCCATATCATACTCGAAACCATCCGGAAACGGATTGATAAAATCGGGCAGTTGATTGAGGCCGTACACCGGGCTATTGCGATAGTCCGAGTCACTAATCACCATTTTTTTAAAGGGATAGGGGCCAAGTCGGTTGTCTAAAAAATGAGTAATTCTATCGATCACCAATGCGCGGATAAGATGGTTGACCTTCTTTTCCTGAAGATTTGTGATAACTTCTACTTTGTCGGTCTCAACACTTTCAAAAGAAGGAATTCGCTCTAAATGGACGATGGCGCGAGTCCGATCGAGACCAGACAATTGGGTGATCTTTTCATTTTCTGAATTCCTTTCAGAAATCCAATCAAAATCTGAAACAACGTGATATTGTTTTGGCGTTCGCAGCGTTAGCGAAAAATTAGAAGGCAGTAAATATAGATCATCGGTATTCTTGTTACTATAAGCATGCCACGTCCCATCATATACCGCCGGAGAGATATACCAGTAGCGGAGTTTGAAATCCATTGTTTTTGAAACGCCATATCTCGTAAAACGATCATTGGGTACTTTAACTGTATATAGCAAGTTTATCGTAAAGCTATCACCGGGTAGTAGGGGGGTGTCCAAACTCAATTTGATAATATCCACCTCATCACCACGCTGCCAAGTAATAGGTACTAATTGGGCATTTGTAATACTGAATATTGTTGTTTTCCCACGATCTTTATCCTTTTCGAAGTGAAATGAGCTATCGTAATTTTCGGCGAATCGTTTGGCTAAGGGTGTGGTTTTACTGGAAAAACTATTCGCCCAATCGTTGAGATAGATTTCGCGTAGCGTATCTTTCGAAGTATTACTGTAAACAATCTGCTGGGTTATATTAAGCTCCTTGGTAGCGGGTTTTAAAAGCGCATCAATAGTGATGGTATGCTGTGCACGAAGGGATATCGTAAACAGACATATCACACAAAAAAGGATTCTAAAAAGGTTGCGGGAGTTTAACATACAAATAACAGATGCAATTTTCGCTAAAAGTTGGGACTTAAATTGACTTTTTCGTAGAAATCATTCAATATTTGCAACACCTCGTCTTCGGTATCCACAATATGCACTAAATCCAGATCTTCCGGGCTGATATTTCGACTTTCCTCTAAAAGTGTTTGTTTGACCCATTCCATAAGACCCGACCAAAAATGTGTGCCTACAAGTATAAGCGGGAATTTATCGATCTTATGAGTTTGAATTAGTGTAAATGCTTCGAAAAACTCATCCAAGGTGCCAAACCCTCCCGGCATGACCACAAAGCCTTGTGAGTATTTTACAAACATGACCTTTCGGACAAAGAAATAATCGAAATCGATACTCTTATCACTATCGATATATGGGTTGTCATGTTGTTCAAAAGGCAACGTAATATTGAGTCCTACCGAAGTTCCTCCGGCCAAATATGCCCCTTTATTTCCGGCTTCCATAATTCCGGGACCACCTCCTGTAATAACACCATAACCATTCTCGGTAATCTTTTTGGCGATCCTTTCGGCGAGTTGGTAATATTTGTTATCGGGTTTGGTTCGTGCCGATCCAAAGATAGATACACAGGGACCAATCCGACTCATTTTTTCATATCCGTTCACAAATTCCCCCATGATCTTAAAAATAGCCCATGAGTCATTTGACTTTACTTCATTCCAGTTTTTGGGTATGTTTTCGTTTCTCATTTATAATTTAGCTTTCTTCATTTAACGATATATTGTCTATTTCTACAACAGGGAAATGAATTATTACCCTAAAGAAATAGGTTCCTGTAGGGCTAAAGTAATTCTTTTTTAAGGAAACCTGCCGTATAGCTTTTTTTATCCTTTATCAATTCTTCGGGAGTGCCTTTGGCCATGATCTGTCCGCCCTTTTTTCCACCCTCTGGACCAATGTCAATAATATAATCCACGGTCTTTATAACATCCAGATTGTGTTCAATAATAAGCACTGTATTTCCTTTGTCCACAAGCTTATTCAGCACAATCAACAGTACTCTAATGTCTTCAAAATGAAGCCCGGTTGTGGGTTCGTCTAATATATAAAACGTATTTCCGGTATCTCTTTTAGATAACTCTGTTGCCAATTTTATACGCTGTGCCTCACCGCCCGAAAGGGTTGTCGATTGCTGTCCTAACGTAATATAGCCCAAGCCTACATCCTTAATCGTCTTCAGTTTTCTATAAATCTTCGGAATTTGATCAAAAAAATCACAGGCTTCGTTGATGGTCATTTCCAGTACGTCATAAATGGATTTACCCTTAAATCTAATTTCAAGTGTCTCCCGGTTAAAACGTTTTCCTTGACAGGTTTCACACACTACGTAGACATCGGGGAGGAAATTCATTTCTATAACTCGTAAACCACCTCCTTTACAGGTCTCGCAACGCCCTCCGGCCACATTAAAACTGAAGCGCCCCGGTTTGTAACCACGTATCATGGCTTCAGGTACTTTGGAAAATAGATTTCTTATTTCTGAAAACACCCCGGTATAGGTAGCAGGGTTCGAACGGGGCGTACGCCCAATGGGAGATTGATTGATATCAATCACCTTATCAATGTGTTTTAGGCCATCAATCTTTTTATACGGCATGGGCTTTTTTACCCCGTTGAAGAAATGCGCATTGAGTATGGGATATAAGGTTTCGTTGATAAGCGTAGATTTCCCGCTTCCTGAAACACCCGTGACACCTATCATTTTACCCAATGGAATAGAAATAGACACATCCTTTAAATTGTTTCCGGTAGCACCACTTAGGGTTAAGGTTTTGCCATTGCCTTTTCTTCTCTTCTTCGGAATTTCTATTTCCTTGGTGCCATTTAAATAATCGGCTGTAAGTGTATGCTGTTTTTTTATTTCTGAAGGCGATCCCACCGAAACAATTTCCCCGCCATGCCTTCCGGCTGCAGGGCCTATGTCTATTATGTAATCGGCATGCTCGATCATTTCCTTGTCGTGTTCTACTACAATCACAGAATTTCCGATGTTTTTCAATTGAATTAAGGATTGTATCAATTTTGCATTGTCGCGCTGATGCAGTCCAATACTGGGTTCATCGAGAATATATAACACACCAACCAATTGAGAACCAATCTGAGTTGCGAGTCGGATACGCTGGGCCTCACCACCCGACAAGGACTTTGAGCTTCGATCCAAAGCCAAATAGGTAAGCCCTACATTCACCAAGAATTGAAGCCGTGAACGTACTTCTTTGATGATCTCGGCAGCGATGATGCCTTGTGTTTCGGACAGGTGATTTTCGAGATCGGTGAACCACTCCAGCAATTCCACCACATCCATATGGGCTAACTCGGCTATATTTTTACCGTTCACTTTAAAATAGAGTGATTCTTTTCGCAAACGGGAGCCTTCGCATTCGGGACAGGAGATTTTATTCATATACTCCTTGGCCCATCGGCGCAAGGATTTAGATTCGTTGGCGTCGAATGTATTTTGTAAAAAAGTGGCTACGCCTTCAAAATCAATTTTATAGCTTCGGGTAATACCCAGCGTTTTCGATTCGATATCAAACTTTTCATTTCCCCCATGAAAGATAACCTCCTTTGCCTCCTCGGGGATGCTTTCGAAGGGATCACTCAGTTTGAAGTTATAGCGTTCAGCAATTAATTCAAGTTGTTTAAACACCCAATTACTCTTTTGTGGTCCATGGGGTGCCAGCGCTCCTTGCTTTATGGACAAACCTTTGTTGGGCACGATCTTATTTAAATTGACCTTGTATAACTTACCCAACCCCTTGCAATTAGGGCACATGCCCTTGGGCGAATTGAACGAAAAATTATTGGGCTCCGGATTGGGATAGGAAATCCCGCTGCTGGGGCACATAAGCGACCGACTAAAATACCGCGTGGTGTTGGTATCGTGATCTAGCACCATAAGTATGTCGTCCCCGTGATACATGGCGGTTACTATGGTTTCTGAAAGGCGTTTATCGGTATCGTTTTCTTCGGAAATCTTTAAGCGATCAATAACAATTTCTATATCATGGGTCTTATAGCGATCTATTTTCATACCCTTAATTAGATCCTGAACTTCACCGTCAACGCGAACTTTTAAAAACCCCTGTTTGGCCACTTGTTCGAATAATTCGCGATAGTGCCCCTTACGGGAACGAACCACCGGCGCCAAAACACTTACCTTCCTCCCTGAAAACTCTTCGATAATCAATTTTTTGATTTGCTCATCGCTATAACTTACCATTTTTTCACCGGTGTTAAAGCTGTATGCATCACTGGCTCTCGCATAGAACAGGCGAAGAAAATCGTATATTTCGGTGATGGTACCCACCGTTGATCGCGGGCTCCTGCTCGTAGTCTTTTGTTCTATGGCGATTACCGGGGAAAGTCCGTCAATTTTATCTACATCGGGGCGTTCCAGATTTCCAAGAAATTGTCTGGCATAGGCCGAAAAAGTTTCAATATAACGCCGTTGCCCTTCCGCATAGATCGTATCGAAGGCCAAAGAAGATTTACCACTACCCGAAAGCCCCGTTATCACTACCAATTGCTCTCTGGGAATACGTACATCTATGTTCTTTAAATTATGAACTCTTGCCCCAAGAACTTCAATAAAATCTTCGTTTTGCGCCATAGTTTGCAAAGGTACTCAATTGGAATGAAAATTTATAGCACCTAGTGTAGTGTTCTACTTAATTTTATCTCAGAAATTGGGGTGGATTCCTAGCTGTTTTTAGCTGCTAATTTCTCGCGACAGGAACTGATAAAAACTAATACTGATAAAGAAGATAACGCTAATAACAAAACTGTAACTAATTATTAGTGAAAGGATTGATAAGCTGAAAAGCATAAAGAGGAGTGGTACGAGTACCCCAAATAGGGTCAGCAGTAAAAAGACCACATACAAATACCGGATAAGAGCCGGTGTTTGTTTACCGGAACTATCCTGAAACTGATACAACTTTGGAAGCACTTCCTTGGTCATATACTCCCCAAGTTTAGACAAAAAGACTTCGTTAAAGGAAGAATCTTCAAAGGCTTCACTATCGATGGTATTGGCAAGTGCCATGATCTTATCCTGATGTCGTTCGAAGACGGCATTGAGGTCTAAGGCTTCTTTGAATACAGCGTATTTGTAACCGAAGTAATACCACAAACCAGATCCGCATTTATGCTCCAACCACTTTTCGACGATGTCTTTGCTGTACATTTTTGGAAATACAATGTCCTCTGGAACGCTTTTCTCCCGCGGACCTGTAAGCAACAGGGATTTCATTTCGAGGTACAAGTTTTCGGTATCGGCGTAATTGTGATTCTCTTGCAGGAATTCGATGGCGAGTTTCGATTTTCCCTTGTAGAATTCTTTCACTTCAAAAAAGGTAAGTCCGGCAAACTCATCGTCTATGTATTCTTTTAAGCCCGGTAGCCATATTTTCGATCGAAATAGCAAATCGACTATCGACCTAAAGGTGTGCATTTTTTGAGTTACTTTCCCCAAATTATCGATTACATTACTACGTGCTTTTTTTAAGTTCATCGCTGCGAAAGCCATGTAGACCATAAGGATAGCACTTAAAAATCCGCTAATACCAATAAAGATGGTGGTGAGGTTCGAGAGAATTTCGGCAAAGGTGGGCGTAGTGGAGACTTTCTGCCAAAGAAGAAAAATAAGTGCAATGCAAAGTAGCCCACTGAAGAGCAATGGGATGAGGGAAAACAAATCCTTAGTAAAAGATTTACTTCTCATAACGGCCAATCGGTATCATGACAGCAATAAAGGTAGTTCGACCAAATGGTAGCTAACAATTTCGAGGCAAAACAGAAGATTGATTCACCGGGATAACTTGGTCACTTTTTAAGAAGAAATATTCAGCCCCAACTATGCTTTACAACGTCAAGTTTCACACGATAATTCCTACAATTTATGGTTATTAACCTCAAATTTAGTCTTTTTAAATCCATTTTGTAGTAAAAACCCTACAATTCGATATAAGGGCGGACTTGTCCGATTAACTGCTTAAAATTCGAAATTTGGGAGTTAAAATCCGATTGCAGTATCGTCTCCTCGACGGTCTGCACCACCTTCTAATTTTCCATCCGGGCGTACTAAAATAGCATCAACTTTTCCGATAATGGGATCCACATCGGTATTTTCAGGATATCCCAATGCCTTAAGTTGTTGTTTTAATGCCTCGGGGAACATGCCCAGTTCATAGCGTATGGCATCGGGGAGCCATTGGTGGTGAAAACGCGGCGCATCCACCGCCTCTTGCATGTTCATATCAAATTCGTATACATTTAGAATTGTTTGAAAAACGGAAGTGATAATGGTAGCACCGCCTGGTGTACCGACCACCATCGACAATTTGCCGTCTCTTTCAATAATGGTTGGAGTCATCGAACTAAGCATTCGTTTTTGGGGAGCTATTGCATTTGCTTCCCCACCTACAAGGCCGTAAATATTGGGCTCTCCGGGCTTGGCACTAAAGTCGTCCATCTCATTGTTCAGAAAAAAACCGAGCTCTTTTGCGTATAATTTTGAACCATAACCTGAATTTAAAGTGGTGGTTACGGCGACAGCGTTTCCAAACTGATCAACGATCGAATAATGGGTCGTTTCGAAACTTTCGTATCCCGGTATCGCACCATGACTGATGGTCGATGAAGGCGTGGCGGCTTCAAAGGAAAAGTCGGCCATCCTATTTTTTATATAGTGATCACTTATTAACGAATCGATTGGATTCTCTACAAAATCTGGATCACCCATAAAGAAACTGCGATCGGCATAGGCGCGTCGCTCGGCCTCTGCCAGCAACTGTATGGCTTTCATACTATTGTGTCCATAAGATGCAAGCGGAAAAGGCTCCACCATTTTTAGGAGTTGCGCCAAACAAATCCCACCACTGGAAGGTGGCGACATAGAAATTACTTTGAGATTTTTATAATTAAAAACAATGGGCTCTCGCCATTCTGCCTCGTAGGCCTCCAGGTCTTCCAAGGTGATAATACCACCTTTTAATTTTATAAAATCCACCAATTTTTGTGCAGTTTCGCCCTGATAGAACTCGGCCCGGCCATTGTCCGAAATGCGCTGTAATGTTGCTCCAAGGGCTATATTTTTAATAGTATCTCCTTCTTTGTACACTTCAGTATACAACGAATTTTCTTCATTGATCTCTTTAAAATAAGGACCGGCAACAGCTAATTCTTCGGCCTGTAATTTGGTCACAACATAACCCTTGTACGCTAGTTCAATTACCGGTGCCAAAACCTCCTCCATAGGGAGAGATCCAAACTTTTGATGTGCTTCAAAAATTCCCGCAATTGTTCCGGGGATACCCACAGCAAGCCCCCCAATTTTACTTTTCCTGTTTTGGTAGACCCCTTTTTCATCCAAATACATATCTCTGGTCGCGGCTATTGGCGCCTTTTCTCTATAATCCAACGCACCAATTTCACCATATTGAGTACGGTAGACCATAAAGCCGCCCCCACCTAGGTTACCGGCAACAGGGTAGGTGAGTGCCAAGGCCATTTCGGTAGCCACCATGGCATCGAAGGCATTGCCTCCCTTTTTTAGAATCCCAACCCCAATTTTGGAAGCCTCCTCCCGGGCCGAGACCACCATTGCTTTTTCAGTGATCAGCCCTATTTTGGGTTGTACAATAGCTTCGGGTGCTTTTACGGCTTCCTTACAGGAAAAAAGCAGCAGTGCAAGACATAGGTAGCGAAGTAATTTCATAATTCGACTAATTTGTTTTTTGTATACTGAATTAATTCTTCAAAAAAGGCAGTGAACTCTGCTTCAAATTCGCTGTAATATTGCTCTAATTCGATGACGGCATAGTTCATTTTTGAAATATTTTTGGTCCGCAGGTTCATTTGAGAAAGTATTTTGCTAATTCCGGGAATGGTCGCGTAGCTCAGCAACCAATTATCGGCAATCATATAGGGCATCATACGTTGAATTCGTCCCGGGAGAATCTGAAAATTTTTCCGAAGCAATTCATAAAAAATTTCAACATATTCGTCCAAAGGTTGTGTGTGATATTGCTTCCAGTTTTTGGCCAAAAAGTGATCGTATAAGATATCCACTATCACACCGCTATAGTGGCCGTAATTCTTATGAAGCCTTGCCGTACTTTGCTTTACAATAGGGTGTTGGTCGGTATAGCTATCGATGGCGCGATGTAATAAGATTCCTTTTTGGATTTGGGGTGGATACTTTAAATAGCGTTTTCCTTTGATACCATCGGCGATAAAATTGCCAACAATGACAGCCTCATCCTCTCCTGAAAGGTATATATGTGCAAGAAAATTCATTCGGTACAATTTACAAAAACGCAACAAAGAATTGTGTTTTTAAAAAAGTATCTTTGCTGAAAAATTTACCGCATGACATTGATTAAATCCATTTCGGGAATTCGAGGTACTATTGGAGGGAAACAAGGGGAGAATTTAACACCTATTGATGCTGTAAAATATGCAGCGGCTTATGGAAGTTGGGTAAAACAACAACGCAATAAAGAAAATTATAGAGTAGTAGTTGGGCGCGATGCGCGAATTTCGGGTGAAATGGTGCAACAGTTGGTTATGAATACCTTGGTTGGATTGGGGATTCACGTTATCGATCTTGGATTATCAACAACGCCTACGGTCGAAATTGCGGTTGCCTTGGAACACGCAGATGGAGGCATCATACTAACGGCGAGTCACAATCCGAAACAATGGAATGCCCTAAAATTACTGAATAGTAAGGGTGAATTCTTAAACGCTGCTGCCGGACAACAAATACTTGATATTGCTGAAAATGCTGAAATCGATTTTGCCGAAGTCGATGCGTTGGGAAAAATCACGATCAACGACGCCTATATCGATATGCACATAGACGAGATACTGGAACTGGATTTGGTAAACGTAGCGGCGATTAAAAAGGCCAAGCTAAAGGTAGTTGTCGACGGGGTGAATTCGACAGGGGGAATTGCAGTTCCTTTGCTTTTAGAAGCGCTAGGCGTACATCCAATAAAATTATTTTGTGAACCCACAGGACATTTTCCACATAATCCGGAGCCGCTAAAAGAACATTTGATGGACCTTATGAAAAAAGTGGTAGCAGAACAAGCCGATTTTGGCATTGTGGTAGACCCCGATGTAGATCGGTTGGCGTTTGTAGATGAGAACGGTGAGATGTTTGGTGAAGAATATACCCTTGTTGCTGTTGCAGACTATGTTTTAAAGCATACCAAAGGAAATACAGTTTCCAATATGTCTTCTTCCAGGGCGCTGCGCGATGTGACCGAAAAACACGGAGGTACCTATACCGCAAGCGCCGTTGGGGAGGTGAACGTGGTCGAAAAGATGAAGGAAACCCAGGCGGTGATTGGCGGTGAGGGGAATGGAGGTATTATCTATCCCGAATTACACTACGGTCGCGACAGCTTGGTGGGTATTGCTTTGTTTTTGAGTCATTTGGCAGAGGTGAATACAACGGTTAGTGAGCTTCGGAAGCGATACACCTCGTATTTTATGAGCAAAAAGAAAATCGAATTGACGCCACAATTGGACGTGGATGCCATTCTGAAAGCCATGGCAACTCGTTATGCTTCCGAAGAAATAAACACGATTGACGGCGTAAAAATTGATTTTGCTGAAAATTGGGTACACCTTCGGAAATCGAATACGGAGCCTATTATTCGTATCTACACCGAAGCCAAATCTCAGAAGGAGGCAGATGCGTTAGCCGATCGATTTATTTCAGAAATTAAAGCAATCGCCAACGTGTAATTACGCCCTGTGTTTCCAGCGTTTGTGTGACCATAAATAGTATTGAGGAGCTTCGTGAATTTGTTTCTCTATTTCGGTTAAGAAGCTACGCGTAATTAGGAAATCTTCAAATTGAGAAGGATTTTCAGCAAGAGGAACGAAGGTGGCACTGTAATAACCGCGTTTTATTTTTGTCACTTTCAGATAGACGGTATTAAAATCCAACCTTTTTGCCAATTCTTCGGTACCCGTAAAGACCGGTACATCGATACCCATAAACGTATCCCGCTGTTTAAAAGCGTCCTTTTTTGGGGTTTGGTCTGCGACCATCAAGGTAATAGAATGTTCCCCATTTTTGGCACTTCGAAACAAGGAGGCGACAATTTTTTTATTGGTTAC
>NZ_JAIOHK010000024.1 GCF_019913785.1 Altibacter sp.
CGCTCCTTTTAATGATGGCAATGGAGCAAATTCCGGGAAAGTAGTGGTTTTACAAAATGATGATATTTTACAAGCTTCCGATTATATAAGTAACGGAACGGCCCTTTACCCCAATCCCAACAGAAATAGTTTTTCCATATATTTTCAGAATAATCCTCAAAATGTGACTATTTCAATTGTAGACGTTGCCGGAAAGCGAGTTTATTCAGAAATATTTACTGCCCAAGAAAATATTTCAATTGACCACAATCTTGACGCAGGCATCTACTTTGTAAAGCTTACCTCAAACACTTCCGAAGCTACTCTAAAAATGGTCGTGGAATAGTTCGATCTAGAAACGACCTATTTCATATATTCTGGAATTCTCTTATTCATCACCGCAAACCACAAAGGGGGGAGTAATGAAATCACCATAGAAGTAGGATACCCAAAAGGCATTTGCGGACTGGATTCGTGACAATCCAACAATTGATACTTCTTGTGTGCCCGGTAATGGTGGTCGCTGTGCCGCGTTAATTCATAAAGCATTAAACGTCCTAACACGTGATTTGAATTCCAAGAATGGATTTCTTGCATACGCTCGTAACGCCCGGTTTGGGTTTTGCTTCGGCTGAGGCCATAATGCTCAATATAGTTGATGGTTTCTAGGAGAAGCGCCCCAGTAAACCCTATAATGATTGCAATCCAGAGCGCTGTGCTTCCGAAGAAAAATAGAACCAATACCAAATAGGAGCCCTGCAATAGCAAATACAAAAACATATCATTCTTTAAACTAAAAAATGCGCGTTTCTCACGGGCTAATAAACCCATTTGAAGTTTCCACGCGCTTCCATACTGCCGAATGATGGAGGTAACCCAGAACGTATACACACTTTGGTTGTATTTGGCACTTGCCGGATCTTCCTTTGTCGCCGCTTTTTGATGATGCCCAAAATTATGCTCAATATAAAAATGCATATACAGAGCGGGGAGTAGCAAAAGTTTCCCTAGTGCTTTCTCCCACTGCGTAGTTCTATGACCGAGTTCGTGTGCCACATTGATTCCGTTGGAACCCAAAACGATGCCAATAGAAAAAGTGAGTCCAATTAATTCTGAAGTGTTGTATTCGGCCCAGGAAATACTCCATAAAAACCATAGCAGAATACCATACACCAGCGGGAGGTTCAGGTATAACAATATGTCGAAAAAAAGATTCTTTGCTCTGGAAGTCGCTTCAACTTCTGAAAGATTGTTAGGATCTTGTGGCATTATGATCTCTAAAATTGGAACCAGTACAAAGGCAAACACAGGAGTAAAGTAGGTCCAATACGACCGAAGCACCAAACCTATAATAGCGGCTACTGGGATGGAATATGCAACCAAGTATTTTAAATCCTTCATAAATAGGTGCTTTGGAGTGGGTTTTGATACAAAATAAAATCGTAATTTAGAAGTTCTGTTTGTAAGTAAAACTACCTAATGAGTACATTTCGTGTCATTCAGCAAAAGCTGGAACAATTTATAAAAAAATACTATACCAATGAGTTGATCAAGGGGGCTATTCTATTTTTCGCTATTGGGCTTTTGTATTTTTTAGTGACACTTTTAGTAGAGTATTTTTTATGGTTAAATCCAACTGGGCGAACTATTTTATTTTGGACTTTCGTCACTGTGGAGACTGGACTGTTCGTTCGGTTTATTGCTTTTCCATTAGCAAAATTGTTTAAGCTTCAGCATGGGATTAGCCATGAAGAGGCGTCTAAGATTATTGGGAATCATTTCCCGCAAGTGAGCGATAAGTTACTGAATGTCATTCAGTTAAATCAGAATCAGCGCGAAAGTGAGTTGTTGGCTGCGAGTATTGACCAAAAAGCTTCCGAATTACAGCCTATACAGTTTAAAAGTGCCGTTAATTTCAGAAAAAACGCAAAATATTTGAAATACGCGGCTATCCCGGTGATTGTGTTTGTGTTATTCAGTGTTTTGGGAGATAAGGACATATTTTCCAGTAGTTATACCCGAGTGGTGAATTACGATACCGCGTATGAACCTCCGGCTCCCTTTTCTTTTGTAGTGCTGAACGATCACCTGAATGCAGTAGAGAATAAAAGCTTTGTACTAAAAATGCGAACAGAAGGAAAGGTTTTTCCGGAAAATGCGACCATCCACTATAACAATGAAACCTATTACCTACAACAAACGGCTCCCGGAATTTTTGAATATACCTTTACCCAGCCTTCAGAAGCTGTGAATTTTACATTAAAGGCAAATAAGGTAAGTTCTCGTGAATATACTTTAGATGTGGTTAAAACACCTTCCTTGGTGGGCTTCGAGATGCTTTTAGACTATCCCGCCTATACAGGGAAAAAGGATGAGGTTCTAAAAAGCACAGGTAATGCGACCATTCCCGAGGGGACACAGGTACAGTGGCAGGTAGCCACAAAAAACACTACTGAGGTACAACTAAAGACAAAGGACACTGCTTATGTTTTTACGGCCAAGGATCAAAAC
>NZ_JAIOHK010000025.1 GCF_019913785.1 Altibacter sp.
CCGTTGCAAGTAATATCGGTATGTATCTACGAATTCAATAATTTAATATAAAAGATTTAAGTTTTAGATTTATTAATAAAACATATACTTCAATTCATCACTGCCAATAAATACTTTTGTAATTGTAAGTGATTTTACATATATTAATATGCTTTTTAAAATTAAATGCTAATAATTTAATAACGATGAAAGCTCTTCATTTAAATATTTTTATTTTTTTATTACTTATCGGAACCTTACCATCGAACGCACAGTCGCTTCGTTTTTTGGATGTCGTTCAAAAACCAAGTCAAGATGTTGCAGTTGATGCGCAGATTAATGAACGCGGAGGATACATTTCTTTTGATCGCGCCTATCGAAGTGGGTGCATTGGGGCTTATAAGGTAAAAGTTACCTTTTCTAAATCTCTCAATACACTGCTGCCAGGAGAAACCTTTCAAGCAACTCTTTCTTGTGAGAATTGTAATACACCATGCGGTTATAAGTGGAGCATCGTTGAACTATTCGGTGCCAGCAGTATTAGGTCTATTGAACAATACCCAAACTATATTTATAATGAGAATATCGAGTTTGTTAGCAGTTCTAACGGATCCTCGGGCGTCGCAGATTGGCAGGCAGGTAGGCAAAATAACATCATTACTTTAAAGTACAATCCTAAAAAAGAAGTCCCTTTGACCGGAATTAAAATTGTTGCAGCTAATTATCACGAGATTTTTATCGTTTTTGCCACTGGAAGCAATGTTTCTAATACCACTTCAACTAATACAGAAAAACCCAACTTGAGTTGTGACTGGAGTTCGAGTTATGGCGACATCCATTGGAATGAAGGATATTATAGTACGACGACAAAAAAAATTTCGGGGCGATTATTCCAACGGAATGGCACATGGTTTTATGAAGGCACATGGTCTGAGATTAATATTGTAAAAAGTACGGGGAAGGTGTTTTTTGAATTTACCTCACCAACTGAATTCAAGGGATATTGGACAGAAGATGGAAGCTCAGCACAAGGCAATTGGACAGGATCAGGAAATTGTCTTCTGCAAATCAAACATTAAATCATTGCCAAGATAAAGCCCTAACAGTATAACTAGAAATTTAAGTTTGATTTAAATCTTTCAAAAATCTACTACTTGCAACAACGTATTTAATTTATACCTTTAACCTGTAGACGTATTTTAGGACGAGATACTAATGAGAGGAGCAGTAATCAATTGAATGAAATGAATGAAATCAACATCGTAAATCGAGAATTGACTTCTACAGAAATTGAACAAGTGAACTCTGGATTTGATAATCTTTCAATTGAAGAAGGAATAGAATTAGAAAGTACTGAACGAATGAGTTTTGTGGCACTAAATGAAGACAGACTTGTTGGATGTTCTTCAGGTTTGGCTCATAAGAATGGAGGAAAATATTCAGGTTGGTTCTTCCTAACCGATCTATTTATCGAGAAGGAATTTAGAAATAAAGGGATTGGTTCTGACCTTTTAAAGGAACTGGAAGAATTGATTAGAACGGTGGGAGTTAAAAACATCTGGCTCTGGACTTCTGGACCTTCTACGCTTCGATTTTATTATAGACATGGTTACACGCAATTCGTGGAAATGGAAAACTGGTATTCAGACGGTAGTAGCCGAATTGGATTAAGAAAACCATTAACTTAGCACAACATCGGCTTTAGTGCATTGCTATCTTTAGAACTAACATGAAATCTCGAACAAATTACTTACATTTATCTAACCTCAACATATAATCTAACGGCTTTGCCATTGCCATACACACCGGTAGGCAGGAATGTTAGCTTTAACATCTGGCAAGAATTAAAAAAGAAAGGAAAATGAAAATATTAGCTAATTTTCTATTGGTAGCTTTGATTGCTACAAGTTCAAATATCACTGCACAGAACACACAGCAGAAATCAGAGAACAATGTACAGGAAATCATTAAGTTCATCAACAACAAGGATAGTTTATCATTAAAAAAAGTGATCAATGAACACAATGTAAATTCTTTCGATACGACTGGTGTCAATATGTTAACGCTCGGAGTACTAACAGGTGATTTAAACATCGTTAAAATAATTGGTGATAAAGGAGCAAATCCAAATTTGAAAAACAAAACACAAATGGGGTCAACTCCATTAATGATGGCGAGCAATTCCAAATCATTAGAAATTGCAAAATATCTTATCAAAAAAGGTGCTGATATTAATATACAAGACAATAACGGTGACCCTGTCATCAATTGGTCAGCATATTATGGAAATGTGCCATTTACAAAATTAATGTTGGAAAATGGAGCAAAGACTAATCTAAAAAGCATTCATTCAGATGGCGTTATGGGAGTCGCGCTAAAAGAATGGAAGGATGATGTTGTCAATTTGTTATTAGAACATAACGTATCTGTTCACAAAGTCGATGAGAATTCATTGGACTTAATTAATGCAGTTAAAAACAACGACTTCTCTTTGTTTAAGTCATTACTGAACAAAGATAACATCAATACCAGAGATGGTGCAAGCAATACATTGCTAATGACCGCAGCAAAAAATGGCTATTTTGAAATGGTAACATATTTGATTGCGGAAGGTGCTGATATCAACGCAATAAATTCCGTTGGTCAAACAGCTTTGAACTTGTCTGTTTTTTATGGTAAAAATTCGATAGCAGAATTCCTTATCCAAAATGAAGCTGATGTAAATAAAACGGATAACAGATTCATTCTTACACCCCTTACAGCTGCCATTAGATCTAATAATATGGCGTTGGGTGAAATCTTATTACAAAAAGGAGCCAAAATAAACACCACAGACGGAATAAACAATTTTTCACCTATTATGTGGGCTACTTTATATCAGAACAAGGATTTTGTTTCGCTATTATTACAGTATAATCCAGATTTGTCAATTATAAGTAAATACAATCAAAACGTTTTTGAAATGACTACAGATAAAGAAATTTTAAAAATACTGAAAGACGAATAGCTATTACTAACTAGGGCTATAACTCAGCGAAGCTGAATTATTAAAAGGAAAAATATATTTTTAAATAAACAATAAACCAACTCGGAATGATTTCGACTAGTGGTATCCAATCGCACGGATGATTCTTACACGGCCAAACCACTTCCGATTTACGCACCCAACGCGCTGCTGCCACACCCCGCCGAAATCATAGCCAAACCCGTTAGTTAATTAAACATTAAGATTATGAAAACAAAACTTTTTTATCTAAGTACTATCCTGTTTTTAGGAATTTTAGGTTGTTCAGACTCGTCGTATGATCTCGAACAAAAAAACAAAGAAATTGCAGCAAAAGCCTTTGAGGTTGTTGGAAACGGTAATTTTGAGGAAATTGATAATTATATATCCCAAGACTATAAGCGTTATTGTCAGGCTACACCCAACCTGAAGATTGAATCACTGGATGCCTTTAAGGAGTTCCTTAAAATGGATCGACAGTCGATTCCAGATCAAAAACTTGATGTTAAGATGCTTGTGGCCGAGGGAGATCTGGTTGCCTTTTGGGCTACTTATTCAGGCACTCAAACCGGACAAATGGGACCATTCCCTCCTTCTGGCAAGACAGCCAAACTTGACTTTGCCGGTGTTCATAGAATTGAAAATGGCAAAATTGCTGAAACTTGGGTTACGTGGGATAATATTGCCATCCTGACGCAGCTAGGACATTTTCCTCCACCAGTTCCAGAAAATACGGACGGTGAATAACCCAGCTACGATATTGGCTATAGCTGCAAAGCTGAAAATCGTGCTAAAACAACGCTATCTCGCCAAAACAAAGAACTAAGGTTATAACAAAATCACGAAAGCGGCTTGGCCATTGCCTACCCTACCAGTATAAGGAGCTGTTGGCAACAAGCTGAAAAAATCCAATTTAATATGAAAATTGAATTTAAAGAAGAACAAAAATTCACACAGTGGTGGCTGTGGATAGTATTAATCGGAATTGGAATTTTACCAATTTTTGGAATGTATAAGCAACTAATTCTTGGCGAAAAATTTGGTGATAATCCAATGTCCGATTTTGGACTTATTATTTTTTGTGTTATTATTTTTGGTGTGATAGCTTTGTTCTGGTTTATGCGATTGAAAACCGAAATTGACGAAAATGAAATCCGAATGAAGTTCTTCCCATTTGTTAAAAAGAAAGTCCATTGGAAAGAAATTAAAAGTGTTGAAATTGTGAATTATGGATTTGTAGGTTATGGAATCAGAATTGGAAGTAAATATGGAACTGTTTACAATACGAATGGTAATAAAGGGCTTGCAATTGAATTAAAAAATGGAAAGAAGTTTGTCATCGGAACACAAAAAGTAAGTGAACTGAATAAAATAGTGGAAAAAGCCAAAACCTTACAAAATGCATAATTAAACGAGCCGAGACTGCTGTGCTTCATTGAAAACAAATGCTAAATAAAAGCAGATTATGAATGAATTTGAATTTATACTTTTTGTCTCTAATCAAGAAAAAAGCACGAAGTTTTACCAGAATTTACTTCAACAAAAACCTATAATAAATGTCCCTGGAATGACCGAATTTAAACTATCGGAAAACGTAAAACTAGGACTCATGCCCGAAAGTGGAATTGCTAAAATTATTTCTCCACCTTTGCCAAATCCAAAAAATGGAAATGGCATTCCAAGATGTGAATTATATTTTAAAGTAAATAATGCAAATGAATATGTTAAGCGTGGCATTTTGCTCGGAGGAAAAGAAATTAGTAAATTGAAAAATCGTGATTGGGGAGATAAAGTCGGATATATATCCGATTTGGATGGTCACGTAATTGCCTTGGCCGAAACTAATTAATCGGATAATAGAAAACTAAGCAAGAACACATAACAGTATATAGCTACACCTGTCTTATTAAGAATTTGAATTCCTAGAATTTAAAAATATCTTTAACAACAAAAACCAGCGAAACGAACCAAGAAAACTTTTTACGAACCCGTTCTTCATCACAAAGAAAAAGAAGTAGAAAATTTTAAAATGCACATAAATCAAAGATGAACAAACTGCAAGTAGAAATAGGAGAGCAACTTCATACTCGGAAAGCTCGAAGAGTTGAGCAAATTTTAAGAAAAAAAACGGGTGTCGACTATGTGTCTATTTCAGCTTCGGGCATGATGCTTATAGAATGGGACGATAACCTAACAGCTATACCCGATATTACCGAATCCATTAAAAAATTAGGTTTACATATTGTTGGTGTAAAAAATGCACATGAGCCTACGCAGCAGGAAGTCAATGACAGTGGCCTTTCGTTCCTCTACCTTCTTGGCGAAAACACCGAGCTGTACTATGCGATCATTAGTGGTGCCTGTTGGATTTCGGGAGTTGTCTTCTCCTTTACCGTTGCTTTTGAAAATATCGCTACTATATTATTTATTATTGGGGCTATTTTTGGTGGGATATTCACTTTCAGTTCTGCAGGAAAAGATTTATTAAGAGGAAGGTTCGAAATAGATTTTCTGATGCTGTTTGCGGCAATAGGTGCTGCCATTTTAGGTCATTGGGGAGAAAGTGCTTTACTACTCTTCTTGTTTAGTTTGGGACATGCCTTGGAGCAGTATGCCATGAAACGCGCACGGAAATCGATTGCAGCACTTTCCGACTTGGCGCCTCCAACGGCCCTTGTAAAACAAAATGGCGAATTGAAAGAAGTGCATATCGAAGCACTTAAGGTGTGTGATATAATTGTGGTAAGACCGAATTCGACCATAGCTGCCGACGGTGTAGTTACGAATGGAACAAGCCCCGTCAACCAAGCTGCTATAACAGGTGAAAGTATGCCAATTACGAAGCGGCCGAGCCCCAACTGGGAAAATGAAATAGAGATTAAAAAACTGCTTCCGGAATACCGAGTCTTTGCCGGGACAATAAATGGTAACGGAGCACTGGAAATTAAAGTATTAAAAGAAGCAAAGGACAGTACGCTTTCTCGGTTAATTTATTTGGTAAAGGAGGCCGAAACACAAAAATCACCAACACAACACCTCACGGATAAGTTTGAAAAATTCTATGTTCCTGCGGTTTTAATCTCAGTGATCCTGTTATTATTCGCCTTCGTGATTATTGACGAATCCTTTGAGCAGAGCTTTTACAGAGCTATGTCTGTACTTATCGCTGCTTCGCCCTGTGCCTTAGCCATTTCTACCCCGAGTGCGGTATTGGCCGGAATTGCACGCGCAGCGCGTCAAGGGGTACTCATTAAAGGAGGGCGCCCGCTCGAAGACTTAGGAGGAATTAATGCCATTGCTTTCGACAAAACAGGTACGCTAACCGAAGGCAGACCTACCTTGACACATGCTATTCCGTTTGGAACAATTACCAAAACACATCTATTAAAAGTCGCTGTAGCGGTTGAAGCTTTGAGTGATCATCCGTTGGCTGCAGCGATTGTAGCCGGAGGTAGAAAAGAATTGGGAGCTATCAATATTCCTGAAGCGGAAAATTTAAAAGCATTAATCGCAAGGGGCATCCAAGCCGAATGGGATGGGAGCGTCGTTCACATTGGCAACCGTAGGCTTTTTGAGGAGTTGACGGGAGTACCTGTTCCTGAAGATATTGACCTGAAGATGTCTGAATTGGAATCTGATGGACACACCGCCATGATTGTGCATCAAGCCAATGAATACTTGGGGATTATTTCGGCCATGGATGTTGCGCGCCCTGAAGCCATTTCAACGCTAGCCGCTTTGAAAAAAATTGGTATTAAGCGAATGGTAATGCTGACTGGAGATAATCAAAAAGTAGCTGATTCCATTGCCAAAAGTATAGGGATAACCGACCCATTGGGAAGTTTGCTTCCAGAAGATAAAGTAACGGCAATAGAACAATTAAAAGAACAACTAGGCGGCGTAGCAATGGTTGGAGATGGAGTAAATGATGCACCCGCAATGGCAAAAAGCACCGTGGGTATTGCAATGGGGGCCGCAGGTTCCGACGTTGCTCTGGAAACAGCAGATATTGCTTTGATGGCCGATAGATTGGATAATCTCCCCTTCGCTATTGGTTTGAGCAGAAAAGCAAAACTTATCATAAAGCAAAACTTAATAATCAGTTTGGGAATGGTGGCGCTTTTGGTTCCTTTAACGATGATGGGTACAATTGCAATTGGACCAGCTGTAGTGGGTCATGAAGGCTCTACCGTGATCGTTGTACTGAATGCCTTGAGACTGTTGAAATATGAAATGTAAACCCGAAATAACATCTTGATATTATTTGTACATTAGGCTAGCTGAAAAAAAGCAAGGGTAAATCGGCCAAAAAGGTTTTATAAGACCGTTGTACAGCATCCCCGGTACTAAGGAATTGAAACAATTGCGACGCATCAAAGAAAATTTAGAAACGACAAATAGATGCAACGCTAACAACACGGTAAATAGTTCTATAATGAAAGCAACAATATTGCATGTTCAACATCAATATTTCGAAAATAGACGATGGTCGCTAAATATATACACCTCAAAATAATGCAAACAACACCATCCTCCCTATATTCAGAAATAGTATATCTCATCCAGCGTTTAAAACCTGAAACCATCTCGGACGAACGAAAGGCCATTTTACAACCGCTAGCAGATTATGTTCAGTCAAAAGTTTCGACAAATCAAGAGGTTAGAATCCACTTTATTTGCACGCACAATTCGCGAAGAAGCCATTTGTCACAAGTTTGGGCACAGACCTTGGCCTATTATTTCCATATCAAGAATGTGTGCTGCTATTCGGGTGGGACAGAAAGCACTGCGCTATTTCCGATGGTGGTGGAAACCTTACAAAATTCAGGTTTTAAAATCAAAAAACATTCGGAAGGCGACAATCCTATTTATAGTATTAAATATGCCGAAAATGAACATCCCATCATTGGATTTTCGAAAACATTGGGTGACGACTTCAACCCAAAATCTAACTTTGTTGCGATATTGACATGTGATTCGGCAAAGGAAGCCTGTCCCTTTGTTCTAGGGGCCGAACAACGCATTCCAATCACCTTTGAGGACCCAAAAGTATTTGACGGCACACCACAGCAAGCGCAAAAATACCACGAAAGAAGTCTTCAAATCGCAACCGAACTGCTTTATGTATTTGCTCAAATAAATTCTGAAATATGGCCTCAAAAAAGTTAAGCTTTCTCGATAGAAACCTCACTCTTTGGATTTTTGTCGCTATGGCAATTGGCGTAGGAATTGGATATTATATTCCAACATTTCCTAACGTCATAAACTCATTTAGTAGTGGTACAACCAATATTCCCATTGCCATTGGCTTAATTTTAATGATGTATCCTCCCTTGGCCAAAGTCAATTATTCACTCCTGCCAAAGGTGTTTAAAAACACCAAAATCCTATCTATTTCACTACTGCTCAATTGGGTAATTGGCCCCGTTTTAATGTTTGTTTTGGCAATCACTTTTTTACGAGATTACCCCGAATATATGGTAGGACTTATTTTAATTGGACTGGCCCGTTGTATTGCCATGGTTTTGGTTTGGAATGACCTGGCTGAAGGAAGTAGTGAGTACGGTGCAGGTTTGGTAGCGTTAAATAGTATTTTTCAAGTGTTTGCCTACAGTTTTTATGCGTGGATATTTATAACGCTCCTTCCGCCCTATTTCGGATTTGAAGGTGCCATCGTTGATATTTCGATTGCGACGATTGCCGAGAGCGTTGCAATTTATTTAGGCATTCCTTTTTTAATGGGAATTTTAAGTCGACAGTTGCTTGTTAGGCTAAAAGGCGAGGAATGGTATACCAAAAAATTCATCCCAACTATTTCGCCATTGACATTGATCGCACTTTTATTTACGATTGTGGTGATGTTCTCGCTCAAAGGCGAATTAATTGTGGAAATACCAATGGACGTTTTAATTATTGCGGTGCCGCTACTTATCTATTTTACCCTAATGTTTATCATCGGATTTTTCTTTACCAAATCCATGGGTGCTACATACGACAAGACCGCTTCGGTGGCATTTACAGCGGCGGGAAATAATTTTGAACTCGCCATTGCGGTTGCCATTGCGGTTTTCGGACTCAATTCGGGACAGGCATTTGCGGGAGTCATTGGTCCCTTAGTGGAAGTGCCGGCACTAATTTTATTGGTTCGGGTTTCATTTTGGCTGAAGAAAAAATATTACTGAAAAGCAGGGAGATTGTACTTCGATGCCGAATATGCAATACCGTGTTAGGTTGTATTGCTGAAGCATATAAATAAAACATCAAATCATGAAAAAAAATAAGGAATTATCCGTAAAACAAGCTGAATTATTAATTAGCACGTTGCGCGCTCGTTTTGAAAAGCATAGGCACCGTCATGAGGAGCTCAATTGGGGTAACATTCAGTCTCGACTAGAAATGTCGAGTGAAAAATTATGGTCGCTGAACGAAATGGAACAAACCGGTGGTGAGCCAGACGTGGTGGGTTTTGATGAAAACACCGGCGAATACATTTTTTACGATTGCGCCTCTGAAAGCCCAAAAGAAAGACGAAGCCTTTGTTACGACCCCGCTGCGCTCGAATCCAGGAAGAAATTCAAGCCAAAAAATAGCGCGCTAGGAATGGCACAAGACATGGGCATCGAACTTCTTACTGAAAGCGAATATCGCACATTACAAAAACTAGGAAATTTCGATACAAAGACCTCCAGCTGGATAAAAACTCCTGTAGAAATTAGAAAACTTGGAGGGGCCCTATTTGGTGATTTTCGTTTTGGGACCGTTTTTATCTATCACAATGGTGCCGAATCGTACTATGCGGCTAGGGGGTTTCGGGGTGTTTTAAAGGTATAATGAAAAACACATTCTTATTGCTAAAAGAACTAATTAATTCTAATAGATTTCAAAAAAACGCTGTCGCCTTCCGAAGAAAACTCAGTTGTATACCAAAAATTAGAAATAGTTATTGAATTAACTAAAATTTAATAGGACTGAATAACGATTTTTGATTTATTTTTTTAACTTTTGCAACCGCATTCTTAATAATCAAAAAAATTAATTAACCTCAATACAGGGCCGCTATACATTCGGCGGTTCCACTAAATAAACATATATTTCATGAAGAATTTTAGCATTCTTTTAGTATTATTAATGGCTACCACCGCCATTGCTCAACCCGCAGTTCAAGAATCACCTACCTTTGAATATTTGTCCAGCAGGACGGTCAATCTAATGGACAATCCCAATGATTATACAGGATCACCCTATTATAAAGATGAATTCCTAAAGGGAAGTATTTTATCCAATGGAAAAATAATTGCCTTCAATCATGATATACGGTATAATGTTAGTAAGGAAGAATTCGAAATAAAAGATCCTGCAAATAGAAACAGTAAAATTGTTAGAACCTTGCTTAGAAGTCAGGACTTCGAAATTAAGATAGGCAACGAATCCTTTGAATATATCTCTTCTTCTAAAAATGAACTTAGGGGCTATTTTATTGTTTTATTTAAAGGTGAAAAAAAGGCTTTGTATAAAAAAATTACCAAGAAATATTATCCGGCGCAAAAAGCGGAAAATTCCATGTCTAATGATATAGCTGCCATGTACCGCGATCGCGAAGCGATATACTATGTAGATGAAACAGGTATTTTTACGGAAATGTCAACTTCAAAAAGCGGAAAAATAAAAGCCTTCGGAAAATTAAAAAAAGAAGTGAAATCCTATGTCAAAGAACACAATTTGAATCCTAACAAGGAGAAGGATCTAATTCAGGTGGTTTCTCACTTTGACACTTTATAAGAAGTTAATTTATTTTTAATATAGATGCTTGGTTGTAGTGATCAGGCATTTTTTTTGGACATTATATACTTTAAAAAAAATAAAGGGTCCATACGAAATGAGATGTATGTCGAGCATTTTACGGATAAATGCATGGTCAAAACGCGCATCCATGCCTCCTCTTCATAAAATCCTGTAACATTAAATAATTGCTTGCTATGACTTAAAAAAAGTCCGTCCCCAATTGCTTGAGGACGGACTTTTTATAAGATGCTATTTAATGTTTCTTTTTAGGGACACTGAAGGTATTTTAATGTTTACTTTATGTTTCATTAAAACAGCTCTCTATATTATATACAAGTTATAAGGCAAAAACCCTACCAAACTTATCTTTAAAAACGAAGAAAAAAGAAAAAACCCCTGTCTTTATAATAAAGACAGGGGTTTTAAAATTTATTATTTCTATGTTTATTGCTTCACTATACGCTTCACAATACTTGTGGAAGCTGTATTAATTTGAACAAAATACATTCCGGTTGCTAAGGCATCAACAGAGAATTCAGTATTCATACCCGAGTTGGATAAGTCTACTGTTTTAATAATTCTACCATTCACATCTGTAATAACTGCTGAAAGCAATTCGGTTGTCGTACGATTTACCAAGGTCAAACTACCCTGTGTAGGATTTGGATACAAAACAATATAATTGCTCAATTCCGAATCTCCTACTCCAAGTACCTCATCCACGGTAACCTCAAATGTACAGGTAGCATCGTTACCCGCTTCATCTGTTGCTGTCATTGTAATCACAGTTACACCTACGCCCACCATAGTACCGGCAACAGGATCTTGTGTAATTATTGGTGATGTGGTACAGTTATCGGCCGCAGTCGCTAAGGCTGTATAATCTGGTATGGTAAATTGCTCACCCGGATTAACAGTCACTGTCTCATCTGGAGGACATGTAATGGTAGGATCGATACTATCGATACTAGCCGTTGCCGGAGAACGATCTCCTAAACAACCTGAAAACCCTAAATTGATATCTGCATTCGGTACACCAAAATCGGCAGCTTCACAACCTACAGCCCAGTCGGCTGCGCTATCGGTATCGTCGTGTCTTCTAAAAGAATCACCACACGCACTAACGAAGGAAGCTCCTATACCTGTCCAATCCAAATCGGCTCCGGTAACATTAAAGCCATTAATTGTCACATTAAGACCCGAAATAGCAGCAGCACTCCAGTTCCAGAATAGTGAATCTACTACATTTCCTGAAGCATCGATCACAATAACCCATCCGGTTCCTGAAGAACTCCAGAATAAATTATTTCCCCAATACTGTCCAGATCCTGAACTATCATCCCAAAAGACAACTGAGTCGGCTCCCATGGCACCCAACGGCTGCGTAATTGAATTGACGATATTAATATTTGAGTAGTCATCACTTACTGCAACGGTATAGCCGGTATAATCTGCAGCCAAGCCTACGTTCTGTAATTCGAATGTATCTGGAGTATCAATCCTGATTTCAGAAATTTTCAACTGTGATAACGGACCAGGAGGTGTCTC
>NZ_JAIOHK010000026.1 GCF_019913785.1 Altibacter sp.
AAATGATTTGTTAGGAACACCACCTAATTCTCAGATATTGGTTTCTTTAAATGGGTTGGAGTTTCCTCAAACTGCATTAAGCAATTCAACAACAAAAGATATGATTATTCAAAACGTTGGAGATGTTGATTTAACGATTACAAGTTTACAGTTGTCCGGTATAGATAATAATCATTTCCATTTTAATGCTCCTGCGGTTCCATTTAATATTTTACCAAACGATACTATTGACGTTTCAGTTAATTTTGAACCATTAAGCGTAGGTAATAAAACAGTAGATTTTATTATAAATAATACTTCTAGCAACAATAATTCAGTAGTATTAACATTTACAGGAGAAGCTGTAGAAACTGCAGAAACAGATTATGATACGAATATATCTGCAGAGTATAATTTTGGTGATGTTTATATTTATGGAGGTGCTGTACTTGTTACACTTACAGTTTCAAATTCTAGTAGTGCACCCTATACAGTGGCAGGTTTAAGTATAACAGGCATGAATGCTGACTTGTTTTCTATTATCCAGCAACCAGTTTTACCAAAGCTATTTAATCCTGGTGATTCAGATATTGTTGTCTTAAGTTTTGATCCAGATACAGTAGGAGAAAAAACAGCAGTAATAGAGGCAAGTTTTCAGAATAATACCATATTAGATACAGCCAACTTATTAGGTAATGGAGTAATTACAATAGATAATCCAAATGCACTAAAACTAACAAATTATGAGTATTGGTTCAATGATGATTATTTTGGAAAACAAACAACAAGTTTAAGTGCTTCAAACTCATTTGAAAGCTTAGATTTTGATGCTGTAACAACAGGTTTAACTAATGGCTTAAACATATTACACTTTAGAGTTAGGGATGAAGAAAACCATTGGTCATCAGTATTATCAGAATTTGTTTATGTTCAAAATACATCAAACTCAGGAACAAATAACGTTGTTGACTACGAATACTGGTATGATAACGATTATGCTGGCAGAATCGTTGGCAACGGGTCTGGCACTAATCCTTTACTATTAGGCTTAAATGACAACGTTGGTTCATTGGGAACGGGGTTGCATCAATTTCATATTAGATTTAAAGACGAAAAAGGTGTTTGGTCATCGGTGGTTTCTGAATTTATATATAACGATAAACCCATCGGATTGGGAAGTAATAAGATAGCTGCTTACAGGCTTTGGTTTAATGATGACTTTGCGGGTAGAATTTCCGGGGCTTTTACACCCGAAGAAACAATTGTTTTTTCAGAGGATGTTGATATATCTGGACTTGAGGTGAATTCGATTAACCATATCCATTTTCAGTTTAAGGACATATATGGGAATTGGAGTTCAGTATTAACTGAAGAATTTTTATACGAGGCATTAGTTCTTAGTTCAACTGTTTTTCTGCAAGGGTCATTAATTAACCCTATTGTTGGAGAGGAAGACTTAATGCGTGATGATTTGCGTGTGGCGGAACTTTTACCAACTACAAGTCCCTATACTGATGGATTACTTTGCGATAATTCTGTATTTAGTGCTACAGGCGATGATGCCATCGTAGATTGGGTGTGGCTGGAACTTCGTGATTCGTCAGATCGATCAATTGTGGTTGAAGGGCGTTCGGCCTTGCTTCAGAGGGACGGGGATATAGTCAATATTGATGGTGTTTCTGCAGTCAATTTTCATGCATCCGCAGACGATTATTACTTACTTGTTCAGCATAGAAATCATTTGTCAATTCTGAGCGCCTTACCCGTTTCCATGAGTACTGAGACAGCTATTGATCTTAGTTCCGACCCGCTACTTGTATTTGGCGGGAACAACGCGGTAATAAATATAGGTGGTGTTTTCGCCATGATTTCTGGAGATGCACAGCCTAATGGTCAAATACAGAATTCTGATGTTATTGAGGTAATAGATCAATTAGGAACCGCTGGTTATTCTAACCTTGATACTGATATGAATGGTCAAGTACAGAATACGGATATAAATGTATCTATCCGTACTAATCTCGGAAGAGGAATACAATATTAGTTTCTAGGTTGGTCTTAAAACTTATAACTGAATTACGTAAAGTAGGAAGGTCTTCCGCAAAAGAATTTTCACATATCGATATGAACCCAAAGGTGTCATATCTGGAACTATGTAAAATAGCGCGTAAACGCGCTATTCGCATATATATCAAATGTACTATAACAAAACGGCTGTGACATAATTGTTGACGATATAAAACACTTAGGTGTTGTTATATCTACAATTATATCAAATACGGTAGTATTCGCCGTTTTCGCTATGGAATCCAAATGTACTATAATTTATATTATGTCAAATAGGGTTTTTGGAGAACTACCCCATCTTGTGGAATCTTCCCCAGGGGTAACTCTATAGCAAGCATCCGTACTTTGTATTACAGGTACTCTGTAAAGAAATTCATCATCTCCTCCTTCAAGTCGTAATGCATCTTGATATACATCCGCATATCCTCGCGTAACGGACTCTGTTCATGGTAGACTCTCGATACATTCAACTCGTCCAAATGCGTGGTGTCCAATTCACGCATCTTCGCCTTGCAGCGGTGTCTTAATTTGGCAATAGCCGATTTCTCCAACATGATACGGTTTTCGAAATTCTCAATGCCTTGTCGGGCCTCCTGCCCAAATTCCCGAATGGAAATCTCTTCCAACTTCTCCTGGAAGGTATCCATTTCATCAAAATGGAAACGCAATTCGCGTCTCCAGGTCTCTAAATTAAACTTTAAATCGCTTAGCTGCCCAAGTTTTGCCTGCATAGTATACTTAATTAAGGGTTTGTAGATCTATTTCCGCCATCATATCTAAGGTTATCTGGTGTCGGGTTAACAAGTTACGGTTTATTTTTAATAATTCAAACCCCTTTTTTGGCTTTCTATACATCCCACAAATAACTGTACTTTCCACAGCCAATTTGCAAGATATTAACATTTTATTATCGTAATTATTCCTCCGTCCTCTTTATTTTCGTGCAAATTTTCAACTATGGCCGTCTGGATCGTTTTTATTGTCGTTATTATCTTCTTTTTAGCACTGGATCTAGGCGTATTTAACCGAAAAGCACATGTCATCAAAACCAAAGAAGCCTCCATCTGGACCGCTATCTGGGTTTCGGTAGCCCTGGCCTTCTCCGGAGTCATCTGGTGGGTGTTCTCCAACGGACTGGTAGAAAACCCTACCAACCTCACCCCCCACAACGCCGTTCTAAAATACATTACCGGCTACCTTATCGAGCTTTCCCTCAGTATCGATAACGTCTTTGTAATCGCCGTCATCTTTTCCTCCTTCGCCATCCCCGACAAATACCAACACCGCGTCTTGTTTTGGGGAATTTTAGGCGCCATCGTTTTTAGAGGCCTTATGATCTTCTTCGGAGTGGCACTTATCAATAAATTCGACTGGATCATCTACGTATTCGGAGCCTTCCTTCTCTATACTGCCTATAAGATGCTGACCTCCTCCTCCGAAAAATTCGATCCCCGAAAGTCGTCCATGTATCGCCTAATCCGTAAGTTTTTTGCCGTCTCCCACATCATGGATGGCGACCGATTCTTTATCCGTCGTATGGGAATTCGCGCGGCAACACCCCTGTTCGTGGCCCTGATGATCATCGAACTCACCGATGTCCTTTTCGCATTGGACAGTATTCCGGCCATCCTCGCCATTACCGCCGACCCCTTTATCGTCTTTAGCTCGAATATTTTGGCCATACTCGGACTCCGATCCATGTATTTCCTTATTTCCAGAATGCTGCAGAAATTCCGTTATATCAACTACAGCCTGGTGGTCATCCTCAGCTTTGTTGGGATAAAAATGATCCTGGCACATCACGTGTCCATGCCCGAATGGCTGTCGCTCAGCGTAATCTCCCTGTCCTTGTTGGCGGGCGTACTGGCTTCTTTGTATATTCCTGTAAAGGAAGAAGTGGTTGCTGAAGACAATTAATCTAAAAACCGATAATACCCACATTTTAAATAGGCTCCCTCCGGAAAGCTGATGGGATGATCGATATCGTGATCCGTTTTTAATTGCAGTTTGTAGCGACGACGTGTGTGCTTTAAGGCCGTCTCATTGATCTCGAAGAATTCTTCCGAAGCCACCCGCGACGAGCAGGATGCCAATACCAACAAACCCTTTTTAGCCGTCAAAGCAGCTCCCAATTGGGCCAATTGCGCATATTTCTTTTTGGCCACCTCTATTTCCGACTGGCGTTTGGCGAAGCTCGGCGGATCGATAACCACCACATCATAGGTTTTCTTGGCAGCGATCAACTGCTGTAACTCCTTAAAGGCATCGCCCGCTATGGTATGGTGCTTCCCTTTAAAAGTATTTCGTTTTCCATTGGCAATGGCCAATTCTAACGCTTGTTCGCTAATGTCCAAACTGGTGACTTCCGTGGCACCATTCACCAGGGCATGTACCGAAAAGCCCCCTGCATAGGCAAACACATCCAACACGGACTTGCCTTCGGCATAGCGTCCTACCTGCTTCCTATTGTGGCGATGATCCAAAAAATAGCCGGTCTTATGTCCCTTGATCACATGGGCCGAAAAATGGACCCCCTGCTCTAAAAATGGCACCACTTCGTGCTCAAGTTCACCGTATACTACCTGCCCGTCTGTACATCCGAGTTTTGTCTTTGCTTGTAGGTTTCTACTGAGTCGCAGCACGATCGTTTCACAGTTCGTAACCGCCAAAAGCACCTCCAATATCGATTCCAAATAGGGAATCCAGATCGCCGAATACAATTTTACCACCAGCACCTTGTCGTAGACATCGGCTATAAAGCCCGGAAAGCCATCGTTTTCTCCAAACAGGAGTCGGTAGCTATTGGTCTTGGTCTCTAAAAGCGGAGTCCGTAGCGCAAATGCGGCAAATATCTTTTCTGAAAAGAAGTCGGCATCAATCGTGGCCGATCCTTCGTGATGCAGCATTTTAATCCGTATGGGCGAATCGGGGTCGTACAGGCCAATGCCCATCACCTTGTTCTTGGTATGACTAAAAATAATCGCTATGTCCCCTGCTTTTCCTTCTTTGTTTATTTTCTCAATACTTTCTGAAAAGATCCAAGGATGTCCGCTGCGAACACTGCGTTCACCAACTGCCGTCAGTTTTACAGCCAGTCGCTGCGGCATTATTTTTGGAAAACTTGTTCGGAACATAGTTGGATATTGATTTAGCAAAGTGTTGCACCTAGTCTTTCTAAGGCAACTATAAAAACGTCTTCGACAAGCTCAGACCGACATGGATTTGTTTATTAGCTATCATCTACCATGTCACACTGAGCCTGTCGAAATACTTCACTTCCCTGTCATTCAGAGTGTAACAACGTGGAGCGAAGAATCCCTCATTCCCAACAAACCATTTAGCCAATCCTTCTCGATACATTTTTGTTCGCTGCGCGCTCAAAAACACTCGAAGTGACATTACAGTGAATTTGCAAGAACTGCAAACTTCGTGCTTCCAGCTTCCAGCCACTCACTCTTCACTATTCACTATTCACTATTCACTTTTCACTTTTAACTTCTCACTTTTCACTTTTCACTTCTTGGCTCCTTTTCTTCTCACCGCTCACTTCCCTGTCATTCAGAAGGAGCGTATCGACTGAAGAATCCCTCATTCCCAACAAACCATTTAGCCAATCCTTCTCGATACATTTTTGTTCGCTGCGCGCCCAAAAACACTCGAAGTGACATTACAGTGAATTTGCAAGAACTGCAAACTTCGTGCTTCCAGCTTCCAGCCACTCACTCCTCTCTACTCACGCTTTACTATTAACTGTTCACGGCTCACCATTCTGAGGCGAAGCCGAAGAATCCATTTTCACTTTTCACTTCTTGGCTCTTTTCTCCTCACCGCTCACCGCTCACCCACCTTCCTCATAATAATACCAATCGCATCGTTCAAGGTTCGGAGTTGTTCCATGTCTTCATTGGCAAATTCGATATCAAATTGATCCTCCACATCCAATACGATATCCACCAAATGCGCCGAATTAATATTGAGCTCCCGTGTGAGGTCACTCTCCCTATTCACCGCCTCCTTGGAAACATCTTCGGGTAAGTACGTCTGAATTATAGGCAATAGTTTTTCGTAAATTCTTTCCGAAGTCATAGCAGTATTAAATTTTTCTAAAGATAACACACGCATTGACATCTCCAAAGCCAAAACTCGCTTTTGCCACCGTTTGAAGTGGTGTCTGTATCAATTGCCGCGGAATCCTTTCTGAAGCAATGCGTTGGGTTATTTCGGGATGCAGGTCCTCACAATTCACATTTGGAAAAACAAACCCCTGCTGTAATTGCAGCACAGCCGAAACGGCCTCCACACTGCCACTGGCCGCCAGGCAATGTCCCACCATCCCCTTCAGGGAATTGATATAGGGAAAATCGGTGCCACGGCGATCCAGGGCTTCGCTCCAGTTGGCAATCTCCACCGAATCTTTGATGGTAGCGGTTAGGTGTCCGTTGATATAATCCAGTTCCGAAGCCGCGATTCCGGCAGCTACCAAGGCTTCCTTGATACATTTTTGAACGGCTTCGCTATTGGGCGCCGTCATACTCCCCTCGCCTCGTTGGCCTCCGCTGTTTATGGCACCGCCCAAAACTTCAGCATAAATGGTCGCCCCTCTTTCTTGGGCGCTTTCCAGGCTTTCTAACAGCAGCGCTCCTGCCCCGCTTCCCGGTACAAAGCCACTGGCCGAAGCGCTCATAGGGCGCGATCCCTCGGTGGGGGTATCGTTGTGTTTATAGGTGATCACCTTCATGGCATCAAAGCCACCCCAAACATAGGGACCGTCATCGCTAGTACTGCCACAGAGCATCTGGTTGGCCTGGCCCGAGGCAATACGCTCATAGCCCATCAAAATGGCTTCGGTTCCGGTGGCACAGGCCGATGAATTGGTGGTGACTGCATTCCCGGCGCCTATCATGCCTCCCAGATACGCACTGATACCACTGGCCATGGTCTGTCCCACGGTAGTACTGCCCAAGCGACGCACATTGCCTTCGTCCAGTTTATAAATAGCTTCTCTGAATTTATCCACCCCGCTGGTGCCGGTACCAAAGACGATGCCCAGATCCCAGAGGGGCGCCTTGTTTTTTTCGGAAGGGCTGATGCCCGCATCGCGCATGGCGTCCATTCCGGCAATCACTCCGTATAGGATACCGCTGCTGTTAAAATTCTTTAGTTGTAGTTCGGTAAAATAATCGCGTTTCTTTTCTTCCGAAATCGTTGGGATGCCTCCTATCTGACAGGAAAAATTCAATGCCCTTAGTTGCGGATAAAAGGCAATGCCCGAAACCCCTTTTTTGATGGCTTCCGTAAACTGCGGCACTCCCACGCCGTTCGGCGCCACAATTCCTAATCCCGTTATGACCACTCTTTTTTTCATAATTATTCTCTGTCACTTCGAGTGATTTCGCAAAGCGAAATAGTATCGAGAAGTGATTTTATGTTCAATACTATATAAAACTTCCCAACTCATTCTCGATACAATTCCTTTTTACGGCTGTAAAAAGGAATCACTCGAACTGACAATGCTATTTAACTACCATGCCACTTATTACACCCTTACATACCAACTCCCCTTTTTCATTTAGCATTTTTACCTTGCATTGTAATTTTTGAAACCGAAAGTATTCCTTTTCTGAAATCACCCTAACCGTTTCACCCGGATAGACGGGCAGGTAGAAATCGACCTCGTGATGGGACAATGCAATTTGAGTGCCGTCCGAAGCAGCTTCGGACAACAGAAAGATACCCAAACACACCACACCTATTTGTGCCATACATTCGGTCAAAATAACGCCGGGGGTAATCGGATTCCCTTTAAAATGACCTTTATAAAAATAGGCATCTTCACCAAAGCGGTACCTCCCTTCCACCCCACTTTCAGAAACAGCTTCCAGACTATCCACAAAACGAAACGGCTCCGAATAGGGCAATTGGTCGAGTATGTGTTGAAAATGGGCCATTAGCGTAGACTTTCCCCTCCATCTACCTTTAGCACGCTGCCGTTGATCCATCGGGCTTCCGCAGTACACAACAAATAGACCGCATTCGCCACGTCCTCAGGGGTGGTCAAGCGACTAAACGGATTCCTTTTCTTGGACATTTCGGCGAGTTGTTCACTTCCCGGTATCATTTCAAAAGAGGGTGTTTGCGTAGTACCGGCCTGTATGCAATTGGACCGTATGCCCAAGGGTGCCAGTTCCACGGCCATTTGCCGCATCAAGGCCTCCAAGCTTGCCTTGGCAACGGAAACCGCTCCGTAACCGGGCCATACCTTGGCGTTGCCCTCACTGGTAAAGGCAATATTACACACCTCCTTCGCAAGCCTGTCAGCATCCAGCAAGGCGCGTATCCACGCATACCAACTAATTCCCATGGCATGGCTTGTAAGTTCTATATCTCCCTTGGTAAGCACATGATCGGGCTTTCCTATCATAGTTTTCAAGCTGCCCTTCGCAATACTGTGTAGTATTAGCCCAACCTTTTTCTTCGGAAGTGATGCAACGACCTCGTGGATGGTTGCTTCCGAAAGGGCGTCCTTATTAAAAGTGAGCACTTGGACCCCCTGAGATCTCATTTGGGTTACTTCGGCTTCAAACTGAGCCAGATTATTTTTCCGATCGCGATGTACAATGCAAACATGCATCCCGTGGGCAGCCAACTTTCTGGCACTTGCGAGTCCCAGCCCGCTACTGCCGCCCAAGATAAGGCCCCATATATCTGTAAATTCCTTTTTCATTTAAAACTCTAATAACACCCGCTGTGCCGAAAAACCGGGTCCAAAGCTAAGCATCAACCCCAATTCTCCTTTCGGGATCTCCTTTTCCATAAAACGCTCTAAAACATATAAAACGGTGGCACTGCTCATATTTCCATACAAGGTAAGAACTTCTTTGGTATCGTCAATGTTCTTATTCAGACTTCCAAACAGCTCTTCCACCGTTTGCACAATCTTTTTACCCCCGGGATGAAAGATAAGGTGGTCTATTTCTTCAATGGTCTTGTTGTTTTTTTTCAGAAAGGGATGAACAATGGCCGGGAAATGCGCCGCTATCTGTTCGGGCACATCCTTGTCCAAGATCATTTGCAAACCTGTATTGACCCATTTAAAACCCATCATATGGGTGGCGTCGTAAAAATGATACATGGCCTCGTCGATGATCTTGACGCCGTCATCCTGTGGATCTGATGACAGCAATACACAGGCAGCACCATCCCCAAAGATGGCAGCACTCACAATGTTCACCATGGAATAATCGTCTAGCTGAAAGGTGGCCGTAGGCGATTCCAAGGCAACGACCGCTGCTCGTTTTCCGGGATTGGCCTTTAAAAAGTTCTTCGCATAGATCACCCCCGAAACACCCGCTGCGCAGCCCATTTCGGTAACCGGAAGTCGTACCACATCCTGCCGCATTTGTAGGTCATTGATCAAATAGGCATCCACCGAAGGAATCATAATGCCGGTGCAGCTTACGGTAATCAGGAAGTCGATATCGGTTGGTTTCCATTGCGCCTTGTCCAAGGCTTTTTCCAGAGCTTGACGCCCCAGTTTTTTTACTTCTCGCACATAGATCTCGTTGCGCTCTTCGAAGCTATTCTTCATAAAGACCTCATGGGCATCCATGATGGAATAGCGTCTATCGACGCCCGCACCTTCAAATATTTTTAAGACCTTTCGTTTAAACCGCGGCTCCTGTCCTTCCAGCCAGGCTTCCACATACGGAAGTATCTCTGCCGTAGTACGTGTATAAGGAGGTAGTTGCTTGGCAACCGATGTAATTTTTACTGTCATATGTTGGTTTTAATCACCCATTGGTAACGAAACGCCCATTTCCATGTTACGGTCGAACTTGGGGCATTCACCTGTTGTGCTATATTTTTTATTTCCTGTTTTGTAAACCCGCTGGCGATAGACACCAAACCGTCGTAACGCGCCGTTTTGGTTTTTAAAAACAAGTGGCTTATGACTTTGAACAACCAAAATGCGATTCGGCTGCGCTCTAAGTCGTTGATCACCATCCCCACCTTCGCCCTTTCCATTATTTTCTGAAGCAGTTGTACGATCTCCTCATGCTTAAAATGATGTAAGAACAAGGTACACAGCGCAATATCAAACTCAGGCAACAAATACGCTTCTGAAAGTACATCAATTTTTTGAAATGAGATGGCTGGGAACGCCTTGGAGCGAATTTTTGCCTCCTCCAAGATATGTTCGTTGGCATCGATGCCTATAAGCCGAAAGCGATGGCCTTTTTTCTGTGCATAGCGCGCACATTGCCGCAGTAGTTCCCCATCCCCACAGCCTATATCGAGCAAGGTAATTGTTTTTTCTTTGGGAATGCCGTTCAGCAACATCCCAATTCCCTGCAGACTAATCTCGGTTCCACCCAACCATTTGTTCACCCACCGCAAATCGGAAAGCAATCGTTTCATTTCCCCTCCTTGTAGGTTGAAATCGTCCATGATCTCCACTGCCTCCGAGCGATATTTTGCTGAAAAAACTACCATTTAGACCAGGGTTCCATGTGTTTTCTTGATAATATGCGGTAGGATCGAAGGCATGGATTTTACCAAACCCAGTCCTACCTTTGCTGCTATAGGATGCAGCAGCGCACTCTGTATACGTCGCCCTGTCCGCAATCGCTTTTCGAAAGTGGTCTTCCAGGCTCGGGTGTAATCCATTTCCAATTGTTCTCGATGGATACCGCCCTGCTGTCCGGCTGCTAAATAGCGTTCCGAAAACAGCTTGGCCCCGTGGATGGCCATCGCCATCCCATTTCCGCAGAGTGGATGTATGAGTCCGGCACTGTCCCCTATCATAAAAATATGATCGGCCACCGGCTTTTTCTGTTCAAAAGATATCTGACTAATCGTCAAGGGTTTTTCGAATACAGGGATGGCATCGCTAAAAAATGCGGCCAGATGTGGATTTTTAGCTAGTACGTTTTGCTGAAAGGCTGCTATATTCCCATGGTGCTTAAAGGAGGCATAGGTCGTCAAATAGCAGGCGTTTACCACATCGGTTTCGGTTTTGGAGAGGCCGCAATACCCGCCTTCAAAATTGTGCAATGCCACCAAATCGTCCGGAAATTCGGCTTGGTAATGCATTTTAACCCCTAGCCAGGGGGATTTCTGTTGTATAAACGACCGCTTCAGTGATATATCTAGCTGAGAGCGTTTTCCAAAGGCGCCAACCACATAGGCTGCCTTATAGGTGTTGCGGTTAAGTGTACTAACCGAAAACATTTCATTAGAAAAAGTGACGCTTTCAACCGTTTCAAAAAGGATGTCGGCTTTATTTTTTACCGCCTCGTATAGTAAATTGTCAAAGGCATACCGACTAATGCCAAAGCCGCCCAACGGTAATTCGGTGGAAAGCAGTGCGCCTTTCTTGGTACTCATTTCGAACCGTGTGATTGGCTTGGCCCCTGCGGCAAAAGGGTCGATGCCCAATGAGTTTAAATGGGGTAGCACTTCGTTCGAAACGTATTCGCCACAAACCCGGTGGTGGGGATAGGGTTGCTTTTCTATCACCAAAACCTGTACGCCCGCCTTGGACAGCTGCAATGCGCATGTAAGTCCGGCGAGGCCGCCGCCTATTATTAATACATCCCAAGGGCCTTTTGTAGTCATCACTTAAAGTTCGGTCTTTTTTTCGGCAAAAAAAAATCCCGTCTTCCATTGAAAACGGGACTATTTATTATGTCAATCGCAGGCTTAGCCTTTATTGGCTTCCTTTTGCGCCTCTTGCTTCATCTTCTCGTTGGGAACAATTACAATATTAACCCTGCGGTTCTGGGCTCTACCTTCGGCAGTAGCATTGTCTCCCACCGGGCTTTGCTCGCCAAACCAATTGGTTGTAAATCTTCCGGCACTAAGTCCTTTGGTGGCTGTAAAATAGTTGGTCACTGCCATGGCTCTGTTCTTAGAAAGTGTCATATTCGATTCGTCCGAACCAACGCTGTCGGTATGTCCAACCACCAATACATTGGTGTCTACATATTCTTTCAGAATTCCGGTTAGCTTATCGAGATTGGCCTGAGAGGCTGCGTTGATATTGTATTTTCCGGTATCGAAATACACACCGCTGTTTTCATCGAAAGTGATAACAATCCCGTCGTCTACACGTTCTACCTGGGCTCCGGGGATTTCTTCTTCGATTTTCTGAGCCTGTTTGTCCATTTTAGCACCGATTAAGACACCGGCGGTACCTCCAACAACACCACCAATAACGGCACCCATCTCACCATTTCCGCCTTTACCCACGTTGTTACCTATAATAGCACCCAATATGGCACCACTGGCAACCCCAATAACGGCTCCCTTTTGTTTGTTATTTGCATTTTTTGTGGCCTCACAGCTGGATAGATTAGTAACCAGCGCTACAGCCAAAATTCCTAAAGAGATTGATTTAAATAGTGTTTTCATTATTCGCTAATTTTTGAAAAGTTCATAGTTATTTTAAAAGGTTTCCCCTCAAGGGTAACCGTTTGCTCCCAGCGCATGGAAGCATCGTTTAATTGTGCCAAACGCACCCGGAAGCCTCGGTTGTCATCGGACTTACCTTTGGTATTCGTGGGTTTCAGCAAGAAATCATACAGTCCCGAATTCACATCCATCTCCTGAATATCGAAGATAAAGTTGCGATCACCGGTTGGACAATTTCCATTGTTTACGGTATATACACCTGTATTGTTATTGGGGATAAAGCGCCATGATGTGCCTTCAAAACACTCCTTGGAGGTGTCGTTGAACATGGTGACATTGAATTTGCCCGATTCACTATATGATATAGCGTCTAAAGACCAATATCCCTTGATTATTTTTCTTGATTCTTGAACGGTTTTTGGAGTACCACACGAGAGTAGTACTGCTGCAAATACAGCAAATACAAATAGTTTTTTCATATGAGGTTCGATTTTAGTTAGTATTAGTTGAAATTTGATTACCTGCTAAACAATCTTTTGAGTAAAGATAGTACAAGTAATACGATAAAGATATAGAAAATTATTTTTGCAATCCCGGTTGCCGCGCCTGCTATATTCCCGAATCCGAAAATGGCGGCAATAATTGCAATGACCAAAAAAGTAATGATCCAGCGTACCATAGTAAGTTGATTTTAGGGTTAGTATTAGTCTAAAGATACAATGAAATCAGGCACCGGAACGAATGTTTGTTTTAAGTTTAACAACAAATGTTAACGAATTAATAATGCAATACATCTAATAGAGCCTCTTTAAATTTTCCTTTGGACAGGTACTGCGTTTCCAGTTGGGCAGCAAAAGGTATGGGTGTTTCCATACTTGCCACGCGCTTAATGGGTGCGTCTAAATGTTCGAAACAGCTTTCTGAAATCAGGGCCGAAATATCGGAGGCAATGCCTCCAAAACGGGAATCTTCCTGTAAGATAACAACTCTTCCCGTTTTCTTTACCGAAGCAAAAATTGCCTCAGTATCTAGCGGCATCAGGGTTCGAAGGTCGATAAGATCTGCCGATACCTCCGAAAGCTCATGCAAGGTCTCCAGGGCCCAATGTACCCCTGCTCCGTAGGTTATGATGGTCACATCACCACCTTCCTTTAGCAGTGCGGCCTTGCCAAGCGGAAGGGTATAATAATCGGTAGGCACTTCCTGGCGAATACTTCGGTATAGGGCCTTGTGTTCGAAGAACAATACCGGGTTTGGATCTTCAATACTGGTTGCCAACAGTCCTTTTGCATCGTAGGGAAACGCAGGATACACCACCTTTAATCCGGGGGTATGTGTAAACCAAGCCTCGTTCGTCTGACTGTGAAACGGACCTGCACTCACTCCTGCCCCACAGGGCATTCGCACCACGACATCGGCCTTTTCATTCCAACGGTAATGCGACTTTGCCAGATAATTAATAATAGGGTTGAATCCCGATGTAACAAAATCGGCAAACTGCATTTCTACTACCGATTTAAAACCGTTGATGGACAGTCCCATGGCGGCCGAAACGATAGCCGATTCGCAGATAGGGGTATTTCGAACGCGTGCCTTGCCAAATGCTTCCACAAAGCCTTCGGTAATTTTAAAAACCCCTCCGTATTCAGCGATATCCTGCCCCATTAAGATCAGGTTCTCATGCCGTTCCATCGATTGTTTTAAGCCTTCAGAAATAGCGTCAATAAGACGTAACTCCTTTGTGGTTTCATTTGGTGTAATCTCCTGATATGTAAAGGGATGAAATACGTCATTTAATTCGACACTTTCATTGGGTTCAATTTTTGGTTCCGCAAAAGCCAGGTCTAAATTTTCGTTTATTTCATGTACGATTTCTGTTTTAAAGCGCACCTCGTCTTCTTCCGATAAGATATTATTTTCCCGTAGGTAGGCCGCATAATTCTCCAACGGATCTTTAGCCCCCCATTCATCTAACAACTGCTGCGGCACGTATTTGGTACCACTGGCCTCTTCATGGCCGCGCATTCTAAAGGTTTTAAATTCTAGTAATACGGGACGCGGATTTGTACGCATGCTTTCCACCAATTCCTTTACCTTGGTGTATACTTCTATGATGTTATTGCCATCAATGATGTAATTCTCCATTCCGTAGCCCTTCCCGCGATCTGCCAAATGCTCACAGTTGTACTGTTCTTTTGTTGGAGTAGAAAGTCCGTAGCCATTGTTTTCTATACAAAATAACACCGGCAGGTCCCAAACCGACGCCACATTGAGTGCCTCGTGTATATCGCCTTCACTGGCACCGCCTTCCCCTGTAAATACGGCACATACCTTATTATTGCCCTTTAACTTGTTGGCAAGAGCAATCCCGTCGGCCACGCCAAATTGAGGGCCTAAATGGGAGATCATCCCTACGATATTGAATTCCTGGGTGCCAAAATGAAAGCTGCGGTCGCGTCCTTTGGTAAAGCCGTTTGCCTTCCCCTGCCATTGTGAGAACAGGCGGTATAAGGGTATATCACGACTTGTAAAGACACCGAGGTTTCGGTGCATGGGTAAAATATATTCGTCCTTATCCAGCACGGTGGTTATTCCCACAGCGATGGCTTCTTGACCGATACCGCTAAACCACTTAGAGATTTTTCCTTGACGGAGTAGAATGAGCATCTTCTCTTCGATAAGGCGCGGTTTTAGCATTCCCTTGTATAAGGAAATCAGCGTATTATCATCAAGATCTTTGGTTTGGTAGTTAAAATGTACTGTTGGCAAAGTTTTGGAGCCCATGTTTAAAATTTGAATAGCCCAAAAGTAGAAAAAAACCCAGTGTAATAAAGAAATAATACCACTTTTTTCTCTTCGGAATTGCTGGCTGAATTTGGTATATTTGTAGACTAAAATACAATTCTTATGAACAATATACCTAGTGTTGACCTAGCCGATTTCATATCGGGAGATCCGGATAGAAAGCAAAAGTTTGTTGACGAAATTGGAAAGGCCTACGAAGAAATTGGCTTTGTCTCATTGAAAAATCATTTTCTGAGTGATGCGCTGGTTGAGAATCTATATAAGGAGGTGAAGGCGTTCTTTGCCTTACCGCTAGGCGCCAAGAAAAAATATGAAATTGAAGGATTGGGTGGACAACGTGGTTATGTTTCCTTCGGAAAGGAACACGCCAAAGGCAAGAAGGAAGGCGATTTAAAAGAATTTTGGCATTTTGGTCAAGAACCTGCTTCCGATGCAAATCTCCCCGATAGCTACCCGGACAATGTTACCGTCACCGAAATACCAAACTTCAATGCCACTGGTATGGAGGCCTATCGTATGTTGGAAAAAACAGGGGTCTATGTATTGCGAGCTCTGGCCCTTTATATTGGCCTCGATGAGCATTATTTCGATTATTGGGTGACCAATGGCAATAGCATTTTACGGCCCATCCACTACCCTCCTATTACCGAAGAGCCAAAAGGAGCGGTTCGCGCAGGCGCCCATGGCGACATCAATTTAATTACCTTATTAATGGGTGCTTCCTCCGGCGGATTACAGGTGCTGCGAAACGATGGTCAATGGATCGATGCCATCCCCGAAGAAGACGAATTAGTGATAAACGTGGGCGATATGCTGGAGCGTCATACCAATAATAAACTGCGGTCTACCATCCATCGTGTGGTAAATCCGCCCAAAGAACAATGGGGCACGCCGCGGTATTCCATTCCATTCTTTATGCACCCTCGAAGTGATATGAAACTCAATTGCCTACCGGAATGTGTGGATGCAGAGCATCCCAAAGCATTCGATGATATTACAGCAGGTGACTTCCTACATCAGCGGTTGGTAGAAATTGGACTTATTAAAAAGTAATGGATTTACAGGATCAGCTTAAGAACTTATTTCCGGAGCATGTGGCTTCCGAAACACCGGAGGAGCATGGCGAACCTGCTATTTGGATGCAGGACGACCCGCTTATTTGTAAGTTCGAAAAGCGCAAGGGAAAGCCCATAACGATTATCGAAGGATATACCGGAGCCGATAGCGACTTTAAGCAACTGGCAAAGGAGTTGAAACAATTTCTAAGCGTAGGTGGGAGTTTTAAGAACGAGCAAATTATTATTCAAGGAGATTATCGCGATAAGATCATGGCATTTTTAAAGGAGAAAGGTTTTAAAACAAAACGTGTTGGCGGATAAAAAAGCTATTAGAATCCCCGAATCTGAATTAATCCTCGACCCCGAAGGACGCATCTACCATTTGCGGTTGCTGCCCGGTGAAATTGCCGATACGATCATAACAGTAGGTGACCCAGATCGCGTGGCCATGGTTTCCAACTATTTTGATCACATTGAAGTAAAAGCGGCGCATAGGGAATTCATCACACATACCGGCACCTATAAGGGAAAGCGGATTTCTGTGATTTCCAGTGGCATTGGCGTGGACAATATCGATATTGTTTTAAATGAACTGGACGCCTTGGTGAATATCGATTTTACTACGCGCAGCATCAAAAAAGACCTATCTTCTTTAACTATTATTAGAATTGGAACGTCCGGATCCATACAAGCCACTATTCCGGTGGATTCATTTTTAATGAGTCATTCTGCAATCGGCCTCGACAATTTGCTTCATTTTTATGCCACGGAAGATATTTTAAATCGAACGCTTTCCGAAGCTTTTATAAAGCATACGCAATGGAATAAAATCAATGCCACGCCGTATGTGGTAGCTGCAGATGAAGCACTGCTGCGGTTGTTTTCTTCGGAAAAAATGCACGAGGGATTAACCGGAACCAACGTGGGGTTTTACGGACCTCAGGGACGTGTGTTGCGACTTGCGTTGCAAGACGAAACATTGCAAGATAAGATTGCATCTTTTTCGTATAAGGGAATACGGCTTACCAATTTCGAAATGGAAACCGCGGCAATCTATGGCTTGGCCAAACTACTCGGACATCGAGCCGTATCGCTCAATGCCATAATAGCCAACAGAGCACAGGGCACTTTCAGTAAAGATTCCATGGCTACCGTCGATGGACTTATACAATATACCTTAGATCATTTAGTAGGATGAAAAATTTAAAGATAGGTGGCGTACCCGAGCATTTTAATTTACCATGGTATCTCACCTTGCGGAATAAGGAATATCATGAGGTAGGTGTGAATTTGCGGTGGAAGGATTACCATGGAGGGACAGGTCAGATGTGCAAAGCCCTTAGGGAGGGTGAGATCGATATGGCCGTGATCTTGACCGAAGGCATCATCCGGGACATTATAAAAGGGAATCCGTCTAAGATCGTACAAGTATTTGTGAAATCACCCCTTATCTGGGGCATACATGTTGCTAAAAATGCTTCGTATAAATCTGTTGCCGACCTTAAAGGAACCTATGCTGCCATTAGTCGCTTTGGAAGCGGCTCCCACCTAATGGCCTATGTCAATGCCGAAAATCAGGGTTGGGACAAAGAATCCGACTTAAAGTTTAAGGTGATTAAAGATTTGGAAGGTGCCCTAGAGAGTTTGCCTAATGGTAAAGGGGATTATTTTTTATGGGAAAAATTTACTACCAAGCCCTATGTGGATGAAGGTCTTTTTCGGATGGTTGGTGAATGTCCTACCCCCTGGCCTTGTTTTGTCATCGCGGTGCGAAATGAAGTTTTGGAGCGGGATGCGAAAGCGATTCAAAATATCTTGGACATCATCAACAAAACAACCCGGACGTTTAAGCGTATTCCCGATATCGATGCCCTTATTGCTACACGCTACGGTCAGAAACTCGAGGACGTGCAGCAATGGCTCAGCCTGACAGACTGGAGTCAGCAACAGCTTTCCGAGCTCGAAGCGAAACGTGTACAAAAAGAGTTGTTTTCCTTGGATCTTATCAAGAAGATTGTGCCTTCCGAAGCCTTGTTGTTCACTGAATAACGAGCTCCCATAAAAAAATTAATATTTTTTTAAGAAATCACGCAACCCTAAATCAACCTGTGCATCTTAGTTGTATAAATACAATAGTTATGACCACTTTTTTTATTGTTTTGGGGGGCTTACTAGTAACAAACTTCTTGTTGTTACAGTTTAGTTGCAATGATGCCACCGAACACGATTTTCCGGAAGAAGAATAGAAATACATCTCCCCAGTTCTATTTATATCACCATTTAATTGGTGTTTTTTTATGTTCCTCTAAATACTTATTTGTTTTACTGAAGTGCTTATTGCCAAACCAATAGCCTCTGTTGGCGCTTAATGGCGATGGATGACCGCTGCTCAATACCAAATGCTTCCTACTGTCTATCTTCGAACCTTTCTTTTTTGCATAACCACCCCATAGTAAAAAAACCAACCCATCTCGTCTTGCGGAAAGCGTATCAATCACCGCATCGGTAAATTGCTCCCACCCCTTATTCTGATGGCTTCCTGCCTCATGGGCTCGCACCGTAAGTGTCGCATTCAACAACAATACCCCCTGCTCTGCCCAGCGTTCCAAATTTCCAGTATTGGGGATGGGGATGTCTAAGTCTGAATTGATCTCCCGAAAAATATTTTGTAATGAAGGAGGTTTGGCAACACCATCGGCCACCGAAAAACACAATCCATTGGCCTGTCCCGGTCCGTGATAGGGGTCCTGCCCTATGATCACCACCTTTACTTTTTCGAAGGAGGTATGATCAAAGGCTGCAAAGACCCGATTTCCGGGTGGGAAACAAGGCTGCGATCTATATTCACTTCTGACAAACGCAATGAGTTTTTTAAAATAGGCTGCGCCAAACTCACCACCCAATTGTTCCTTCCATGTCGGCTCAATTTTTACATCCATTATTAGTACTTTTGTGCTTCCAGTTTGTAAAATTACAAGAATAAAAAGGAATGGTTCGCATTGGAAAAAAAACTTTAGAAGACCTTGAATTTCCGACTGTCTTACAGCAGGTGGCTCACTTCTGTATCACAGAGCCCGGAACCGAAAGCGTGCTTGCCATTGGTCCGTTTCAAGAAACGGACGCCATAATTCCCGAACTATACCGCCTAAAGGAATTTACAGCATCACTCCATGGAGACAATCCTATTCCCAATCACGGATTTGAACCTATTTTTAAAGAGCTCAAGCTGTTGGGCATTGAAAATAGCTCCTTGGAAGTAGCCGGTTTTCGGAGAATTCTAAGTGTTTCGGAAACCACCAAAACACTACTTCAGTTTTTTACCAAGTACGAAGAATTCTATGTGTTCCTGCATGCCTTTTCTTCAGAAATAAATTATACCCCAATCTTTTCCGAAGCTATTGTAAAAGTAATCGATAGATACGGTGAAGTGAAAGACGATGCCTCCGATGAACTCTTGAGCATCAGACGGCGATTACAACAGGTAAAGGGTCAGATCAATTCGTCTTTTACCAAGGCCTTGTCTCGCTATGCGCAGGCCGATTATCTGGACGATATCAAGGAAACCATCGTTGAGAACCGACGTGTGTTGGCGGTAAAGGCCATGTATCGCAAAAAGGTGAACGGTGCTGTTCTGGGGAGTTCCAAGACGGGTAGTATCGTATATATGGAGCCTCAGGACACATTGGAATTTACCAATGAGCTCAGCAATCTGGAATACGAAGAACAGGAAGAGGTAAAACGCATTTTAAAAGCGCTGACCGAGTTTATCCGCCCGCATAAGGATTTGCTAAAAGAATTTCAGTCCTACCTAATCCAAATCGACGTTTTGTACGCCAAGGCAAGGTACGCGCGTGAGATCAACGGAATTCTGCCGGTCATTACAAAGGAAAAGCGGATTTACCTTGAAAAAGCCTTCCACCCAATTTTATGGGTATCTAATAAAAAACGAAAAGAAAAGACCTATCCTCAGACCATCGAATTGGAGCACGAAAAGCGCATTATTGTGATATCCGGGCCAAATGCAGGTGGAAAGAGCATTACCCTCAAAACGGTGGGCCTACTGCAGGTTATGTTGCAAAGTGGCCTGCTTATTCCGTGTGAGCCACAGAGTGAGCTTTGCTTTTTCGATCGCGTCCTTACCGATATAGGGGATAATCAGTCCATCGAAAATCATTTGAGCACCTATAGTTACCGACTCAAAAAAATGAATCAGTTTTTAAAGAAGTGCAACAAGAACACGCTTTTTTTAATTGATGAATTTGGAACGGGAAGTGATCCAGAATTAGGCGGTGCCCTTGCTGAAACTTTTTTGGAGGTGTTTTACGAACGCGAAGCCTTTGGTATTATTACGACGCATTATACCAATTTGAAGTTGTTGGCAAATGAATTACCTCATGCCATGAACGCCAATATGCAATTTGACAGCCGAAGCCTAGAACCCATGTATAAGCTACATCTAGGAGAGGCAGGTAGTTCTTTCACCTTCGAAGTAGCGCAAAAAAATGGAATCCCTTATAGTTTGATCAATAAGGCGAAGAAAAAGATCGAGCGCGGGAAGATTCGCTTCGACAAGACCATTGCCAATTTACAGAAGGAACGTTCGCAACTTCGGCGTACCTCCGAAAGTTTAAAGACAGAAGAACAGAAAGCACGTGAGGAAGGAAAGCAACTGGAAGAAGTGAACGCTCGCGTTCAGGAAAAGTTGGAGCGCTATCAGGAATTGTACGATGCCAACCAAAAGCTTATCGCCCTGGGCAAGAAATTCGATGCGCTTTCAGAAAAATACTTTAACAACAAACGTAAAAAGGAACTCATAGACGAATTGGTCAAATTGGTGATGGTGGAAAACAGCAAGCGAAAGAAGTTAGCACCCAAGGTCAAACGCGCAGTAAAACAGAAGGAACGAAAGGTTGAAGTAGAAGTTGAAAAAAAGGTGGCTGTAATTCGAGAACGGAAAAAGAAGGAAAAGGAGGAGGCGAAGAAAGCACCGCCACCAAAGCCAAAGGTGGTGCTTAAGGTGGGTGACCGTGTTCGTATGATCGATGGGAGGGCGATTGGCACCATCGATACCATTGAAAAGCACAAGGCCATTGTAAACTACGGTATGTTTACCACCAATGTGAATATGGAAGAACTGGAGAAGGTATAATGGAAACCGAAAAGACGCATAAAATCATTCTATTCGACGGTGTCTGCAATTTGTGCAATGCTTCGGTGACCTTTATTATTAAGCGGGACAAGAAGGACCGTTTTCGGTTTGCCGCTTTGCAGAGTGAAATTGGTGCCTCACTAGTTGAAAAGCATCAAATTGATACCTCCAAGACCGATTCGATTATTCTGATTGATGGAGACAAACACCTTGAAAAATCATCGGCTGCATTAACGGCGGCCAAATCTCTTTCCGGAGGCTATCCCCTATTGTATGTCTTTATGATTGTACCGCGATTTATTCGAAATTGGGTATACGATTATATTGCCAAGAACCGCTATAAATGGTTCGGAAAAAAGGAAAGCTGTATGATCCCAACACCCGAATTAAAAAAGAAATTTTTGTAGCTATTTGAGGTTCTGAAGTATAAAATTCAGTTTTGCATTTGTATTCTCATTCGAAGTAAAAGCCAAATTGCGATAGCGTATAGGCTGTGCCAAGCCTTCCGTTTGCCATTTGGTAACAATATCGGCATGCTCCATGGAAACTTTGCCCGCCATTAACGCATCCAGATCGCCTTCCGTCTGGTAATAGTTGTACACCTTCTTAAGTCCGGTGAGGTACATATAATCCTTGGTAAATCCACCTCCTCTATGGGCTCGAAGGCTAATATTATAGGACTCTTCCCGATTCAACTTATACTGATTGTGCAAGAGATCAAAGGTGTCACAAAAATTAAAACCCTTGTGCAAACTGTCGGCTGCTATCACCCTGTACGAAAGCTCTTTTAATCGGTGTAGCGTCAAACAACCGCTCATATATTCACTAAAAACCGCCAGCCCTTCCTGTGTTTCCACATTGTTTGGAAATCCGTTGTGAAATATTTTTAAGGCTTGATTGAGTCCGTTAAAAGTAGTCACCAAATGCACGCCAATCTCATGATTGGCCAAAACCTTTAACTGATTGGTACTAAAGCGGTGGTTTTTCTTGAGTAATAGGGTTTGTGTGTTGTTAAGCACCATGGCTGCGGCAGCCAATTTGGTAGAATGTTTTATTTTTAGTTGGAAGTCGTAGCGCTGTGTAAATTTCTGGAAATAGGCCTCCGCTTCATCCACATTAAAGATTGGAAACATTTCTTGATCGTAGGTATCGTCTTCAAAATGCAAAATGAATTGGGCATTCTCTACGTCTTTCTGTGTCGGAGTTCCAAACGATTTTAGGGCATTGTAATAGAACTTCCTACCCTGCCCAATGGTTTCTATACACTGCACCAGTCCCGAATAATCGTAGATCACATCTTGGTAGAATGCACGGGACCTGTCATCCAGTATGGTATCAATATCCTGTGAAAACAATTCCTGCTGCACCTTATGAGCGTTGAAGTCAATCTTCCGGTATTTGAAGTTGGGATTGATATTGTATTTTGACGAGAAGAAATTGCGTTTTTCCTGTTCAATATTGGTTGGATTGATATAGTTGAGGAGTTCAATCTTCTGCACCAAAAGGTTTAACTGGTGGTCAATTCGGAATAAATTCGGATTTTCTTTTCTTAGACTGTCGATACGACTCATGCCTCTTTTTTATGGATATTGTAAAACGAATTGGCGTGTTCCACTATTTTTTTCTGAAGCTGTTGCTCAATAGCCGCAACTACTTCCGGAAATACACGCTGCTGTAACTCGTCACAATAGATCTTTTTGAATTCAGTTGCCAAAACTAAGGTATTTCTGAAGTTCTGCGTAATGTATTTCAGAAAATATCCATTTCCGAAGAAGGTGTCATTGATCTTTGAACTTACCTCCTTGAGATTGGGTAGTATCAATTCTGAAAGCGACTGTCGCCAACGTTCTACATCACTTCCGAAGCGATCGTTGTCTATATTAGACGTTCCCAAATTAATGACCGGCACCTCTCTGTCCCAACGGCGCCAGTTGTAGCTGTGCATATCGTAGACCACAGCAACACCAAATTTCGCTTCTAGTTTATTAATGAGTGCGTGCGTTACCTTGTAGAAATTGCTGTGCTTTGCCAGACTTTTTTCGTGTTGTTCTTTGTCGAGTGGCGTTTTCCAAAGTTGTTTCCCCCAAGCCGTATCGAAGATGGCACTTTCGGGTTCGCGATTTAGGTCGTATTCAAACCGACTGTCGCAACCGGCGATCACAATGGGGTGTGTTTTTACGAATTCCTTGGTACAGGGATCTTCTTCAAACCAGCGATCGTATTCGGTATGAAGGCAATTGTCCCAGAGTTCCTTTCTGAATTGATGCCCATCGTGAACCGCACCACAGACATAGGGAACGTATTCTTCAATTTTAAGGGTAAAGGAATAGTCCTCAGCAATCGCTTCAAAATGGGCTTCCGCCTCAATTCGACCCATTATTTCAGAAACAGAAAGTCTTTCCATTAGGCTTCGTCCACATGTTTACGCAGTTTGTGTCTTCTTTCGAAGGCGGCCACCCGTTCCAATACCTTGTCCTCCACAAAGTCTACGATCTTTTCCTGTACTTTGGTTTTGTATACCCTGTTCATATAGGTGATGCCTCCCGGAGACATTACGTTTACTTCCACCAACATATCGTTGATCACATCGATACCAACAAAATACAGACCGTCTTTTACAAGTTTCGGACCAATACGTCGGCATAATTCCTTTTCCTTTTTGCTCAGGGAATGTTTTTGTACCGAGCCCCCGGCACTAACATTGGAGCGATGATCTTCCTCACCCGGGACGCGTTTCATAGCGCCTATGGGCTTCCCGTTCAGCAATAGGATGCGCACATCTCCTTGATCGGCTCCTTCAATATATTCTTGTAGGATCACATAATTTGAGGTGCCATCGGCATTGTCAATATAAAAATCTAAAAGCGAATTGATACTCAGCATGGCCCGCTTTTCAATTAAGATAACACCGGAGCCGCCAAAGCCATTCAAGGGTTTGAGGATCATTTTATCTGGCCCCTCTTTGATGGTTTTTTTGAGGTATTCCTTGTTCTTGGTGACGTGCGTTCGCGGTATCATTTCGTTGTTCTCGTCTTCAAATACAGCTGTATACAACTTGTTGTTAGCGCGTCGTATACCGTCTAGATCGTTCATGATAAACACATCGTCCTTTACCGAATCCAAGAAATTGAGCATAATCATATCCAGAGGTGGATTGCTACGCAATATAATAACATCGAATCCTGCCAGGGGAAGCATTTCATCGTAGAACTCGGTTCTGGTATGAAAAGCCTTCAGGCTGCTCGAAATTTTTTCTTTTCGCTTGATACACTTCGAAAAGGCAAACGCCACACTGTCACGTATCGTTAGATTAGCCGGTGTGGTAATCGCTACGCCATGTCCGCGTTTTACAAATTCGTGGATCATCGCTAAGGTTGAGTCGTCTTCGGGTTTAATTTCTTCCCAAGGATACATGATAAAGCAAACGTTCATGAAGGCCGGTATTTGTTCGAAATAAAGATAGCAATTCTACTGAAATTTCAAAGTGATACCGGTTTTAAGACTTCACTGCCCATAAACTCTAAAATTGTCAAAGCCTGCGAAATCGGCATCCCCGTTTTGAATAATTCCCAGTGTTAGGCGCACATTGGTTACCGAACCGGGAATGTTGAGGATGAGGGTGCCTTCTTCGGAATAATCGCCGGCACCGTTTATTAAAACCACCTGCCCCTGCCCTACATCGTCGTAAAACAATTCGTAACGCACATCGTCCCCGTTGTCAAATTCGAATACGTCATAATCGAATGCAATACGGGCATTGACAACGCCGGAAACAGCTACATTGACAAAGGCGATTTCGTGGAAAATATTTCCTCCACCGTTTGGGTTATTCAGATCTCTACATCCCAAAAAGTATCCGGAAACAAGATCTATGGCACTCGTTCCACTGCCTAAAGAGGCGACGGTATCCCAAATATCACCGGCCGTGTTATAGAACGCAGGTGTTACGGTGTAATTCCAACTCAGATTGGTGTCAAAATCCTGAAATGCCAAGGTCTGTGCCTGTGTGGATAGTGTGTAGATGGTTTCCCAAAAAATACCGTTCCATATTTCGAAGGTTCCGGTGTTCTCTACAAAAACCAACAGGCCGCTATCGATGGAGGTAGCATTGATGGCATCGCGTTCGGTCTGCGTAGCCACCCTCGGTGGCATCAAGCCTTTGTAGTCGGTGCCGGAGATTGCACTTACTTCTAACATGGCTGCATGTGACGGATTTGTGGTTCCAATTCCGACCTGTGATACATTTACATTCGAAATAAACAGGGTGACGATCACTACATAAATTCTTTTCATACTATGAGCATTTAGGTCATAGCCTTTCAGGCTAAGACGTTAATCTTGCCTGAGGAATTCATTAAGTTTTGGTGAGAAGCTTAAAAGTACAAAAAAAAGTATTTAGTTGTAAAACCTGACTTTATTTTTTCTTTGGATAATGATCATCCCAATCCTTCACCTTCGGTTCGCCCAGTTTTCCTTGCGACTTGGCCACCATCATAGAAACGGCTGCATCCCCTGTTACGTTTATCACCGTACGACACATATCTAGGGGTCTGTCTACAGCAAAGATAAGTGCTAGTCCGGCTTCAGGAATACCGGCATAGCCCAATACTCCTACAAGCATCACCATGCCGGCGCCGGGTACAGCTGCCGAGCCGATAGAAGCCAAGGTTGCGGTTGCAATAATTCCGAGTTGTGTTCCAACAGTTAAGTCCATGCCAAAGGCTTGGGCAATGAATATGGCAGCTACGGCCTGGTACAAACTTGTTCCGTCCATATTTATGGTTGCGCCAATGGGTAAGACAAAACTGGAAACTTTTTCGTCAACACCAAGGTGTTCGGTTACACGCTCCATGGTCACCGGCAGCGTAGCAGCACTCGAACTGGTAGAAAATGCAAGTAACTGCGCCGGAGCGATTCCGTTTAAGAAAAACAAGGGAGATTTATTAGTAAATATTTTTACTAATAAGAGGTATACGCCAATCATCAATGTCAAACCAACAACCACAGACAGGGCATACATGCCAAGTGCAGCAAATAAGTCGGCACTTGGGGCTTCTACAACCAGCGCCGCCAATAAAGCAAACACACCGTAGGGAGCCGCCAACATTATTAGATCGACCATTTTTAGAATCACCTCATTAAACCCGTCAAAGAATTCTTTGACCGTTCTCGCTTTTTTCTCAGGTATTAAAATCAGTCCTATTCCAAAAAATACGGAAAAGAAAATTACCTGTAACATATTGCGATTACTAGAAGCGGCACTAAAAATATTTTCCGGTACCAGGTCAATCAAAGCTTGTAATGGCCCCGCTTCTTTTTGCTTAAGGGCGTCTTGCCTTTTTTGTTCGGCGTCACCACCATAGGCCTCCACTAATTCGTTTCTCGTATCTTCATTGATGGACGTCCCCGGCTTAATGGTGCTCACCACCCCAATACCTATTGAAACGGCAATCACCGTGGTAAGTACATAGGTAATTATGGTGCGAATCCCCATTTTTGAAAGGCTTGAAATGTCCTTTAAGTCGGATATACCTTTGATCAATGCCGCTAGGATAAGGGGGATTGCAATCAGCTTCAGCGCATTTATAAAAATAGTTCCGAAGGGCTTTACCCAATCGCCTATAAAGTCCGCTCCCCAGGTAAAGTTGGTCATGATCAATGCGAAGATGACCCCTAGAACCATTCCCAATAAAATTTGCCAGTGTAGTGCCAGTTTTTTCATAGATAGATTTTGAATTTACAATTTAGCTGTTTTGTTCAGTAACCAAAAATCGGCTACCACTAGTGCTGCCATAGCTTCAACGATGGGTACCGCCCTTGGAACCACACAGGGATCGTGTCTCCCCCTGCCTTGCATTGCTACCTTTTCGCCTTCCGAATTTATAGTTTCTTGCGACTGCATGATGGTTGCGACGGGTTTAAAGGCCACCTTAAAATAAATGTCGGCTCCATTACTGATGCCTCCTTGTATACCACCGCTATAATTGGTTTTTGTGCTTCCATCTTCATTAAAAAGGTCATTGTGCACACTCCCTTTTAAATGCGTACCTGCAAATCCGCTGCCATATTCAAATCCCTTTACCGCGTTTATGGACAGCATGGCCTTGCCCAGTTGGGCATGCAGTTTATCGAAAACAGGTTCCCCCAGTCCTAGGGGAACATTTTGTAGCACACAGGTCACTATACCGCCTACAGTATCACCTTGTTTTCTAATTTCTTTGATATAGGCCTCCATTTGAAGGGCCATTTCGGCATCGGCGCAGCGTACCGGATTTTTTTCGATTTCTGAAAAGTCTACTTCTGAATAGTTTTTCTGAAGCTGTAATTCTCCTACGCCCGAAACATAGGCAGTGATTTTAATGTCTTTCAGCAATTGTTTGGCAATGGCTCCTGCCACTACCCTACAGGCCGTTTCTCTGGCCGAAGACCTTCCGCCACCTCGATAATCTCGAATGCCGTATTTCTTATCGTATGTATAATCGGCATGGGATGGACGGTAGGTATCTTTTATATGAGTATAGTCAGCGGATTTCTGGTTTGTATTTTTAATGACAAAACCAATAGGGGTTCCGGTAGTCACCCCTTCAAAAATTCCGGAGAGAAATTCGACTGCATCGGATTCTTTACGTTGGGTTACGATAGCCGACTGTCCCGGTTTTCTTCTGGCCATTTCAGTTTCAATGGCTTTAAAATCTATAGACAATCCTGCCGGGCAACCATCAATAATCCCACCAATCGCTTGGCCGTGTGACTCGCCAAAGGTGGTAAGTTTGAATATGCTTCCGAAGGAATTTCCTGCCATAGACCTGTTTTCAACAAATGTAAATTTAAAAATCGACTCCTAAAAATAACAAATTGGTTAATCTTTTTACACCACTTAAAATTCTAAATACTCCCCTCAACTACAGCAATGCCCTTCTTAAAATAGTAACAGGATGCAAGGCGTCCCGCCCGGTTCCGTCTTTGATTTGATGTCTACAACTGGTTCCGTTGGCCGCTATTAGCGTGTTTTCCGCACTTTTTCGTACTGCCGGCAACAATTTAAGTTCCCCAATTTGCATACTCAGTTCGTAATGTGCCTTTTCATAACCAAAACTACCTGCCATCCCACAGCAACCCGCCGGAATGATGGTGGGTGTATAGTTTTTAGGGAGGTTTAAGATATCAAAGGTGACCTTCTGGTTGCTCAATGCCTTTTGGTGACAATGTGTATGTATCTTAATTTGTTTTTTTTCTGAAGTGAATTGCGAGGCTGTAATATGTCCTTTTTCTATTTCCGAAGCCAAAAACTCTTCGATTAAAAAGGTATTTTTTGAAATAACAGTAGCCGCTTCCACATTGTCGGCTAACCGCAGGAATTCATCTCGAAACCCAAGAATAGCCGAAGGTTCTATACCTATTAAGGGGTTGTTTTCAGAAATTAATTCCTTTAAGTAATCAATATTGTTATTAGCATGCTGCTTGGCCGCTGTTAAAAATCCTTTTGAAAGTAAGGCCCTGGCACTGTCCAAATGAGTTACCACACCAACGTTATATCCCAAACCGACTAACAATTCAAAGCTGTCCTGAGCAATGTTGGCTTCCAAATAATTGCTAAACTCATCTACGAATAAATACAACTTATTTTTTTCTATATATTCTTGATATGTAGCTTCTTGTAATAGCTTACTGAAACTTTTAATTGAAATATTCGGAAGGCTTCTTTCTCTTGCAATTCCCTTGTTCTTTTTGATCCAATTTGATACAAACGGTTTCTGAAAAGCCCAATTGACCAGTTTGGGAAACTTTGAGGCCAGTTTGTAGTGTTTACTGCTGTTCGCGAAGAATGCGTCGGCTTTTGAAACTCCATTTGCCTTTTGGTATTGATATAAAAATTCGGCCTTTACACTGGCAATATCAACATTGCTGGGGCATTCCGAAGCACAGGCCTTACAGCTAAGGCACAGATCGAATACCTCCTTTAACTCCTTCGAATTAAACTTATTGACCGCCTCATTATTAGTAAGTACCTCGCGCAGTGCATTCGCACGTGCACGTGTGGTGTCTTTTTCATTCTTGGTTGCGTGATAGCTGGGGCACATGGCACCCCCGGCTTCGGGAGATTTTCGGCAGTCACCACTTCCGTTGCACTTTTCTGCCAAACGCAGTATCCCTTCCGAATCGTTAAAATTTAATAGGGTCTCAATGACGGGCTCTTCCCGATCTATCTCATAGCGCAGCGATTCGTCCATTTTAAAAGCGTCTACGATCTTCCCGGGGTTGAAGATATTATTCGGGTCGAAGGTATATTTAATTCGCCTTAAAAGCGCGTAATTGTTGGCTCCTATAAGCATGGGTAAAAATTCGGCGCGAACAATTCCGTCACCGTGCTCACCAGAGAAAGACCCCTTATATTTCTTTGTTAGCAGCGCCACTTCGGTGGTGATCTTCCTAAAAAAATCAACGTCCTGCCGCTTCTTTAAATTAAGGATAGGTCGTAAATGCAATTCGCCTGCCCCCGCATGGGCGTAATACACAGCTTGCTGGTCGTAGCGTTCCATCAGATCGGAGAACTCATTTATAAAATGGGGCAAATCGGGCAAGGCCACAGCGGTGTCTTCAATACAGGCGACCGCCTTTCGGTCTCCCACCATGTTTCCCAACAGACCCAACCCTGCCTTTCGCAGCTCTAGGGCCATTTTAATTCCTTCCCCTCTCAATACGGGCGTGGCATAGCTCAATCCCGATGTTGACAATGTCTGGAGTAAGGCATTGGATTGTTTTTCCAGCTCAACTTCGGTAGTAGCCTTTAATTCTAGCAAGAGTAAAGCTTTGGGGGTACCTTCTACGAAATAGCGATAGGATTCGTATTTTTTGTTCTTTGCGGTGCAGGCCAAAATTACGTCGTCCATCAACTCACAGGTATGTAATTGGTGTTCCATAACTCTGTTAACATCGTTCAGACAGTTTTTCAAACTGTTGTAATGGGCAGCAACCATAGCGGTATGTGGAGGCGGAAGTTCGTTCAGCTGCAAGGTGATTTCGGTAGTAAAAGCGAGGGTTCCTTCGCTTCCGCAGAGCAGCGAGCAAATATTTATCTGCTTTTCAGAATTGCTAAAAACGGCGGTATCAAGCAAGGAGTCGATGGCGTAACCGGTATTTCTTCGGTGTATTTCCGGTTTGGGAAATTCTTTCCGAATTTCTTCCTGAACCACTTCGGGAGACAATGCCTCATAGAGTGTTTTATAAATAAGACCTTCCAAAGAATCCAACTTTGTCTTCGTGATGAAGGCAGCTTTCGAAAGCGGTTTAAAATGTACTTCTTCTCCATTGGACAAAAGTGTGGTGAGGCCTACCACCTTATCTCTTGTCACACCATACTGAATAGATGTGGTACCGCTTGAGTTATTCCCTACCATGCCCCCTATCATGCAGCGATTGGAAGTTGAAGTATTTGGACCGAAGAACAGCCCGTGTGCTGCCAAGAACATATTCAATTCATCACGAATAACGCCCGGTTGTACGGTGACCGTTTTAGCGGCTGTGTCCAACGAAATAATTTCAGTAAAATATTTGGAAACATCTACGACTATACCATCACCCACGCATTGACCTGCCAAGGAAGTACCCGCCGTCCTCGGGATAAGGGATGTTTTATTTTGGGTAGCAAATTGAATAAGCTGTTGAATGGCTTGAGTGCTTTTCGGATAAGCAACCGCAAGGGGGAGTTTTCGGTAGACGGAAGCATCTGTAGCATAGATCCCTTTATGAAGTACATCATAAAAAAGGTCACCGTCGAATACAGATTTAAAATTGGCGAGTGCTTGTTCCATTATCTCTTGTAAAAATAGCAAACGCTTTGTGTTTTTTAACAAAATTTTCGGCAAAGTGGGAACAATCTTGGCAGCCCCTTAACAGGGAACGGTATATAATACTTCTATTTTTAAAGCGTTAACAAACTTAAATCAAACATTTATGAGAAAGATCCTTTTTATTTTGATTGCTACATTGGGAGTATTTGCAAGCGCAGCGGCCCAAAACATAGCCGACAATGCCATTGGCTTGCGACTGGGTGATAGTGATGGATTTGGAACTGAAGTAAATTATCAACGCGCGTTAAGCGAGAATAACCGTCTCGAATTTGCATTGGGTTGGCGGAGCAATAAGCATGTGAATGCCTATAAACTTACCGGCTTGTATCAATGGGTTTGGGTGCTTGATGGAAATTTCAACTGGTACGTAGGTGCCGGGGGTGGATTGGGGCAGATTGACTTTAATAATGATTTCCCCGGAAACCCGGACAATGAAACATTTGGTTTTGCCGCCGGAGATATTGGTATTGAGTACGATTTTGATTTCCCTTTGCTGATTTCATTGGATTTTAGACCCGAATTCGGATTTGGTGACTACCGAGACGATGTCGATTTCGATATAGGTTTGGGCGTTCGATACCAGTTTTAGATTAGAACACTTAATAGAAATTAAATGCCCCACTTTTGGTGGGGCATTTTTAATGATATGATTATGCCAATTCGGTCACCTTTAACAAGAGGTTATTTTTCGTACGCATATTTGAACGCTACAGGCAAGGATTGCTTCTCGAATTTGAAAAGTATGAAGGGAGAGGTCATCACAGTTGTCACATAATCACCGGGTTTAGGGGACGTACCTCCAAGATAGATAGTTACACCCGCTTCGGTCTTTTCGATGCGGTCTACCGTAAGTGAAAACCCTCCCGAGGACAATTCGCCCATACTTGCCAATCCTACCTGATAATAAGAAAAATCTATTTCAGGAAATTCTTCCCTCGGTTCCTGAGTACTGGTTATTGTCTTGAACACTTCATCAAGCGCATCTTGTGAGTTAATGATTGTATTCTCTCTTGTCAAATTACCATGGTTCCCAGCTAACAGGACCTCAAAGCTCAGTGTTTCTTTCATAGGTGTCTCGCTGGTGCTAGGGTGTGTTTTACAACTGGCCAATAGTAGTCCGGCCAATGCAATTACAAGGATACTATAGTACTTTTTTTGTGGCTTTTTCATATACTTCTTCGTAAAGGGGAATAATATTTTCGGTATCAAATTTTTTGGAGGCTTCTTTAGCCTGCTGTTTGAATTTCAGCAACACCGCATCGTCTCTTAAAATATGGAGGGCCTGTTTCGCCATGGTATCCACATCACCTACATCACTTAAGAAACCACTTACACCATCAACATTCACTTCGGCCAAACCTCCGGTATTACTCGAAATCACCGGTACACCACTCGCCATCGCCTCAAGTGCTGCTAAACCAAAGCTCTCTTTTTCGGAAGGCAGTAAGAACAGATCGCTAAAACACAGAATTTTATCAATTTCACTGCTGTTTCCTAGAAACATCACCTTATGCTGAATTCCTTTTTTGATGCAGAGTGCCTCGCCGAGTTCTTTTTCGGGTCCCTCGCCTACTATGATTAATTTAGAAGGAATTTCTTTCTGAATCCTATCAAATATCTCAATGACATCGGTCACACGTTTTACGGGGCGTAAATTACTTATATGGGTAATAATTCGTTCGTGTTTTTCGGCCATGAGATCCCTTTGGCAATCGGTATAAGTATGTGCATGCTTTGCCACATCGATAAAGTTTGGAACCACATCGATCTCCTTGGTAATATTAAATAAGCGGAGCGTATCTTCCTTTAAACTTGCAGAAACCGAAGTAACCGCATCACTCTCATTGATGCTAAAAGTAACCGCAGGTTTGTAAAAAGGATGACTGCCAACCAGGGTGATGTCTGTACCGTGTAGGGTGGTCACCATGGGTATGTAAATACCTTCTTCGGCCAGCATTTGCTTGGCCATATAGCCGGCATAGGCATGGGGGATTGCGTAATGTACATGCAGCAGGTCGATCTTGTACAACTTCACCATATCTACCAGTTTGCTAGATAGTGCCAACTCGTAGGGTTGATAGTGAAATAACGGATAATCGGGAACGGTCACTTCATGATAGTGAATATTATGCGATATCAGGTCTAAACGAACCGGCTGCTTATAAGTAATAAAATGCACCTCGTGTCCGCGTTCGGCAAGGGCAATACCTAATTCGGTTGCGACAACGCCACTTCCTCCAAATGTTGGGTAACAAACTATCGCTATTTTCATTTGTTTAATTATTTTTCAATGGCTTCATAGATAAGCTGCTGAATATTACTTCGCAAGTTACTACTTATTAATTTTCTGTTTTCTGCATCGGGATAGGTTCTATTTGATAAGAAAACGTATACGATTTCCGCTTCAGGATCGGCCCAGGTAAAGGTCCCCGTAAACCCGCTATGGCCAAAACTGGTCATGGATACACAGCCACAGGTAGGACCGGAATCTCCCAATTGTGGTTTGTCAAAACCCACACCCCTTCTTATTTTTTTGTCACAATAATAACAGGTATTAAATGTGTCAAAGGTTTCCGGTTTAAAATATTGTTTTCCGCCGTAATATCCCTTCCATACGTACATCTGCATAATTTTGGCAACATCGTTGGCATTGCTGAATAGACCCGCATGGCCACTCACACCGCCTAACATCGCAGCACCTTGGTCGTGGACAAAGCCATGAACTTTCTGCATCCTGAATGTTTTATCTTCTTCGGTGGGAACAATATCTATTTTTGAAAACTTCTGAAGCGGCAAGTAGGTCGTATAATTAGCTCCTAGCGATTCATAAATACTGCGCTGCACAATGACATCGAGTGAATTTCCATAGAATTCTTCCAGGTATTTTTTCAGAATATAAAACGGCAAATCGCTATATCGATACCCTAGCTTGTCACGTAGCTCACTCTTCCGAATAATTTCGTAAATACTGTCCTTATAATCGTTTCGTATATAAAGGTCTTCCGCTACCTGTACATTGAATTGGCCTTTTCGCGTGGTTGAATAGTATCTGGTATCGGGCGTTTTGGTCACACTGTCCAGGGTTTTAGTATAAAAAGGTATCCAGGCTTTTAGGCGTGCATAATGCATCAACATGTCCTGAAGCGAAATATTTGCCTTGTTCGAATTGGCGTATTCGGGAAGCATTTCAAAAAGCTTGGTGTCCATATACAAAACATCGCGATCTGCCAATTGCATCACTAAAGGCAGTGTGGCTAAAATCTTGGTTAGTGAAGCGACATCGTAGACGTCGTTGTCCTTTACCGAATTTAGCTGTTCCTGCGTATGGTAGCCAAAATTCTTACTGTAGACAACCTTGCCTTTTCGTGAGATTAAAATTTGCGCTCCGGGTAGCATTCCTTCGTGAATACCAACCAGTGCCAAGGAATCAACTTTTTTTAACTTTTCACTACTCAGGCCAACACTTTCGGGCGTACCATATTGCAGCCTTCCTAGTGCTTTTGTTTCTATACCGGTGTGCAATGGAAAATCAGTTCCTAAGGAAACCGGCAGCCTGCCTTTTGCAGTTCTGGCTCCAAAAATGAGTTGCGCCGAAAGCTCCTGAGATACTTTACTGTTTTGATATGATAGTATAAGGCCTTCCATATCGGCTGAGCTCAATAGGTCTAACAAGGCATAGGGACGGGCAAATACATCCAAGATTACCGTATTGGTTCTTGCAATTTCATATATCCAAGCCACTTCTTTTTCAGTAAAACTGTGGTCCTTCCACGGATGGACATTTGATTTGTGATAACCAACAATAGTTAGATCGTAGGCGGCTAATTTTTCAATATATCCTCCGAGGTCGTCCGCCTTTACCCAATCTACCTTGGTGTATTTCTGAAGTTGCTTTAAAAAATGGGTACCATCATCATCTCCAAAATTTACGTAGGCTATTTTTTTATTCTGAAGATCTTGAATGGGCAAACTATTGTTTTTGTCTTTGAGCACGGTAAGTGCGTTTTCCATGGCTTCTTCATACAAGGTATCATCGATAACCGAATTTAAATCCGCCACGATCGAAGTAGTATCTACCGGTTTGTACTTGTTAAGCCCCACCTTGTACTTGGCCATTAGGATCTTCTTGACGGACAGAGCTAATCTGGCTTCAGAAATAACCCCAGAATGATACGAATCTATGAGAAGCTGCTGTGATTTCGGGATATCTTCTGAAATCAATAGTACATCATTTCCCGCCAAAAAAGCGGCGAGGTCAATTTCGCCGGGTGCTTTAAAATTGGACGCTCCTTTCATATTGAGGGCATCGGTAAAAATAAGTCCTTTAAATCCCAACTCGCGCTTTAGAATATCGGTCACAATTGTTTTTGAAAGTGAAGAAGGAAAATCGGTTTTTTCTTCCAAGGAAGGCACGTTCAAATGAGCGACCATTACGCTGCTCAAACCATCCTGAATGAGTCTTCGGTACGGATACAGCTCTATACTATCAATACGTTCCTTCGAAAAACTAATCGTGGGTAAGGTCTTATGTGAATCGGCATCGGTATCTCCATGTCCCGGAAAGTGTTTAGCATTGGCTAGAATACCGGCCTGTTGCATTCCTTTCATAAAAGCGAGGGATTTTAGCGTGACATCTTCTTTGTCTTCCCCAAATGATCGGTTTCCGATAATCGGATTTTTTGGATTGGTATTGATGTCGACTACCGGAGCAAAATTAATATGTACGCCCAGACGTTTGGAGTGTTCCCCAATTCTCTTTCCTACTTTTTCTATAATTCTGTTGTCCTTGATGGCTCCCAGCGTCATATTCCAGGGGTAGGCGAAGGTGGAGTCAAGGCGCATAGCGAGTCCCCATTCGGCATCCATTCCAACGAGTAACGGCACCTTTGAAAGTGCTTGAAACTCGTTATTCAATTTTGCTTGTCGGATTGGTCCTCCTTTAGAAAAAATAATTCCGCCTATATGCTGTTCGCGAATTTGATTTCGGACAGCGTTCAATTGTGCTTCACTATCACTGGACATGGCAATGGCCATAAACAATTGCCCCACTCTTTCCTGAAGTGTCATTTGGGAATAAATACTATCTACCCATTTCTGCTGATTCTTAAAATCTTTTTCAACGAGTAAGGGGTTGGTTTGCTGTGCAAATACCGGAAATAGTATGAGGGCAAAAAGTGAGGTTGCAAGCAGTTTTTTCATGCACGGAAAGATACAAAAACTATGCTAGAAATCGATTATGCCAACTATCTTTGGCGGGAACTTCCCAGTTCTCCAAATATTCGGCTTTGGTGTTGACTAAATTGTTGAAAACCACCGTGTTTGGAGAGACCGAACGCGCCTTGGCCATTTTTCGGAAATCTGCCAAGGGTTTGTAAGCGATATAATCTCCCGAGTAAAATGTGACGTTCATCTTGTCCAATAGATCTACGTCCAATTCTTTTTCAAGAGACTGAATAAAACTTACCGAGGCATCAATACTACAACCTGAGGCAGAAGCATTTTCCTGATTCAATCCCAGGACAATAAACCGATTGTATTTTAGTTCAAAGCCCGCTTCCAAATCGGCTCCGTGGGCCGTCCATCGTTCCAAAAAAACTTTTGTTTTGGCTTCGACAAGTTCGACCTCTTCGTCGGTTAGTTTTCTATTGGCTTGATAGACCCAAATTCGGGAGTCATCGGGTAGGTTTGTAAAGTCTGTCAGCATTTTTTATAGGTCTTCAGCGTTAGCAATCATTTCGGCTACATCCATCACTTGAACGTCTGCTTCTTTTTCTTTTCCTTTAACGCCATCGGTAAGCATGGTATTACAGAATGGACAACCGGCTGCGATAATGTCAGGTTGCATTTCTAATGCCTCTTCAGTACGCTCTATGTTAATATCTTTGGTGCCGGCTTCGGATTCTTTGAACATTTGAGCTCCGCCTGCCCCACAGCAGAGACCACGTGTTTTGCAGCGTTTCATCTCCACTAACTCTACTTCTAATTTCTGAAGTAATTCGCGAGGTGCTTCGTATTCGCCGTTGGCGCGCCCTAGATAGCACGGATCGTGAAATGTAATGCGTTTTCCCTTGAATTTGCCGCCTTCCACTTTTAACCTGCCCTCATTCAATAGTGTTTTTAAGAATTGGGTATGGTGCATCACCTCGTAGTTTCCTCCCAGTTCCGGGTACTCGTTCTTTATGGTATTAAAACAATGGGGGCAAGCCGTTACAATCTTTTTTACCTCATAGGCATTGAGCACTTCAATATTTCCCATGGCCTGCATTTGAAATAAGAATTCGTTTCCGGCGCGCTTGGCAGGGTCTCCGGTACAGCTTTCTTCGGTTCCCAATACCGCAAAATCTACCTTGGCATTGTGCAGAAGTTTTACAAATGCCTTGGTTATCTTTTTGGCACGATCGTCGAAACTACCGGCACAGCCTACCCAAAACAATACTTCGGGTTGTTTGCCTACTGCCATGTATTCGGCCATTGTGGGTACTTTTATTGCATCACTCATGCTGTCTCTTTACTCTTTAAAAACCTCAATGATTTCTTCCTTTTCTACCATATCGGTAAATTTGCCTTTATAACGAGTTGCTTTTACCAAATGGTTATCCACCCAGTGGTAGTTTCCGCCTCTTGGTTTTCCCATTAATAAAGAATGGTACTTAAATTTATACTTTTTTAACCAAGTTTCGGTGACTTCTCTATGTTCTTCCGTTCTTGACGTAAAGAAGCAGATAATATGTCCCTGATCGTACCATTTGTTCAATGTTTTTAAGGCATCGGGAAATGGTTTGCAGGTAGCCATACGTTCCGGTTCCTCGTTCGGAATATCGTCGGTAATAGTGCCATCTATATCAATAAGATAATTTTTTACACCCTCCGGCAACACAGGGCTCACGTGGCTTCCTCCTGCTACCTTGTCATGCAATAATTTTTCTACTTCCTCCTTTTTCATTTATCCTTCGTTTTTCCAGTTTAATCTATCCATTTGGTTATAGGGCCAGGGGGCTCCGTTATTCTCGATATTGGTCATGGCACCGTTCAGTTCCATGGGTGCCGCAGATTGTTCCATGACCAAATACTGCCGCATTTCCATAATGATGGAAAGCGGATCAATACTTACCGGGCAGGCTTCCACACAGGCGTTGCAGGTAGTACAGGCCCATAATTCTTCCCTGGTAATATAATCGTCTAACAATTGTTTCCCGTCGGGTTTGAATTCGCCGTTGGTATCTATATTCTTTCCCACCTCTTGTAATCGATCCCGTGTATCCATCATGATCTTACGAGGCGATAGTTTTTTCCCCGTTTGATTGGCAGGGCACTCACTGGTGCAACGACCACATTCGGTACAGGTATAGGCATTTAATAATTGAATTCGGCTTAGATCCATCACATCACTGGCTCCAAATTTTGCGGGAGCTTCGGCTCCTTCGGCTGGAGCAGCAAACGGATCGGCATTGGGATCCATCATCAATTTTACTTCCTTGGTAACAGATGCTAGGTTTCTGAATTTTCCTTTTGGAGCTAAACTTCCGAAGTACACATTCGGAAAGGCCAAAATAATGTGCAAATGCTTAGAAAAGTAGAGGTAATTCAAGAAAACAAGGATTCCTAAAATATGCAACCACCATGCAGATCGCTCTATGAGTATGAGGGTGCTCTCTGAAAAGTTCTCAAAAATTGGTGACAAATACTGACTCACAGGAAAAGATCCGGCCTCAACATAATGTGCCGCTCCCAGGTGTTGCAATTGAAGATCTGCAGCATTCATTGTTAAGAAGAGCAACATCAACACCATTTCGAAATACAGTATGTAATTGGCATCGTTCTTAGGCCAACCCTTCATTTCGGCAGACCAAAACCGTTTAATTTTTTGAATATTTCTACGGATCCAAAACAAAATGACTCCTACCAATACCAACAGTGCCAATATTTCAAAAGCAGCAATTAAATAATCGTAAGCAGCCCCTATTCCTGAAAAAATTCGATGTGTACCAAAGAGACCGTCAATTATGATTTCGAGCACCTCGATATTGATTACAATGAATCCCAGATACACAATGATATGCAATAAGCCGGCAACAGGACGAACCACCATTTTAGATTGGCCCAGCGCAATGCGTAGCACATTTCCCATGCGCTCTTTTTTGTGATCGGAAGCATCTACCGCTAATCCCAACTTGATGTTTCGGATTACTTTGCGAATGTTCATTGTGAAGTAACCTATACCGGCGGCAAGGGCGATCAGAAATAATATATTGGGAATATACTGCATTGTTTATTGATCGGAATCTTCCGGTTTTACGTACTCTTTCTGTTTTTTTCCAAATACCGAAATGTTCACGTAACGTTTCGGATTCAATTTTAGATCCTGTAATAGTTGTTCCAATTGTCGGGAGGCGCCTTCTAGGTTGTCGTAGAGTTTATCGTCTTTCAACAACTTGCCTACACTACCCTCGCCATTTTCAATTCCGGCTGCAATACCGTCCAAACGGGTCACTACATTCTGAAGATCCCCCATCAATTGCCCCAGTTCTAATTGTGCCAAGGAATCGGACAGTTTTGCAAAATTGGCAGACATTTCATCTAAATTGGTAAATGTACTGTTGAGTTTTTCGCCATTTTCACCGAGCACCCCATCTAGTTTTTGAGAAACACCGCGAAAAGAATACAGTGTATGGTTAAGGTTTTCAATGGCCTGTTTTAAGTTATTACGCGTGGAATCGTCCAGCACATCTGTAAAGGCCAGCATGAGTGTATCGACTGTAGCTAGGGTGTTATTTACCTTTTTTTCTAAAGGACCCAATGCCTTTGTTACCGCGCTTAGCATACCGTCTTCCACTTCGCCTAAAAGCGTATCACCAGATTTCGCAACATTCTTAGGATCGTACTGAGGGAAAATTCCAAGGGACTTTCCACCAATTAGGCCACTGCTGTAGATTCGGGCAATACTATTTTTTGAAAACTCAAAATCATCTTCAACGGTAAATTCAACAACAAGTCCTCCCGATTTATTAGCAAACCCGATATTTTGTACTTTCCCAACATCCAGTCCATTAATGGTAACGGGAGCCGATTTTGCCAGCCCTTCTACATTTTGGTACTTCACATAAAACGTACGGTGTTTGTCTAGTATATTGGTTCCTTTTAAAAAACTGTAACCAAAGACGAACAGTAGGATAGCACCAATAGCCAGTACTCCGGTTTTTACTTCTCTAGATAGTTTCAAAAGGTAGTTTTTAGGTTCTCAACAAATTTAGAAATAAATATAGAAAAAAGGAGGTTATTTATCTTCAGATTTTAGCACCTCCGAAAGTTTCACTTTTTTTCCATCTTTAAAGGCTACTACATAGGCTGAAGGATAGCCTTTTTCACGAGCAAAGGTCTTCATGAGCTCAATTTTATGGTAGTCGGATGTTTCTCCATAATAGTATTTATAAAGTCCGTCCTCTTTGTTTCTTGATATGTCCTTTAGCCCTTTGAAATTCTGTGGCTTGGTATCCAATCGTTTACTACTGGCGGCCAATTGCACCTTGAAAATAACATCTTTATAGATCTTTTCTTCGGTCGTTTTGATCGCATTGTCTATTTCGGCGTCTTCAATGATTGGATTTTGAGATTTATTGGTGGTGATCGCCAGACTGTTCCTGTAGGACAAGATCGCCTTTGAAATCTCGGCGGCCATCTCGGACTGGCCCTTAGACGAATTTAGATAGGAGCCTTCGTTTTTGTTGGTAAGAAACCCCGTTTCAATTAACACACTGGGCATATACGTATTGTGTAAGACCCAGAAACCGGCCTGCTTTACACTTCGGTCTTTTCGTTTTAAATTGTTGGTGAAGTTATTCTGAATAAGACTCGCCAGTAGAATACTCTGATCCAAATATTCTTCCTGCATTAACGTTAGCCCAATTAGGGATTCCGGAGCACTGGGATCGAAACCGGCATAGGTCTCCTGATAATTATCTTCCAAAAAGATTACTTCATTCTCCTTTTTTGCAATCTCGAAATTAGCCTGACTCTTGTGAAGTCCCAGAACAAAGGTTCCGGCTCCATACGCATCATTACTAAAGGCATCACAGTGTACCGATACAAACAGATCGGCATCGGCCCGATTTGCGATAGCGGCGCGCTCCCGTAGTTCTACAAAGACATCCTTTTTTCTGGTATAGATGACCTTTATATCGGGATTCTTTTCGAGTTCGGCTCCTACTTTTAAAACAATATTAAGGGCTATTTCGGCCTCTTTATAACCGTTCCCCCTATTCCCGGGATCCTTTCCGCCATGTCCTGCATCTAAAACTACCACAAAGGGTTTTGAAGGGTACACGGTGTTCTTATTAAAGGACGAAATGAGAAGGATGCCTATGGCAAGTACGAAAAGAGAGAAAAGTTTCGTTTTCATATAGCAATAACGGTCGTTAACAAGTGATATTTTAAAAAAACGATTTTAAAAAACATAGCACAAAAAATATGCTTAATTTTGAGGTTTCAAAAACTAAGCCAAAACTACAAAATAATAGCATCGTAGCATTGCAAACGAAACGGCAATTTTATTGGATTTATATATTTTCTCTGCTTTTTTGTGGTGTTACCGTATATTCACAAGATATCCCTCCAAAAGATGCCGTAAACATTCCTGCCAAGGCCGACACCATTACCGTACCTATAAAACCAATTGTATCTGAGATCAATGAAGTAATTGTCGATACGGTTAAAACAGATACCATTAAACCGCAAAAGGAATTCTTGGATGGTATTGTTGATTATTACGGAGAAGACTATGTGTATTTGGACCGCAAGGCCAACAAGGTATATATGTACAACAAGGCGTATATAGTCTACGGTGACATGCGGATAGACGCAGGGCTTATTATTTTAGACTACAATAAAAATGAAGTTACTGCCAAGGGAATTGACAGTGCCGGCATCTATTCGCAGCGGCCTGTTTTTGTACAAGGTGGCAATAAGGCCGAACCCGATTCGTTGCGTTTCAACACTAAGACGAAGAAGGCAATTGTCTATAATACCCGAACGGAACAGAATGGGTTTCAAGTCTTTGCTTCGGCCACCAAAAAGGAAAACGATTCGGTTTATTTTCTTCGGAATGTAAGGTTTACCACCTCCACCAATATCGAAAACCCCGAATATTATTTTTATACGCGAAAGGCAAAATTTGTCCCCAAACGAAAGATTGTCACGGGATTAACCAATATGTACATAGCCGATGTCCCTACTCCTATCGGACTCCCATTTGCTTATTTTCCATTGACAGAGGATCGCACTTCGGGCTTTATCATTCCCACCATTGGGGAGAATAGCAATAGAGGGTTTTTCTTTCAAAATGGAGGCTATTATTTTGCTATTAACGACTATTTGGACCTTACGGTTTTAGGAGATTATTACACCAACGGAAGCTATGGATTACGGGGGGAATCTTCCTATGTAATGCGTTATAAATTTCGCGGGAACATAAGCATACGATACGAGAACCTGATCGATAGCGAAAGGGGCTTCCCGGATTTTAGTCAGAGTTCGGTCTATAATATTCGCTGGAGCCATAATCAGGATGCCAAATCGAACCCCTTAGCCAGATTTTCAGCTTCGGTAAATTTGGGAAGCAGCAAATATTTTCAACAATCTATCAATCAGACCAACAACGCGAGTGCATTGGTAAACACCTTGAGTTCTTCGATATCCTATGCAAGGACTTTTGAAGGTGAGCCGCAGGTAAATCTTACCGTAGCAGGGACGCATTCGCAGAACACCAATTCTCAAGAAATAAATATGTCGCTGCCAAATATCAATGCCAGCGTGTCACGTATTTTCCCGTTTGCGCCAAAAATTGGCACCAAAAAAGGAGCCTTGCAAAACATTAACTTCCAGTACGATGTAACTGCCGAAAATAGATTCCGTACAATAGATTCACTGTTCTTTAAAAAAGAAATGTTTGAAAAGGCGCAGGTCGGGGCTCAGCACAATATCCCAATTAGTACCAATTTTAAAGTATTTAACTACCTAAGTGCTTCGGCAAGTACCAGTCTACGCGAAACTTGGGTGTTGAAAACGATACAACGAACTTACGATGAGACCCTGAATGAGGGTGTGGGAGGCGTCGTAGAAGACACCATCCCCGGTTATGACAGATATTTGACGTATAATTTCTCTACGAGTCTTGGGACAACGGTCTATGGTCTTTTCAATTTTGGAGACGACAAAAAGATTCAAGCACTACGACATGTTATGCGACCTTCTATTAGTTATAATATTAATCCGGGTTTCGATCAATATTATGATGAATATGTTATTCCGGCAACAGCAGATCCGGATGTCAACGAAGAGATTGTTTCGTATTCGCGTTTTCAGAATACCATTTACGGCGCTCCCAGCCGTGTCTTTTCCAGTAGTATTGGGATGTCGCTTAGCAATACCATTGAGGCCAAGGTGCGAAGTAGGGATACAACGCTTACCGAGCCGAAAAAGGTTTCGTTATTAAACAACCTTAACTTTTCAACCGGTTATAACCTTGCGGGAGATTCACTGCGTTGGAACCCCGTTAATTTTACGGGAAGTATTCCTGTTGTTGAGAAATTGGACTTTAATTTCAGCGGCACCTTAGATCCTTATGCTCTTAACAGCAACAATCAACGTATCGACGTATTTAATATTGATAATGGCGGAAGCCTCTTCAGACTAACCAATGCCAACATAAGTGTGAACTACACCTTTTCGAGTAAGGATCTCGAAGGAGGACTAGAAGAAAAAGATGATTTCGACACGGAAACGTTTCGAAATGGTGGCCGACCGGACGACCTGTTTGGAGATACCACCGACATTTATGATGGAAACCTTTATAAAGAAGACGATAAAGAGAAATCGAATAAAAATATCGCCTGGTACAATTACAAAATTCCTTGGGACCTGCGATTGGCCTATACCATGTCGTACGCCAACGGACAACGACAAAGCGAAATTTCTTCACAGTCGTTAATGATGAGTGCCAATTTCGAGTTATCGCCGAGATGGCGGGTTGGTGCCTCTTCGGGTTATGATTTTAAAAACAAGGGCGTTACTTTAACACAATTCAGATTCCAGAGAGATTTGGAAAGTTGGCAAATGAGCTTCAATTGGACGCCCATTGGCAGTATAAATACCGCCTGGTATTTCTTTATAGGAATAAAATCTTCGGTTCTTAGCGATATAAAATACGACAAACGAAGAGAACCGGATAAACAAATTTAAACCCTTCAGAAAAATGAAAAAGATTATAACCACCAAGAACGCTCCTGCCCCTATTGGGCCATACAATCAGGCCGTATTAAAAGGAACGATGTTATTTACTTCGGGACAAATTGCCTTAGATCCTAAGACCGGTGAATTGGTCTTGGGGGATATCAAGGCTGAGACCAAATTGGTCATGGAAAACTTAAAAGCCGTTTTGACCGAAGCAGGAATGACCTTTGAGCATGTACTAAAGACTTCCATCTTTATAAGCGACATGAAAAATTTTGCAGCTATTAATGAGGTATATGGCACTTATTTCAATGAAGCAACGGCACCTGCACGAGAGACTGTAGAAGTGGCTAATCTACCAAAATATGTAAATGTGGAGATCTCGATGATCGCATCCTTATAATTCAATCCTCATTATTCTCTTTGGTTCCCTGTGTGTTAAAATCCTCAGGAAATGTACTGTCTTCCGGTATTATAGGCATTTCATCTACCGACTCCAGGGTAATCTTTCTGTTGAATAATTTCTGAACCAATTCTTTAAATGTATCAAAGTCTACCGAGTAGGATAGGCCGGCCCCTTGTTCAAATATCTGATCTTCCCCGATAAATTGTACATCGGCTTGTCTGTTGAAAAAGTTGATGCGCAAACTACCATCTTCATTGACCAACCATTGTACTTCAATATCACCCGCTATGGCAGATTCGTTTATACCTCCAACAGGGACACCAACTTTTCCATTGATAAGAATGCGTTCGTTAATTTGTGTGGACAAGGTAATTCCGAATCTATCAGCTGTTTCCTGATTCGGCAGCCTAGATCCCTGTGAATAGTCGAGGCCGACTATAAATTTCCCGTCTTGATCTGCAAACAGTTCGTTAACCAGTCCCGAAACTCGTTCAACCAAAGTACCTGTAAAGGCGTTGGATCCTTCATAATTATCATTCACAAAAGAACCGGTAGCTAAAAGAAAAAGTGCTTGTTTTTCACGTTGTTCTTCACTCTGTAATTTATATTCCAACTCGCTCTTAACAATTGAACTTACTCTGGGAAATTCAATTCGGAATGCGATCTCAGGGTGGGTCAGTTCTCCGGTGAGATCGACCAAAACCTCTACGGGCATCTTGCGGTTGATAGAAGGATTATCCAGTAATATGGACGGATTAGCTTGGGTTGTATACCTTGCGCTCAGATTTAAACGAGCGCGTTCCGGACTACCATCCCAGGTGACACTACCGCCGGGTACCACTTCGATATTTTTTTGGATGATCCCACCATATCGGAAGTCGTATTCACCTTTTATAACCAAGAAGTCACCCCACATTCTAAACTTGCCCAGGGTGTTGATTTCTATTAACAGTATTCCTGCTCCCCTACCTTTAAGGGTAGAATTATTTATCGGATCCACTACTACCTCTACTTCGGCCTTGTCGTTAATATCCAATTCGAAATTTAGCGATAGGCCTTTCACCTCTTCCGAAACAATGGTTTCTCCGCTAATTCGGGCTTCTTTTTCGGCAGGCGACAAGAATTTGATAAACGAGTCGTCACCAATAGACTCCATATCACTAATCGGAATTTTAAATGTAGTGCCCTCTTCGGTAGTAGCAACCACATCGATCACCAATTCGTCTACCGGGCCTTTAATGTCGGCATTTCCGCTAATAAAGGCGGTACCGTAGTACAGCGCATCTTCATTGGGAGGCGTGTCAAGTACTAACAGACGCTCCGGGGCTTCGATATTCAAGTTCAATTCCCAATCGCCAAAATTGGTATGGGTAGCATTTCCGAAGAGCACTCCTTCGGTACCGTATTTGGTATCGGTGATGGTCGTGGTTCGCAAATCGAATTTATTGGTGGTCACCACAATCTGTGTTCCCTCACCTAGTTTGAAATCGGTGTTGAGATACGGAATCTTTAAGCCGCTATTGTCTAAGTTAATCCGGCCTAGCATATTGGGTGACTTATAATTTCCACTAACTCGGACATTTCCTGAAGCACTTCCGCGTATGTTGGTGATGATATCACCTCCAAACGGACTGAAAGCTTGCATATTGAATTGATTGAGCTCTACATCCATACGAATACGAGAGATGGCTTCCGAGACATCAATTTCGCCCACGGCATTGATCGATTTCACATTGTTGTTGGTCAGCGACGTATTGATGGAATATTTGGTAAGATCTTCATTTCCTGAAATATCCAAAAGCAAATCTCCAAATGCAATATCATTAATAACAACTCCGTCGATGGTTACATTCGAATTGGGATAATAGGCTTTGTTTTTTTGAACAAAACTCAGTTTCCCATTGACATTACCGGCAAGCCTTAAACTATCCACCGGTGGCACAAGATTCCCAATATTAACATCTTTAAACTGCAGTTGTACATTTTTATAGGTGGAATCGCGTAATGATCCAGCCAATTGAATTACCTCATTCTCATGTTTAAATACTAAAGAATCGATTCTAATTTGATTAAAGTTATCGTCGAAGGTCACCTTATTCAAATTGTTATTTTCCTTATTGATAAACCAGACGTTGTCTTTATAGGTTATATCCGATTTCTTAACACCTACTACCGATTTACCTTCAGGGTTGATTGTATGGAATAGCGAAAGGTTGAAAAGATCCTGCTTTTCTTTTCCCCCTTTAAATTCGGAACGGATAAACAGCGTATCGCTGATGGTCTTATTAATGAGATTGACCTCTGTTACATCATAAAATCCGGCATCGATAGAATCAATCGATATATAAGTGTTGTAAATAGGGTTGTCATTGTCCACTTGAATATTGACCTTGGATAGGTAATTTTTAAAGAGGATTATTTCGGGAGACTTAAAATTTAATTTGAATTTAGATTCATCCGAAGAAACCGAACCTCTTACTCTGGTATTTTCACCCAATTGCAGTTCGGGTACAAAAACTTCTACAATCTTGTTAAAAACCTGAAACTCATAATCTATATATTGGTTTGTTGTGACTTCTTGTGGTATGTAGTTTGCGTAGTTACTCCCTACTCCGTTTCGGAACAGGTCTGGGATATCTTCCACCAAAAATTCACCCGAAATTTTACCGTTTATTATATCCGGAGAATTAATTTCGATAGTTCGTACCTTGTCATTAAATGAAGAGGTTACCTTAAAATCGTTGAAGAAGAAATCGTCTGTTTCATTCTGATAAAATGTTTGTTGAAACGTAATGGTTCCATAGGCATCATCAATGGTAGTTCCGTTCATGTCCATGATCACCTTTCCGGCAAATACCGAAACACTATCTCGCGTGATAAGCTTAAGCTTATTTAATTCAGCAAATTCAACATCGGCTTCAAAATCATATTGGTTAAAATCTTTGGACACATCGATTAGCCCTTTAAAATTCAATTTTAAATTTGGGTCGTCAATACTTAATTCTCCATTAAAGAGCGGGTTTTTCAGATTTCCGGAGACCTTGATCTTCTGATAATTATACCCCTCGAAATTAAATGACGAAATGGTACCTTTTATCTGGGTATTTACTGTCTGTTGTGTAAAACCTCTGCCGTCAAAATTCAGGTTGGCTGTGGTGTTGCCAAGGGAGGTTGTTCTCGCAATCTTGCCCAGATTAAATCGCTTCAGAATAATATTTCCCTTATAAAAAGCATTGTCGAAATTATTGATATTACCCATTGAAAAATCAATTTCAGCATTTCCGATACTGCTTACTAGGGAACTTTTTGTGATCAAGTCGGTTGTCGTAATCGATGTGTTTCCGCTCAACGTAAATTTACCGGCATCTTTCAATTCAACCGGGACGACTTCGCCCAATATCTTCGGCATAAATCTTCGCAATTCGTAATAACTGGTACTAATACTGTGATTCTCCGCATCAATCGAATAGTAATTTTCTTCGCTTAAAATACCCTTTATAGTAAAATCCCCCGTTATACGGGTATCTCCGGTGGCAAGCTTGGTGTTTGTAAACGAAAAGTTGTTTAGTGTTCCATTAAACTCACCATCGATATGAATAATTTGATCGGGGCCAAATTCATTATAAAAACCATTTAGATCGTTCGTAGCCAGCTCCGTTTCCTTGAGGTATGCATTGATGGTTACATTGTTCATAAAATCGCCCATTCCTTTTTCACCATAGTGAAGCACAATGTCCCCTGCGATCTTAGAACTCTCGGTTTGAAGATTTAAATTGACAAACTCCATGGCTTCCGGTGTGTAGGAAAAGGCTGCCTCCATGTGATGAATTTCAAAGCCTCTATCTGCTATAAGCGACAATGATTCTATATGGGCGGTTATGTCGGGACCTAAAATTTTAAAATCGTCAGCAATTAGATTTACACCACTCAGATTAAAGACCTCCGGGTTTTCCAGATTATAATCGGTGATCCTAACTTTGCTATCCAACATGCTAACATCATTGCTAAAAAGTGAAAAAGGAGTGGTACTGGGAGCTCCGGTATCAAATTTTTCAGCAAAAATGGAAAGATTATCGGTCGCCTCATCCTTATAGGTAGTCACATATAACTTGGCTTCGGTAAGGTCGATGTTTCCAAATCCGAGTTTGCCATTTATTAAATTCTGAAAACTTAAAATGTTAGTTTGCAAGGATTTTGCGTAAATAAGTGTATCGTCGTGGTGATCGGGAATATAGACCTCTCGTATATCTACTTCCCCCTTCCAATTAAGGCCAATGCGTTCAATATCGATACAGGTGCCATAGGTATTATTTAGATCTCGTGTTACTTTCTCTGCAATATAGGTTTGTACCGAAGGGATGGATAAAATAATAATCAAAATCACGATCAGCAATACTAAGATTGCGAAAGTGCGAACTATTATTTTCCTTAATTTTTTGATACGCTTTTAATGTTTTAATTTTGACTTCAAATAATATGCCTCTTTACATTGAATCAAAAAAATTGCTACATACTGGGTATTGAATCCTCCTGCGACGATACCGCTGCAGCTGTGATAAACAACGGCGTTATCCTGTCTAATGTTGTTGCCACTCAAAAAATTCACGAGGAATTTGGTGGCGTTGTTCCGGAACTAGCGTCGCGAGCACATCAACAAAACATTGTTCCGGTCGTTCACCAAGCACTGCGCAAAGCAAATATCGACAAAAAACAGTTAAGTGCCATAGCTTTTACAAGGGGGCCCGGATTGATGGGATCACTATTGGTAGGTACCTCATTTTCAAAGTCTTTGGCTATGGGATTAGGCATTCCATTGATCGATGTAAATCATATGCAAGCGCATATTCTGGCACATTTTATAAAGGCCGAAGGGCAAACTGCTCCCAACTTTCCCTTTTTGGCCTTGACGATAAGCGGCGGCCATACACAGATTGTGAAAGTGACCGATTATTTTGAAATGGAAGTAATTGGCGAGACCATTGACGATGCGGTTGGAGAAGCCTTCGATAAGGCCGGAAAAATTCTAGGACTCCCCTATCCCGGTGGACCACAAATTGACACCTATGCCCAACAGGGAAATCCCAAACGATTTAAATTCCCAAAACCGAAAGTAAGTCCGTTGGATTTCAGTTTCAGCGGCTTAAAGACGGCTGTCTTGTATTTTGTGGAAAAAGAAGTTGGAAAAAATGCTAACTTTATAGAGGAGAATATAAACGACATTTGTGCAAGCTTGCAACATACCATAGTTGATTATTTGATGGATAAGCTGAAAAACGCCGTCAAACAAACCGGCATAAAGGAAATTGCCATGGGCGGGGGTGTTTCGGCAAATAGTGGCATTAGAAAGGCCTTGCAGGATGCACAGTCAAAATACGGTTGGAAAACACATATTCCAAAGTTTGAGTTTTGTACAGACAATGCGGCAATGATCGCTATTGTGGGTGAATTAAAATACAAACAGCAGTTGTTCGCCAAGAACGATGTTGTTGCAAAAGCAAGAATGAAATTATAATGAAAGAAAAATCGGAAGAGATCGTTCGTAGGATACGGGTTGCCACCCTACCTTGGACCGCACATGTCACTGAAAAGAAGATGTTTGGGGGTTCCTGTTTTTTGTACAATGGGAAAATGTGTGTGGGTGAAACTAAAGAGCGCCTAATGGTACGCGTTGTTCCCGAAAAAATAGACGAGCTCATGGCGAATCCTCATGTTTCTCCTATGGATTTTACAGGCAAACCCCTGAAGGAATTTATTTTTGTTTCTGAAGAAGGATTCGATACCGAAGAAAAACTACAACAATGGATTGAGCTTGGAATTGAACATGCGCAGTTTAAAAGCAAGTAATATGCAGCTTTTTTTCCATCCCTCCATTTCTGAAGCTTCCAAAGAGGTTGTATTCGACAAAGAAGAAAGCAGACATATTTCGAAGGTATTGCGAAAGCAGGCAGGCGATTTATTGCAGCTCACCAACGGTCAAGGAACTTTCTTCGAAGCCGCTTTGACTAGTACCAACCCGAAACAGTGCCTTGCAACAATTACAAATTGGGAAAAGCAGCTACCACTACCCTACCGGCTGCATTTGGCAGTTGCCCCTACCAAACTGAACGACCGCTACGAATGGTTCTTGGAAAAGGCGACCGAGATAGGAGTTTCGGAGATTACTCCTATTATTTGTGAGCATAGCGAACGAAAGGTGATTAAGCCCGAACGCTATGAGAAAATCATTCAGAGCGCCATGAAACAATCACTTAAGGCCTATCTTCCAAAATTGAACGCTGCAATTTCCTTAAAGGATTTTATGCACGCTGAAATACCTTCAGAAACAATTAAATGCATAGCCCACTGCGAGGAAACGTCAAAATACTCGCTAAAATCGCAACTTCAGCCTGGCGGTTCAATCCTTATTTTAATAGGACCTGAAGGCGATTTCTCTACTTCTGAAATCACCTTGGCTAAAAGTATTGGATTTCTACCGGTGAGTTTGGGGCGAAGCCGACTGCGGACCGAAACGGCTGCTGTTGTTGCATGTCATAGCGTGGCTTTTACAAATGAGCTGTAGTTATCCTATTTGGTACGGCTTAGTTTCGAATCAAGTGCATTTTCAATTTCTTCTAACTATATTTTGAGGAAAAGAGGTCTTCCGAGAGCTAGCTTCTGCGAATTAATTCAATGCATTTCCATGCCGGATACTGCCAAATGTTTTTGCGCATGGAAAAGTTTCCGTGCAAAATGCTAATATCTTAAAGAAAAGTGCATTTCGTCGATGCTAATTACCGATAATCGTAAATTATTGTGTTTTTTTATAGATTATATGAAAATTATTACTTAGTTTTCCGGTCCCAAATCAATACTAATTTTCAATATGTCACCAGCAGCAAGAAAATTTGAGCATGCGTTAAACCTACCTACTATCGCTTCCGGCCTTATGGCAGTGGAGCATATCGCTACACCCGATTTTCATTTTGAAAATCTTCGTACCAGTCCGATGACGGTGGCGCATAGCGCGAAGGTTTCGGTTAATCTACTTAAGGATTGGATGGAATTCACTCATATTCTGGGTAACGGGATCCTTTCCAAAATTTCCTAGTCACTAATTCTTTATCTAAGAGGTTGTTTTTGTACTTTTGATTGCTATGCGATTAAAAGGAATCATTCTATTGGTATTATGCTCCGCCTCCCCTTTGTTTGGCCAAGATATAGCCGTTTTGCAATACGGCGGTGGCGGTGATTGGTACAGTAATCCCACGGCACTTCCCAATCTCATTCGGTTTTGTAATCAACATATCAATACTACTATCAATGAGAAACCACTAACGGTAAGACCGGGCAGTGTAGACCTTTTTGATTACCCCTTTGTTCACATGACCGGGCATGGCAATGTGTTCTTTACTTCGGAAGAAGCCGGAAACCTAAGAAACTACCTACTCAGCGGTGGGTTTTTACATATTGATGATAATTATGGGATGGACGAGTATTTACGAAAGGAACTCGTTAAAATATTTCCCGACAAAGAATTAAAGGAATTACCGGGGAATCATCCCATTTTTAATTATCAGTTTCCATTTCCGCAAGGATTGCCCAAAATCCACGAACACGATCGTGGAAGACCGCAGGCTTTTGGGATCATACATGAAGGACGATTGGTTTTGCTGTATACCTACGAAAGTGATCTTGGAGATGGTTGGGAAAACCCCGAAATTCATAACGATCCGGCCGAAGTGCGATTAAAGGCCCTGCGCATGGGAGCAAATATTGTGAAGTATGTTTTTGAAAACTAAGCATGACAAAACAACATTCGCATACCACCATACCTTTCACTTCTAAAAAATTTCCAATAACTATCATTTGTGACGGCTTGCAGTCTCCGGCTAATATTGGTGCCTTATTCAGAATAAGTGATGCATTTGGTGTTGCTGAAATAATTTTCAGTGCTTCAAAGATTGACTTCTCATCCAATAGATTGCTCCGAACCGCACGTGGAACTGTGGCAAAGACGGCCTTTAGAGAGACGCACGATGTGCTTTCAGAAATACAACAACTAAAAGCGAAAGGCACACTTGTAATAGCATTGGAAGTGACTCGAGACAGCATCCCATTAGAAGCACTAACGCTTTCAAAAGTCAAGCAAACGCTGCTTATTATTGGAAATGAACAAGTGGGTATTAGCGATGCGCTTTTAGAACAGGCAGACCATAGAGTACATATTGAAATGTATGGGCAAAATAGCAGTATGAATGTAGTACAAGCAACCGGAATTGCCTTGTATTCGATGACAAATACTTTAAAGCAATTAGTTGAATAAAGACATCTTACATAAAGAAACACAGGAGTTTATAATTAATTTTAAAGAAGACAGCTCGAAACTTGCTTTTGCCGGAAGTCCGTTTCCAACCATTAGCACCCAGCAGCTGTTACAACAGATTGAAAGCAGACGAAGGATTGAAAAAAAACTTCCTTCTTGGTATCATAAAACGGGTATATATTATCCTCCCAAGATAAATCTGGAACAAACTTCTTCCGAAATTACCGCGAGCTATAAAGCTACACTCGTGTATGGCGACAGTCTTGCCGATCTAACAGGTGGTTTTGGTGTGGATACGTATTACTTTTCGAAGCAAATGGCATGGGTATACCATTTTGAGAAGAACGAAGAACTATCGGCCATTGCAAAGCATAATTTTGAAATACTCAATGCTCAGAATATCCACTGTTTTCCGCAGAATGGGTTAGATGCTGTGGCCGATAAAGAGTTCGACATACTCTATATAGACCCCTCGAGACGGCATGACAGCAAGGGTAAGGTTTTTTATTTGGCCGATTGTGAACCCAACGTACCTACTCATTTGCCCTTTTTACTCGCTCGATGTAAGATCTTGTTACTAAAAACATCGCCTATGTTGGATATTTCGGTGGGCTTGTCTGAATTAGCTTCCGTGTATGAAATCCATATTGTGGCGGTGGACAATGAGGTTAAAGAGTTGTTGTGGTTACTTCGGAGCGGTTTTTCTGAGGCCCCTGTGATAAAAACCATTAACTTCTCTAAATTGGGGCATCAAGTATTTGAATTTTCACGGGATGCTGCTGTTTCGGCTACATACAGCCTGCCGCGGCAGTTTTTGTATGAACCCAATGCCGCACTAATGAAAAGCGGTGGTTTCAATGAGCTTTCAACGGCCTTCAGCGTTGACAAGTTGCATCAAAATTCGCATCTGTATACCAGCGATGCATTCGTTGATTTTCCGGGGCGCTGTTTTAAAATCGAAAATGTTGTGTCCTATTCCAAGAAAGCGATAAAGCAGGCGCTCACTTTTGAAAAAGCCCATATTGCCACACGAAATTTTCCGGAATCGGTGGCCTCACTTCGGAAAAAGTGGAAATTAAAGGATGGCGGCACGCTATATCTTTTCTTTACAAAGATATTGGATGATAAGAAAGTCATGCTTGTTTGTAGCAAGCGAGAGTTATAAAAAACAAAGATTAGAAGGAAGTGTTGAATATAATCCTCTGAAGATTAACATCGTTGCTCCTGATAGCGCTCCGTTTTGAAAATAAAAAAACGCACTAACAAATTCAAACAAGTTTGATTTGACGTACGTTTTTTATTTATCCGTGATCGCACCAGGATTCGAACCTGGGACCGCCTGCTTAGAAGGCAGGTGCTCTATCCAGCTGAGCTATGCGACCCTTGAGTCTCTAAATTATAAAAAAAACCGAACAAATTGTCCGGTTTTTGTCGGGGTGGCAGGATTCGAACCTGCGACCTCCTGCTCCCAAAGCAGGCGCGATAACCGGGCTACGCTACACCCCGTAAACAATTGCAGAGGTACTACAATGTCAACACTGCGGAGAGACGGGGATTCGAACCCCGGCAACGGTTACCCGTTGACAGATTAGCAATCTGCTCCATTACCACTCTGGCACCTCTCCAATTTGTTAAGAACATTCCTTTTTTAATGCGGATGCAAATGTAACTTTTCAATTGTTATAACGCAAAAAAATAACTTGTTTTTTAGAAACATAATGATAACAAAATGCTAACCATATAATATGTTGCGTTTTGGCTAGTGACTAAAAACTAATTTATTAAATCCATAAGACAGAAATACCTTACTTCCCCAACTAGAGACGCTTATTTTTTATACTTCTTTTATGTGTTTCACCTTTTAGCTTTTCACAGGTTAAAAAACATATAACATTGAGATATATGGTGCGGGAAGGGCTATCCCAAAATAGCTTGTAGCATTGGACTATATACTGTTAAAGGCCTTCTGTCCATCTTCCCATACGATACCGGCGACCTTTAAAAATGGTGAAACACTTCAATCGGTTACACCAGTGTTATCATTTGTTACATGCGTTCTATTCTTCCTTCTTAGTGACATTTATATTTACACATCCCAATTAATTAAAGCCTGCAAAAGTTATGGACAACAACAATATGAATAAAAATTGTGGTTCAAAACTAAGTACTCTATGAACGCTTTAAAAATAAAATTATGAGAAGTTTATTAATTGGAATGCTACTACTTTGTTTTAGCATGTCTTTTTCACAGGTAGGCATTGGAAATACCAACCCTAATGCATCATTGGAAATTACTTCCAGCAACGTCGCCACTCCCGCCAATACCGATGGTATTCTAATCCCTAAAGTGGATGATTTTCCTGTTACTGATCCAACCGTTGTTCAGGATGGTATGATGGTCTTTGCAACCGGGAACGGAGCACCAGCCAAGGGTTTCTATTTTTGGGATAACAGCAATACTACTTGGACAACAGTAGGTGGGGCTAAATCGATTAACGAGTTGAGTGACGGGAAAAGTGACTTGGACGGTACTAATGATGGGTCTTCTATCTTTTTAGGGATAAATGCCGGAACAAATGATGATGGAACCGACAACAGAAATATTGGCATTGGCTGGGAAGCCCTTATGTCAAGCACAACTGGCGCCGATAATATTGCGATTGGAAATAATTCACTTGCCGCAAATATTTCAGGCTTTTCAAATATTGGGATTGGTCGGGAAACTTTATATAACAATCTTGGTAATGGCAATGTAGGTATTGGGTTTCACGCATTATTTTCGAATACAAGTGGGAACGACAATATGGCAATTGGCTTTGATGCAATGAGCAATAATACAACTGGCGGTAGTAATACTGCCATGGGTTCACAAGCACTGCGATTAAACACCATTGGGACACGAAATAATGCCTATGGTAGATATTCACTTGAAAACAATATTGATGGCATAGATAATACAGCAACTGGATATATGTCACTTACAAATAACACCTCAGGAAGTGAAAACACCGCTATTGGAAATTACGCATTGTTAAACAACAGTAGTGGGTTTGGAAATACGGCATTGGGTATAAACTCTTTGGCTGGAAATACGACGGGAGACTCCAATGTTGCGCTGGGAAGGACCGCCCTTTATGGAAATACTACGGGACAGTCCAATATCGGGATTGGTCGGAGTAGTTTGTTTACTAATACTACCGGAGCTTATAATGTAGGAATAGGAAGAAATACGTTATTACTACTTAACGGTGGTTTTTCAAACGTCGCCATTGGGTTTGAATCAATGTATAATACGTCCGGAAGTGCCAATATTGGCATTGGATTTCACACACTATTCTCGAACACCACCGGAAATGACAATACCGCTGTTGGATATGATACTATGAATGCCAATACTACCGGAGTTGAAAACACCGCAATTGGGTCCTATGCACTCCGCAATAATAGCACAGGATCGTATAACAGTGCCGTAGGTAGGTTCGCACTGGAAAACAACACAGCGGATAACAATACGGGAGTGGGATATAGTGCGCTGCGAAACAACACCACCGGAATTGAAAATACTGCTGTTGGTTATGCTGCCTTACAAAATAACACCATTGGATATGCCAATACAGCCATGGGCATAAATGCTTTAGCTGCTAATACAGATGGAAATTCAAATGTTGCCGTTGGGAGATCTGCACTTATTGGAAATACCACCGGTAGTTCTAATGTTGCGATTGGCCGAAGTAGTCTTTTTTCCAATACAACTGGCGCATACAATATAGGCATTGGCAGAAATGCGCTTGCCTTGCTTAATTCGGGGTTCTCAAATGTCGCTATTGGTTATGAATCTATGTACAATACTACAGGGAATTCCAATGTAGGAATTGGTTTTCATACGTTCTATACAAATACTACCGGAAATAATAATGTGGGGATTGGATACGACACAATGTATTCCAATACTACCGGTGTAGAAAATACGGCTGTTGGTTCTTATGCATTGCGAAGTAATACCAATGGTTTTTTCAATAATGCCTTCGGAAGGTATGCACTAGAAGATAACATATCTGGGGCAGGTAATGTGGTGATGGGACATTCTGCCATGGCCGATAATACTACCGGAGATGACAATATTGCGATTGGTGGTGGCGCTGGAAGAAACGTAAACGGAAGTGATAATGTTTTTGTTGGTTTCAACGCTGGAAATTCGGGCAGTGCTTCAACCAATTCCAGAAGTATTGCAATAGGCTATCAAGCCGGAAGTGGACAAGTATATAATGATCAACTGTTTATCGACAATACAAATACAGCTACTCCACTTGTCTGGGGAGACTTTGCTGCCAACCAGCTTCGGGTAAATGGTGCTTTACAAATTAACAATCCTGCTGCAACAGGATATCAACTCCCAGCCACCGACGGTACTGCCAATCAAGTAATACAAACCGATGGTGCTGGAAATCTAAGTTGGACCAGCCCTACTGCAAGTAACTCAGTAGCGATTAAGGTAAGGTCTAATTCCAACATTAATGGTTATTCCAACTTCCCAACAGAAAACAATCTTATTATGAATACAGTATTGTTCAATGTGGGAGGGGGGGCTTATAATACTGGTACCGGCACATATACGGTTCCCTCTTCTGGGGTATATAATATTTTAACAAATCTAGATTTAATCTTTTCAAGTTCACCTAGCGACAATATAATAATAGCTTTGAGAGTCTATGTTAACGGAGTTAACCAGGAACAAAAATCAATTCAAAACGGGGCAACAATCAACACAGGTTATTCGCAGCAATACTCGTATGATTTTTACTCCAATCTAAGTGCAGGAGATTTGGTGAGTTTTAGGTTTCTTGTCAGTTGGGATGGTAGTACACCTGCCCCAAGTATTAGTGGAGGTTCATCACCAGGTGCGTCGACCATTTCGATAGTGAAAGTAAATTGATTTAAAAATTTGCCTCAAAGTTAACCTACAATTATGAGGAGTGAAAAGCTCTGCTTTGGGGAGCGGAGCTTTTTCTATTCGGGATATTCCACTCGAAGATGGTACATATTGTTGAGCTTCTTTTTAAGCACTTTTTTTATCACTTGAATTTCCTTAAACGTGATGTTGGCATTTAAAAATTGTCCGTTCTCCATCTGACTATCAATGATTTTTTCCACGAAATTGTCGATCATAGTAGATGTAGGATCTTTTAGGCTTTTACTAGCGGCTTCCACACTGTCCGCCATCATTAAAATCGCCGTTTCTTTCGAAAAGGGTACCGGACCCGGATACCTAAAATCATCCGGATTGGCGGTGCCGTTTAATTCCTTTTCTTTCTTATAAAAATAATAAACCAGGCTGGTGCCGTGGTGGGTTCGTATAAAATCGATAATACGATCCGGAAGCTTATTTTTCCGTGCAATCTCTATTCCGTCAATTACATGATTGATAATAATTTTGGCACTTTCCTTGGGTGCCAATTCGTGATGTGCATTAAATGAATTTACCTGATTTTCAGTAAAATTAGTCGGATTGATCATCTTGCCAATATCGTGATACAGGGCCCCTACCCGTACCAACATAGCATTTGCCCCTATTTCACTGGCAGCAGCTTCAGACAGGTTGGCCACATTTAGCGAATGGTGAAAAGTTCCGGGTGCTTTATTGGAAAGCTCGCGAAGTAACTTACTGTTGGTGTCACTTAATTCTAACAGCGAAACGTCCGAGACCAGCCCAAAGACCTTTTCGTATAAATAGATCAACGGATGGGCAAACAAGGTGGCCAAACCACAGAGTACGAAGAAACCGAAATTTTCCCATTTCAGCAATTGGATGTTTCCTTCCTGAATAAGAAAAAAGGCAAAATAACCTACAATATAAATAAAGGTGATCTGCCCCACCGAAATAAACAAATTCGCTCTTTTGTACAATTCCGAAATGGTTAAAATAGTCACGATCCCGGCAATGATTTGCAAGAATAAATATTCAAAACTATTGGGTACTACAAATCCCAAAAGCAAGAGTGTCAAGACATGGACAAACAATCCCAATCTTGGGTCGAAAAACGCCTTAATTACCAAAGGGAGCGTACATAAAGGAACTACATAAACATAGGCCGCATCCATCTTCACGACAATGGTCGTTAAGAAGATCATGAGCACCATATTAAAAAAGATGAAAGTAACCTTGGTATTATTGTGAAAAATATCGGGACGATATTTCCGTAAAAAAAGGAAGAGCATTAAAAAAACTAAGGACACCAGAAGTGAATACCCCACCAACAGCCACACATAATTAGACTTGCTCCACACCTGCGACTGGTACTCCGCTTTAAGCGAATTTAATATTTGAAACTTATCCCCTTCAACCACTTCGCCTTTGGCAATAATACGAGCGTCTTTTTCGATAATACCGCGATTGGGGATGATGGCTTTTATTTCTGAAGCAATTCCGGCCTCTGTCAACTTTGCGTTTAACGCCACATTTGGACGTACAACACGCGCAATCAGCTTCCGAAGCAATTCTTCTACATTGCTATTTGGAGCTTTTAATAGTAACTTGGTAATAGTTGTAGCAAGCTGTTCATTTTTATACAGTTTAGCATATGAAATTTCTTCTATCTCATTTCCTTTTTTTAGATAGACCATTCGATCCTCTGCATACGGATGGATTTCATCAATAACGCCATTCGTATATATTTCAGTTAAGGCACCTTCTCCTAGTCTTTTTACAACATCTTTGGGGGCTCGGTACAAACTATCGGTAAAAACTTGCTCGAATACATCTTGGAATTGTTGTCTACTAGCTTCGGCTATCGCGATATCATATTCAAAATACGGAATAGCATTTGCGCGGATGACTTCCTTTTCCTTGTCGATGGAAGCTTGGTCCTTCTTTATGGTAAAGCTAAAAGGAGCGTACAGATTTTCATATTGCCAGGGTTTTCCTTTCTGAAAATTATACTTGAACTGGCCTCCTTTTGGAAGCAAATAAATAACCAGAATGGTCGCAATAACAAATAAAAAAGCCTTGTAAATATAAGATTGCCTTTTCGTAAGTAGTGTAAAGAATTTGCTCATACAAAAAATTGTAAAAGTAAAGGTATACATATAGGTTGATTAATCCCAAAGCCGCATATTAAAGATTGTTGTTTTGGTTTTAAATATGTAAATTTGTGGCTTCGATACCGAGGTCCTTTTGGCCTTAATTCGTCATATTTAATTCACTAAAACATCAGGATTCAATGAGTAAGAAAGTTGTAATAGTTGCTGCGGCACGAACTCCAATAGGGAGTTTTATGGGAAGTTTATCATCGTTAACTGCTACCCAGCTTGGGACTGTGGCAATAAAGGGTGTTTTAGACAAAATAAACCTCAATCCTTCACTGGTGCAAGAAGTATATATGGGGAATGTTGTGCAGGCCGGAGTGGGTCAGGCACCTGCTCGCCAAGCTGCCCTTGGCGCGGGGATACCGGATACGGTGCCCTGTACTACCGTCAATAAGGTGTGTGCTTCCGGTATGAAGGCAGTTATGAATGCAGCACAGGCGATCGCCTTAGGTGATGCAGATATCGTAATTGCAGGTGGTATGGAAAGTATGAGTAATATTCCGCACTATGTACATATACGTAATGGTCATAAATTTGGGCCTATGACCATGGAAGATGGGATGCAAAAAGATGGTTTAGTAGACGCGTACGATCACAATGCAATGGGTGTATGCGCAGATCTTTGCGCCACCGAATATAATTTTTCAAGAGAAGATCAGGATGCCTTTGCAGTGCAATCGTATCAACGGTCTGAAAAAGCATGGCAGGATGGAAAATTTACCAATGAGGTGGTTGCTGTCACTGTACCACAAAGAAGAGGAGAGCCAATTGTAGTTTCTGAAGATGAAGAATACAAGAATGTGCGAATGGATAAAATTCCAGCTTTACGTCCGGCCTTTAGTAAAGATGGTACCGTTACCGCCGCCAATGCGTCCACCATTAACGATGGAGCCGGAGCAATGATCTTGATGAGTGCCGAAAAGGCAGCTGAATTAGGCCTTCAACCCCTTGCCACAATAAAAAGTTACGCAGATGCCGCCCATGAGCCAAAATGGTTTACGACGGCTCCGTCAAAGGCACTTCCTAAAGCCTTATCGAAGGCTGGAATTGCGTTGAACGATGTTGATTATTTCGAGTTCAATGAAGCATTCTCGGTAGTTGGTCTGGCTAATATGAAACTCTTAGGCCTTACCGATACAAATGTAAATGTAAACGGCGGTGCTGTTTCGTTAGGTCATCCGTTGGGATGTAGTGGTGTCCGAATTTTAATTACACTGCTTAATGTATTGGTTCAAAACGATGCAAAACTGGGAGCTGCTGCGATTTGTAACGGCGGAGGTGGTGCGTCGGCCATGGTGATTGAAAGAACCTAATCTCTATTTTCAATTCTCCTGAATGAACTACGGAATTTGTAATTTGAGTATCGTTCCCTTACGAGCGGAAACATCGGACAGAAGTGAGCTCGTTAGTCAGCTGCTCTATGGAGAAGTTTTTAAGGTATTGGAGAGCAGAAAAAAATGGAGTCGGATTCGGTTGCAGTTCGATGGCTATGAAGGCTGGATGGACAACAAACAATTCCTAACTATTTCGGAAGAAGATTACAACCGACTTAAGAAAGAAACACCTCACTATTCGGCAGATCTTGTCGATTTTATCACTTCCGAAGAGAATCAGTTGCTTTCTATTTGCCTGGGTAGTACAATAAATGCGACGGCCTTATTAAAACACCGGTTTGAAGGTAAATCGGTTTCATCTATTTTTCCAAAAGCACATTTAATTGAAACTGCGCTGCTCTATTTGAATGCCCCGTATCTTTGGGGTGGTAAAACTCCATTTGGAATAGACTGCAGTGGCTTTACACAAATGGTGTATAAACTGAATGGCTATAAGTTGTTGCGAGATGCGAGTCAGCAAGCTACCCAAGGGGAGCCATTGAGCTTTATTGAAGAATGTGAGCCAGGTGACCTGGCCTTTTTTGACAATACTGAAGGTGTTATAGTACATGTGGGGATTGTGATGAATGACAACTACATCATCCACGCACATGGTAAGGTTCGGATCGACCGTATAGATCACACGGGAATCTTTAATTACGAAAAACGAACACATACCCATAAACTTAGGGTGATCAAACGAATTATCACATAAAAAAAGCCTCCTAAAAAGGAGGCCGTTTTATAAATACTATTGGATAGCGGATTATTCTCCTCCATCCATGGCTTCAACTTTCGCCTTCATTTCTTTTGCTTTTGCATCTTCCCCAACCTGAGTGTAAATATTCATAAGGGTTCTAGCGAAATCTACGTCATCGGGACGCAAACGTACCGAAGCTTCTAAATACGGAATGGAACTCCTTTGTATTTCAGTTAACTCCGCCTTCAACACATCGTATCGTTTGTAATCTGCATTGGAACTTCCTAGGTTATTCATCTCTTCGACTATTGGCGGCTGCATATCCAAAATCAAAGATGCCATATTAATATTTGCGCCCACATAATCTGGATCCAACGACAAGGCTTTTTTATAGTATTCCATGGCTTTTTCTTTGTTACCACTCTTACCGGAGGTCACACCTAGATTAAAATACAATTCAGGGTTATTAGGATCGCTATCAATTAATTCACCGATCAATCGTTGATATTCGGCTGTGTTCCCAAGTTTGTACTGTAAATCGGCTTCCGCACGAATCAATCTTGGATCATCAGAGTTTTTTGCACGCAACTCACGCATTAATGACAAAGCTTTATCATGCTTACCTGTTTCAATGTAGAGTAAAGTAAGGTCGCTCAAAAAATCCTCTTGCTTTGAAGGTGAATTTTGAACACCCGGCAAAATATGTGTTCCTGCATTGAGCATTAGATCCCGTTCTGGTTTGGTGTTATAGGATTCAACTTTTCCGGTTTCTTTATTAGTAGCGATATATTGTTTTTTAATATCGGAATAGCCAATTCTGATTAACTCTTCATAATATGAAACAGCATTTTCATAATCTTGACCATTCTTAGCACTAATAGCCGCATTGGCCAAAAAGATCGTATCCGATTTACTTAGGTTGTACATGGAATAATACTTCGTAGAAGCCGAGGTATAGTTCTTCGATCTAAAGTCCTTGATGGCACCCTCCTCCATTTTTTGTTTTAATACATTGACAGCATTTTCATAGCGACTACTTTTTGCTGATGCAGGATCAATTTCTATTGCCTTTTGAAGATCGGCTCCAGCCTGCGCCAACTTATCAAAGCCGGAGGCCATATTATTTGTATTTGCCTCGGCTCTCGTAATATAAAAACTCACTTTTTCATCGGTATCGGCACTACCTAACATGCCTTCAGCTTGAGACAATAACGACATAGCTTCGGTAAAATCACCAGATTTTATAGCTTTTTCGGCTTTTTTAATCTCCTTTTTCTGTCCAAAAGTAACAGCGGTCATTAACATGAGTCCCGCTATCAGAAATTTATTTTTCATGATTATAACTTTAAAATTTATTCGTTGTTTTCGGTTTGTGTTTCGTCTGTATCGGTTTCTGTACCATCAATAGTAGTGCCATCTTCAAGATCGTCTCCATTCACTTCATCTTCATCGTGCATGACTTTGGCGACAGCAGCAATGGCATCGTCTTCCCGCACCTTGATCAGGCGAACACCTTGTGTTGCACGACCCATAACTCGTAAATCTTCAACCGCCATTCGAATGGCAATTCCCGATTTATTGATAATCATAAGATCGTCCTGATCACTTACATTCTTGATGGCCACTAATTTACCTGTTTTTTCGGTAACATTAATTGTTTTCACACCTTTTCCGCCTCGGTTAGTGATGCGGTAATCTTCTATACTGGATCTTTTTCCGTAGCCGTTTTCTGCAACCACCAAAATATCGGATTCTCCATTTTCAACAGCGATCATTCCAATAACTTCGTCATCTTTATGTGCCAATGTAATTCCGCGTACTCCTGAAGCATTTCTACCCATGGGGCGAGTCTTTTCTTCTTCAAAGCGGATGGCTTTTCCCGAACGCACTGCTAACATTACCTGACTATTTCCGGTAGTAAGTTTGGCCTCCAACAACTCGTCATCTTCGCGAATCGTAATGGCATTGATACCATTGGTACGCGGACGCGAATATTGCTCTAAAGGCGTTTTCTTCACCTGCCCTTTCTTAGTAGCCATGATCACATAATGATTATTGATATAATCTTCATCTTTCAAGTCCTGGGTACAGATAAAGGCTTTTACCTTGTCGTCCGGTTCAATATTTATTAAATTCTGAATAGCTCGTCCTTTTGAGGTTCGACTTCCTTCAGGAATTTCAAATACGCGCATCCAGAAACACTTCCCCTTTTGTGTAAAGAACAACATATATTGATGGTTTGTTCCTACAAACAGGTGCTCCAGAAAATCTTCATTTCTGGTAGCTGAAGCCTTTTGCCCTACCCCTCCTCTATTTTGAGTTTTGTACTCGGTCAGCGAGGTTCGTTTTATATACCCGGCATGAGAAATAGTGATTACCACTTTTTCATCGGCAATAAGGTCGGTAATACTTACATCACCCCCTGCATATTCAATAATGGAACGACGCTCATCGCCATATTTTGCTTTAATTTCTGCTAATTCTTCTTTGATGATCTCCATACGACGTTCCACCTTAGCAAGAATGTCTTTGTAGTCTTCGATGGTTTTCATCAAATCTTCGTACTCACTTCGTAATTTATCCTGCTCAAGACCCGTTAACTGACGCAATCTCATTTCGACAATCGCCTTCGCCTGAATTTCAGAGAGCTCAAAGGTTTTCATCAACACTTCGCGAGCTTCATCGGCATTGGCGGAAGCACGAATAAGGCGAATCACTTCATCAATATTATCGGATGCAATGATCAATCCTTCTAAGATATGTGCGCGTTCTTCGGCTTTACGCAATAGATATTCGGTACGACGCACCACCACTTCGTGGCGATGTTCCACAAAATAATGGATCAATTCCTTCAGATTAAGCATCTGAGGTCTTCCCTTTACCAGAGCAATATTGTTTACGCTAAAACTGGATTGAAGCGCTGTGTACTTGTACAGCATATTCAATACGATATTGGGAATAGCATCCCGCTTCAGGATATAGACAATACGCATTCCGTTTCTATCGGATTCATCGCGTATATTGGAGATACCTTCAATTTTTTTATCATTGACAAGATCGGCTGTTTTCTTAATCATGTCTGCCTTGTTCACCTGATAAGGAATTTCATTAACAATAATGCATTCCCGTCCAGCAACTTCTTCGAAACTTGCCTTTCCACGCATCACGATACGTCCGCGACCGGTATGGAATGCTTCTTTAACACCCTCATAGCCGTAGATCACACCTCCGGTAGGAAAATCGGGAGCCTTTATGTGCTGAATTAACTCATCGATAGTAATGTCGTTATTTTCGATATAGGCAACGGTTCCATCAATTACTTCCGAAAGATTATGAGGAGGCATATTGGTTGCCATCCCAACAGCAATACCAGAGGCACCATTAATGAGCAATCCGGGTACGCGCGTAGGCAATACCGTAGGTTCCTGAAGGGTGTCGTCAAAATTAAGCTTGTGATCGACTGTCTCTTTGTCAATATCAGCCAACATGTCTTCGGAAATCTTTTGCATACGGGCCTCTGTATAACGCATGGCCGCCGGACTGTCTCCATCGATAGAACCGAAGTTCCCCTGTCCGTCTACAAGCATATACCGAAGGCTCCATTCTTGCGCCATTCGCACCATGGCATCGTATACAGATGTATCACCGTGGGGGTGATACTTACCCAATACTTCTCCCACAATTCTAGCCGATTTTTTATGAGCTCCGGTAGCTCTAACACCTAGTTCGTGCATCCCAAATAAAACACGTCTGTGAACAGGTTTCATACCGTCTCTTACGTCTGGTAATGCACGTGACACAATGACCGACATTGAATAATCAATGTAAGCCGATTTCATTTCATCTTCAATGTTAATTGGAATCAATTTTTCGCCTTCAGCCATAAATATTTTCTTTATTTTTTTAGTCGTTTAACTTACCGGGCAAGATACACTATTTCGCACGTTTTTAAAGGGGTTTCCGACTTCAAAATTCACGTTTTTATTAACAAAAAAAGCAAGTAAAATCGTTAATAACTAAAGTGGTTTATGTTTTGTTTTTAGTAAGTTTTTTTGTCCTTTTACTACTGTAGTCTCAAATGGGGTATGATTTTTGTCCCTTTATTAGCTAATTTTAGTATTTTTAGAGCACCCAGAATCAAAATGTATGGATGATAATTTTTCCCCCAGAGTAAAAGATGTAATTGCATATAGCAAAGAAGAAGCGCTGCGATTGGGTCACGATTTTATAGGCACCGAACATTTAATGTTGGGGCTACTTCGCGATGGCAATGGTAAAGCAGTTACCATTTTAAATGCTTTGGATGTTGATTTAAATCACCTACGTCGAAAAGTGGAAATTTTGAGTCCGGCAAATCCAAACCCCGGAACAAGCGAAAACGATAAAAAAAACCTACACCTCACGCGTCAGGCCGAAAGAGCCTTAAAAACAACTTTTTTAGAAGCGAAACTTTTTCAGAGTTCTTCTATCAATACCGCACACTTATTGTTGTGTATTCTTAGAAATGAAAATGATCCCACAACGAAGTTGTTAAATAAAATGAAAGTGGATTACGATGGTGTGAAAGACCAATTTAAACTTATGATAGCAAACGACGAAGATTATATAGACAGTCCAACTTCCGAATCATTTCCGAACGATGACGATACCTCCCCCGAAGATGCTTCAAAAGAAAATCTCTTCTCGGGAACCACTTCAAAAGGCGCAAAAAAGTCTAAAACACCGGTTTTAGATAATTTTGGGCGCGACCTTACCGTTATGGCCGAAGAGGGTAAATTAGACCCTGTAGTGGGCCGTGAGAGTGAAATTCAGCGTGTTTCACAGATCCTCAGCCGAAGAAAAAAGAACAACCCCCTACTCATTGGAGAACCCGGCGTGGGTAAATCGGCTATTGCCGAAGGCTTAGCCTTGCGAATTATCCAACGAAAAGTTTCTCGAATCCTTTACGACAAGCGTGTAGTCACCTTAGACTTGGCAAGTCTGGTCGCCGGAACAAAGTATCGTGGTCAGTTCGAAGAGCGAATGAAAGCGGTAATGAATGAATTGGAGAAGAACGATGACATCATCCTATTTATTGATGAGATACATACCATCGTAGGTGCTGGTGGAGCCACCGGCTCTTTAGACGCTTCTAATATGTTTAAACCTGCGCTTGCACGTGGTGAGATACAATGTATTGGAGCTACTACCTTGGACGAATATCGCCAGTATATTGAAAAAGACGGCGCGTTAGAACGTCGTTTTCAAAAGGTTTTGGTCGAACCAACTACGGTGGCTGAAACTATCGAGATACTTCAGAATATTAAAGACAAATACGAAGCGCATCACAACGTTCAATATACTGATGCCGCTCTCGAAGCCTGTGTGAAATTGACCAATCGGTATATGACAGAACGTTTCTTGCCAGACAAGGCCATTGACGCCTTGGATGAGGCTGGTTCTCGTGTGCATATTACCAATATTCATGTCCCGGATAAAATATTAGAAATCGAGGGGAAATTGGAAGAGGTTCGCGAACTGAAAAACTCTGTGGTTAAAAAGCAGAAATATGAAGAAGCCGCTAAATTGCGAGATGATGAAAAGAATCTGGAAAAAGAATTAGCTACCGAACAAGAAGTTTGGGAGAAAGAATCCAAATTGCACAGAGAAATTGTAGATGAAGAAAATGTAGCAGAGGTGGTTTCTATGATGACCGGTGTTCCTGTTAACCGGATTGCACAAACGGAAAGCACCAAGTTAGCCGCCCTACCCGACCGAATCAAAGGAAAGGTGATTGGCCAAGATGAAGCCGTAGCAAAAGTGGTTAAGGCCATTCAGCGAAACCGTGCAGGACTTAAAGATCCTAACAAACCTATTGGCTCTTTTATCTTCTTAGGACAAACCGGTGTGGGTAAGACGCAATTGGCCAAGGTGCTTGCACGTGAATTATTCGATTCGGACAATGCCTTGGTGCGTGTAGACATGAGTGAGTATATGGAAAAATTTGCCGTATCTCGTTTAATTGGCGCACCTCCTGGATATGTAGGTTATGAAGAAGGCGGACAGCTTACCGAAAAAATTAGACGCAAACCATATGCGGTGGTACTCCTTGATGAAATTGAAAAGGCACACCCCGATGTGTTTAATATGCTTTTACAGGTGCTGGATGACGGACAACTAACAGACAGCCTGGGACGTAAGATCGACTTCAAGAATACGATCATAATTATGACCTCCAATATTGGAGCCCGTAAGTTAAAAGATTTTGGACAGGGTGTTGGTTTTGGGACCGCTGCTAAAGAAAGTCAAGCCGATGCAAATTCGAAAAGCATTATTGAAAATGCATTGAAAAAAGCGTTTGCTCCGGAGTTCTTAAATCGCGTGGACGATGTTATGGTCTTTAATCCATTGGATCGAGATGACATCCATAAGATTATTGATATTGAGTTGAACCAACTTTTCGAGCGTATAAGTGACCTTGGTTACGACCTTAAACTTACCGAAAAGGCGAAAGACTATATCGCCGATAAGGGATTTGACAAGGAATATGGAGCTCGTCCATTGAAGCGTGCCATACAGAAATACATTGAAGACGCCTTGGCCGAAGAGATTATCAATTCGAACCTGCAAGAAGGCGATGGTATTACCATGGATTTGGATGAAAAGAAAGGGGAATTGACCATAAAGATCAAGAAGCAAAAGAAGACCACAGAGTCCTAATAGTTAATTTTATTACATGAGACACCTGTATCTTTATCATACAGGTGTTTTTTATTTAGGAAATGAACAAAGCACAAATAGCCAACCGAATTAAAGAAGAGATTAGCAGTACTGAGGAAAGTATTGTTAAATATCGTGAACTTACAAAACCCATAGCACCCGAGAATGCTATTGGACGGGTTTCTCGCATGGATGCCATTAATAACAAATCGGTTAATGAGGTCGCATTGCGAAAAGCCGAACTCAAGTTAAAGAACTTACGCGTCGCATTATCTAAGATAGATGACCCGGATTTTGGTAGTTGTCTTCGGTGTAAAAACCCAATTCCCATAGAACGAATTATGTTGCTTCCGCAGGCTGTTTTTTGTGTGAATTGCGCCAGATAGTTGGTGTTTCTTTATAGTTTTTATACCTTGAAGCAAAATCGAACCAGCCCCATGATAACTGCCAGAAACTATATTTTCGGGAAACTTGAAATATATCCCAATTATGTAATAGCCATTATGAAAGAAGGTGTTACAGTAAAACCGGAATACAACAAAGACCTTGTTTCTCTTGCAAACCAGTACTTTAAAAATCGCCCCTTCGGTTATATTACCCATAGAATCAATTCGTATTCGGTGGATCCAAGCACCTATATTGAAACCTCCAAGATTGATAATTTGGTGGCCTTTGCTGTGGTTTCAAATAATTCGATCAATTTAACAAATACCGAATTGGAACGAATATTCTTAAAGAAACCCTTGGATCATTTTGAGGAACTGGACGAAGCCATCGATTGGGTAAATGATGTTGTCGCCAACGTGAGTATATAGTCTGAACTTAATACTCTTAAAAAAGTACATCATTATCTATAGAAAAGCTTTGTAAAAAAGCAATCGATGCATGAATATCATCGGCAAGCAGTCTATCTTCGGCAACAAAAGGGACCGTTTTTCTGAAAGACGCTAGAAACGTTTCTAAAAATGGAGAGGTCTTCTTAGGTCTTCTGAATTCCATCGCCTGTGAGGCATTCATCAATTCAATAGCTAGAACGGTCTCTAAGTTCTCAACTACACGTAAACATTTCGTAGCAGCATTAGCGCCCATACTCACATGATCTTCTTGCCCATTCGATGAAACAATGGAATCTACCGAAGCAGGGGTAGCCAGTTGCTTATTCTGACTCACAATACTCGCTGCGGTGTATTGAGGAATCATAAAACCGCTGTTCAGCCCCGAATTATTCACCAAGAATGCAGGAAGATCGCGTAATCCCGAAACCAACTGGTAGGTTCTTCTTTCAGAAATATTCGCAAATTCGGCCAATGCAATAGCCAGATAGTCTAATCCCAAAGCAAGTGGCTGCCCGTGAAAGTTTCCGCCGGAAATAATTTTGTCTTCTTTGATAAAAATATTGGGATTGTCTGTAACCGAATTGATCTCTGTCTTAAAAATTGACGAAACATAAACCACGGTGTCCTTACTCGCCCCATGAACCTGAGGAATACAACGAAACGAATAGGGATCCTGTACGTTTTTCTTTTCCGATTTTCCCAATTCACTGCCTTCCAAAAAGTGTACAAAACGTTCGGCTGTTTTTACCTGTCCTCGATGTGGGCGTATTAAATGTACCAAAGGATCGAACGGACTCATATTACAATCAAAGGCATCCACCGAAAGGGCCGCTATCATATCGGCCAAAAAGGAAAGTTTATGCGACTGTAATAAAATATACACACCGTACGCACTCATAAACTGGGTACCATTCAATAAAGCGAGTCCTTCTTTGGCTTCCAGAACTATAGGTTTCCAACCGTGCTTCTTCATCATTTTTTCTGAAGCGACCATCTCTTCACCTATAAATACTTCTCCCTTTCCTAACAGTGGTAAGGATAAATGCGCCAAGGGTGCCAAATCACCCGAAGCACCCAAGCTTCCTTGATTGTAAACTACGGGTAGGATATCGTTGTTATAAAAATCTATTAATCGTTCAACGGTTTGCAATTGCACGCCACTATACCCATAGCTCAAGGATTGAATTTTTAGCAAAAGCATCAACTTGACGATGGGTTTTGGAACCAACTCCCCAGTCCCACAGGCATGCGACATGACAAGGTTTTCCTGTAATTTTGATAAATTTTCTGAAGAAATCCTCACATTGCACAACGAACCAAACCCGGTATTGATACCGTAGATAGGTGTATCATTTCCTTTGGTCTTGGCGTCCAAATATTCTTTAGACTTCTTTATATTCAAAGAAGCTTCTTCCGAAAGGGATAATAATTTATTCGATTCAATAATATCTTTAATAACAGGTAAGTCCAGAATTTCTGAACTTATATAATGCATCTCTTGCATGGGATAGGTTGTTTGAAACACAAAAGTACCATTTTCTTGTAAAGGTTTGTTAATTTTTATATACTGAATAATTATGATGTATTTTAGCGTGGTATTTAAATTTTAAGTCGATGAAAAAATTAGTTGTGCTACTAACAGTTATGGCTTTTATCTCTTGTAAGAAGGAGGTCAAAGAGCAGGAATATGTTATTATTAATGGAACGGTGCAAAACAGTGACGCCGAAACCGCCATGATTCGTGGTTTCGATATGGAGTTCGAAATCCCTATTTCGGAAGCCGGTACTTTTAGTGATACGCTGGATGTTAAAACGGATGGTATTTACACACTGCGTATTGGTCGCGAAGGAACTTCTACCTATCTGAGAAAAGGTAAAAATCTATCCGTTTCGGTAGATGTTGTACAGTTTGATGAAACCATTAAATACGAAGGAGATGTCGCAGCCGAAAATAACTATCTGGCCGCAAAGTATTTGTTGTCAGAACAGGAAAAACCTTTTCAAGACGTATACGCCATGGAAGAAGCTGCCTTTATAGCTGAAGCCAATGCAATAAATCAAACATACCAGGACCTCTTGGCAAAGACCGAAGGACTTTCCGAAGACTTTATTGCGTTAGAAACCAAGAATTTGGCGTATACCCATACTATGAATCTCGAGAATTACCTAGGGTATCATAGACATTTTACAAGTAACGATGCATTTGAGGTGTCGGAAGGGTATTACGCCTTTACAAAAAATGTAAATTATGCCGATACAACGGCCTTCAGAAATTCAATTACCTATCAAAACATGCTGGAAACACATTTTAGTAGAATGGTTAGTGAAATGGCTACTTCAGACCCCGATTTAAACAGAACAAAGGCCTATTTGAATTTGGTGAATGAGCGCCTGCCCAATGGCTATGCGAAAGACGAACTTATGTACGACTACTTGAGGTATGGACTTACGCCCGATGCCAGTATGGAAGAAGTTTATCAGGTTTATAAAAACAGTAATCCCAATGCTGAAAATCTAAAAAAAGTTACAGCCCGCTACAGTCTGTTAAAACCATTACTTGCCGGCAACCCATCCCCTACTTTTGACTATGAGAATTACAAAGGGGGCAGCACAAAGTTGGACGATTTTAAAGGTAAGTACGTATACGTGGATGTATGGGCAACCTGGTGCGGACCCTGTATAAGAGAAATTCCCGCCCTAAAGCAAGTTGAAAAGGACTATCACGGAAAGAATATTGTTTTTGTGAGTCTTTCTATTGATGAAGCCAAGGACTACGATAAATGGAAAAATATGATTGCTGAAAAGGAATTGGGCGGTGTCCAATTAATGGCAGATAAAAACTGGGAATCTAAGTTTGTAAAAGACTATGGCATTTTGGGGATTCCGAGATTTATATTGATCGATCCGCAAGGGAATATAGTCTCGGCCGATGCACCTAGACCTTCCGATGCGAAACTTAGGGTATTGCTCGACAAACTTATCTAATAACAATCCAACCCAATTAATAAGCCGTTTGAAAACTCATTTCCGACGGTTTTTTATTGTTCCTCTTTTTCTACTGGTGGTGGCTCTTGTTCAAATAGTGCTAGATACGCATTCCCTATATTGTCAATTATATCGGAAGCCGTAACGGCCTCAAATCCCATAGATTGGGAAGCGATATTGCCGGCACTGCCATGTAGATACACCCCAAATACCGCCGACAACAGGGGATCATATCCTTGCGATACTAATCCTGTGATCATGCCCGAAAGCACATCACCACTCCCGGCCGTGGCCATTCCGGGGTTACCGGTCGAATTTATATAGAGTTTTTCATCGAATATGGTGATGGTATTGGCCCCTTTTAATACGAGGATAGCTTTGTGCTTTTTGGCAAAGGCCGTAGCTTTTTCGAGCTTGTCATAATCATTCGTCCAGTCACCTATCAAGCGTTTTAATTCGCCAATATGTGGTGTGAGTATTGATTGTTTTGGTAGTACTTTCAACAGTTCCTTTGACTGACTTAGTGCATTCAAAGCGTCTGCATCAATCACCATAGCTGCTTTCGAACTTTTGAACAATTCTTTTAAGGCGGAAAGGCTTTCGGGATGTGTTCCCATTCCCATTCCAATACCTATTGCTGAAGGAATAAATTCGGTAGTTATTTCAGAAATATGATGGTCACTTTTATCAGTGACTACCATGGCTTCCGGAAATGCAGTCTGAAGCATGTTATAGCCGCATTTCGGACTAAAAACGGTCACCATCCCCGCCCCTATTTTTAAGGTAGCTTTTGAAGAAAGTACCACTGCCCCTATTTTCCCATAACTCCCACCAACAATCAAGGCATGTCCATAAGTTCCTTTATGATCGTATTTTGCTCTCTGTTTGTAGAATTGCTGTGCTTCGGCCTTATCGATAAGTTGCGCTATGGGTGCGGTTTCGGATAAGAACTGTGGGTCTAAACCAATATCCAATACTTCAAAATAGGGAACAAAAGCACCGGTTTCTGGCAAGAAAAACGCCAGTTTCGGACTTTGAAACGTCAGTGTATGATTGGCTTTCAGCACCGCCTCTGGATCTTCTAGTGGCAAATTCGCATGCATTCCACTGGGAATATCTACCGCCAATTTGAACGCCTTGCTTTCATTTAGGTATTGAATCAATTGCTTTACCCAACCTCCGGGGCATCGGTTAAGTCCGATTCCAAAAATAGCATCGATAATGATATCATCAGGATGTATTTCGGGAAAATCGGTTTCCGACTTCATTAATTTGGGCCATTCTTTGGTTATGTTTTTAATACGGTCATAGTTGATAAGAAAGTTCTTCGACCGCTTATCACTACAATTCACCACATACATATGTACCAAATACCCACTCTCAATGAGGAGTCTTCCAACCACAAGGCCGTCGCCCCCATTGTTTCCTATTCCACAAAATATATGAACAGGAACCTGAGCGCCTTGCATCCGGTGGTGCAACCAATTGTAGATCTGAGTTCCTGCACGCTCCATAAGGTCGGCAGATGTAATCCCCTGTTTTTCGGTAGTGATAGCATCTGCCTGGTAAAATTGTTCCGAAGAGAATATTTTCATCCTAATTTTCTTTTGTTGCAAGTTACCAAGCTTGTTGAAAACAATCAAGCAAATCCTTCGTTACCTTTTATAGATATAATACATTTGCCAAAAATTTCACCATGAAACAAACCGCACTATCACACATACACGAGCAACTAGGTGCCAAAATGGTTCCCTTTGCAGGATATAACATGCCCGTCTCCTACGAAGGAGTCAACGCCGAACACGAAACCGTACGAAACGGTGTGGGTGTTTTTGATGTCTCCCATATGGGAGAATTTTTAATAACAGGAGCGAAGGCACTAGAGCTCATTCAGAAGGTAACCAGCAATGATGCTGCAAAGTTGGTAGATGGACAGGCACAATACAGTTGTCTGCCAAATGCTAGCGGTGGAATTGTAGACGATCTTATCGTGTATCGTTTTGATGCCGAAAAATATCTGTTGGTGGTCAATGCATCGAATATTGAAAAAGACTGGAATTGGATCATGAGCCACAATACTATGGGTGCCGAAATGCGCAACCTTTCCGAGGATTATTCGCTGTTGGCAATTCAAGGTCCAAAGGCGATTGAAGCAATGCAGTCGTTGACTAGTGAAGATCTTTCAGCCATAAAATTTTATACCTTCAAGGTGTCCGATTTTGCCGAAATCGAACATGTGATTATAAGTGCTACCGGTTATACGGGTAGTGGCGGATTTGAGGTTTATTGTAAAAATTCGGAAGTGGAACAGGTATGGAACAAGGTGATGGAAGCCGGAGCCAACTTCGGAATTAAACCTATTGGTTTGGCCGCTAGAGACACACTTCGTTTGGAAATGGGGTTCTGTTTGTACGGAAATGATATAGACGATACAACTTCACCCATGGAGGCCGGACTTGGATGGATTACCAAATTCACTAAGGATTTTGTCAATTCTGAAAATTTACTGAAACAAAAAGAACAGGGTACCGAACGAAGGCTCATTGCCTTCGAATTGGACGAACGAGGGATCCCTAGACAAGGATATGATATTGTAGACAGCAATGGTAACAAAATAGGTGTTGTTACCAGTGGAACCATGGCACCATCGTTGGGTAAAGGAATTGGCCTCGGTTATGTTCCCACGATCTTTAAGGACATTGGTTCTAAAATTTATATTCAAATACGGAAAAGTGCGATCCCGGCTACCGTGGTGAAGCTTCCATTTTATAAAGGTTAATTTTGAATAGAATCCTCATTCTTGGCGCCAGTGGATTCATTGGCAACACCTTATATAAAGAATTGGTACCGTATTTTGATGTGTATGGAACGTATTGCCATGAAAACGAGCTCTATGAAGACAATAAGGTTTTTTTTCGTTTTGACCACGAAAAAGACGATCTGCTCGAGGTACTTGAAAAAACACGACCAAATTTTATAATATCTTCGTTAAGAGGAAATTTTAGTTCGCAGTACGATTTGCATAAGCAGCTGTCAAATTTTGTTCTGACCAACGAACACTGTACGCTTTTGTTTTTATCGTCTGCCAATGTCTTTGATGGTAAGTTTCAATTTCCATCCTACGAAAACGACCTCCCTTTGGCAGAATCGGAATACGGAAAATTCAAGCTTTCGGTAGAAAAACTGTTACGACAGCTCCCCCCCGAAAAATATGCAATTTTAAGGCTACCCGTGGTGCTGGGTGTAAACTCCCCCAGGGTATTTCAGCTAAAACAAGCCATTATACATCAGGCGAAATTTGAAGCATACCCAAATCTAATTATAAGCATAACAACCGCCAACAAAATAGCACAGCAGCTACATTATATCATCAACAAAAAACTTAGCGGAATCTTCCATTTGGCGAGTCAGGATATGATCCACCATGAAGACCTGTTTCGAGAGCTTACCGAGAAGTTAAGCGATAAAATGCCTATCTTTAAAAGTGTATTTAACCGAAATGAAGACAGCTACTTAGCCATTTTGCCGAAAAAAAATAAGTTGCCTAAGGAGTACAGAATTTCCGTTGCCGAAGTGATTGAAGAAAGTACCTTAAATGAAGAAATAAGTACCTTAAAATATTAGTTTGTTATGAAAAAACTTACCGAAAATAGTATCAAAGAACGATTGAATGAAATTTCCGATTGGGAATACCATGAAGGCGCACTGCATACCACTATCGAGTTCAGAGATTTTAAAGACGCTTTTTCGGTGATGACCCGTATCGCTTTTGAAGCCGAAAAGATGAATCACCATCCCAATTGGTCCAATGTGTACAATTCACTTAGTATTAGCCTGTCTACGCACGATGCAGGCGGTGTTACAGACAAGGATTTCGAATTGGCCAAAATAATCGATCACCTTGTAAGTTAACTATTTTAGTGCCCTCACTATACTTTATAAAATGCAGCAACCGCTCTTTATTGCCTTTTTTGTAGTAGCATATACATGCGCGTATGCGCAAGGCAACGCAAAATTCTGTGCACAGACACAGGCCTTAGAGCGCATTGTTAGTAAAGAACATATCACACCAAAACCGCTGAACGATAGTTTGTCTACTGCTGTATTCGAGTTGTTTCTGCAACAATTAGATCCCGATAGGCGGTTGTTCTTAAAAAGCGATATCTCGAACTTTGAGCAGGACAAATTTAAATTTGACGATTATATTAGGGATCGCGAATGTGTGTTTATCACCAAATATATCGACACTTTACAAAGGCGCCTTAGCAATTCGAAATTAGTTATTGGGGCGCATAGTTCCGAAACGTTGGACTATACAGGGAAGGACAGCCTAAATTTCGATTCGAAAATGGAGTTTTCATACTTTAAAGATGAAGCCGCTGTTAAAAAGTATTGGAGCAAGAAAATTAGATATAGAATCATCTCCTTAATGATGGATGAAGACTCTATTTACGAAAATATTAAAACAAATTTTGCCTCACTTGAAGCTCGGTTGAAGCCGAAAGTTATCGAACGGGAGCTTTGTCTTTTAGATGAAATTTTAAATCAGTTTGGCGGTGTAGAACGTTTTGTTCAGGAGGCGTTTTTAAATGCCTATGCCAATTATCACGATCCGAATACGCTATTTTTTAACAATACTGAAAAAACTGTTTTTGAAACCTCACTCTCGAGTAATCAATTGTCATTTGGCTTTATGACTTCAAAGAATAACGATGGAGAAGTACAGGTGGATTACATAAGTCCCGGCAGTGCGGCACATAGAAACAAAGATTTCGAAGAAGGTGATATTATAAAAACGATAGCTTCGGGAAAGGATTCACTCGATATGGTGTGTGTGTCTTCCGAAGACGTTCAGACATTTATTCAAGACCCACACCACAACACGATGACCTTTGGGCTAAAAAAGAAGGATGGTTCGCAAAAAATGGTAACACTTCAGAAGGCAAAGATCAAAGTGGAGGAAAATTCGGTGCATGGCTTTGTCTTATCTAAATCATCGGACATCGGTTATATCCAGATTCCTAGTTTTTATACCGACTTCGAATCGGCAAACGGTCAGGGTGTAGCCAACGATGTTGCCAAAGAACTATACAAACTGGAAAAGGAGAATATAAAGGGACTAATCTTAGATCTACGCTTCAATGGCGGAGGTTCTATGAAAGAGGCCGCAGACCTCTGCGGAATGTTTATAAACAGGGGTCCCCTCTCTATTTTAAAATACAATACCGGCGAACTGTATACGGTAAAGGATAACAATAGAGGAATGCTCTTCAAAAAGCCTATTATTATTTTGATCAACGGATTTTCTGCTTCGGCATCCGAATTGTTTTCGAGTACAATGCAAGATTACAATCGCGCTATCATAGTAGGCGCGGCAAGCTATGGTAAATCGAGCGCACAGGTGGTACTACCATTGCAAGAGGGTAGCAATATGGGTTTCAGCAAAATAACAGTGGACCAGTTTTATCGAGTGACCGGGAAAAGTATTCAGTCCCAAGGGGTACTCCCCGACATTTCACTACCCAGTCTTTACGATCATATGGAAACAGGCGAAAAATATCTGAAATATACGCTGGTCAATGATTCGGTGACTATTCAAACTAAGTTCAATCCATTGAAAAAAGTATCGATTGCCAGTTTAAAAGCTAAAAGCAAAGAACGGGTTTCAAAGAATATAGGCTTCAAAAACATTCAGGATTACAACCAAATTCTTTTAGACACCTATATTAATAAATCTGCCAAATATGCATTGACCCTGGATAATCTTTACAACGACCTGAATGCGTATTATACGAATTGGAAGGAGTATCACAGTAATTTGAAATCGTACACCAGCAGTCTCAGCGTGCGTAATTCGGTGGCGACCGATATAGCACTTCAGAAAAATGAGGGCGAAAAGCAATCCAATGAAATGCTTTTAAATGAAATTACCAAGGATGTACATATTGAAGAAGCCTACACCATACTAATTGAACTTATTGAAAGTCTCAACCTAAAGTGATGCGTTCTCGGCTCAGAAACTGACCGAAGCTTTTTCAACAAACATATACCAAACGAAGCACAGATTTTTTTAAATTTGTCAAAAATCTCGATTAAAACAACATACTATGGGAAGAGCTTTTGAATTTCGCAAAGCACGTAAAATGAAAAGATGGTCGGCCATGTCCAAGGCCTTTACCCGAATAGGGAAAGACATTGTGATGGCTGTGAAAGAAGGAGGACCCGATCCCGATGCTAACTCCCGCTTACGGGCCGTGATTCAAAACGCCAAGGCGGTGAACATGCCTAAGGACAATGTAGAGCGAGCCATTAAGCGAGCCAGTGATAAGAGTCAGGGAGATTATAAGGAAGTGTTGTTTGAAGGCTACGCCCAGCACGGAATAGCTGTACTCATTGAAACGGCAACCGACAACAATACGCGTACGGTAGCCAATGTGCGTTCCTACTTTAACAAATGTGATGGTAGTTTAGGAACTTCAGGTTCGGTGGTGTTTATGTTTGACCACAGTTGTAATTTCAGAATAAATGCAGAAGGAATGGATTTGGAAGAGCTGGAATTGGAGCTAATTGATTTTGGAGTGGAAGAGATCTTTGAAGACGAGGATGGCGTACATATCTATGCTCCCTTCGAAAGTTTTGGAGCTATTCAGGCCTATTTAGAGGAGAATAATATCGAAATACTTTCATCCGGTTTTGAACGTATTCCGCAGGTAACAAAAAAATTGACGCAAGAACAGGCTGCCGATGTCGAGAAATTATTGGAAAAGCTGGAAGAAGATGACGATGTACAGAACGTATATCACACCATGGAGGAATCGACGGAAGAATAAGTAACTAGGTATATTCAGGTTTTTTACCCACTACTCCAACGTAATAATTTCGCAGCACTTTTGTATCTGCTTCAATCGCACCCGTTGGGTAAAACGGCTTGTGTATAGTCACGCTTCTTGTACTATAATCGAAAGCAACCGGAACAATAGGTACATGGGCTGCTTCAGCGATATAATAATATCCTGTTTTCCAGATATCCACTTTTTTACGGGTTCCTTCCGGAGCCAACGCTAATCGAAATTCATCTTTCGAATTAAAAACTGCCGCAATCGCCTCTACCTTATTTTGACCGGCAGTTCTATCTAGTGAAGCACCTCCCATCCATCGAAAATACCAACCAATCGGCCAAACAAATAGCTCCTTTTTAGCCACAAAATTTATTTCGGTCTTAAGTATTCTACGGACAAAAACCCCTACAAAGAAATCGTGCCAACTGGTGTGAGGCACCACAATAACAACGCATTTTTTAATGGCTGGGTCGAATGCACCAACTATCTTCCAGCCAAGTATCTTGTAAAAAATAAATTTTGTAAGTCCCATTTGGAGGTAACGCCATGCATTACATTTTTAAGTACAGTGTTTTCAGCTTATCCCGTGTTATTATGGTTTCCCAATTGTCTCCTAGTGCATTTTCCCATAGCGGTACTAAACTTAAGGCGATATCGATCATGGTATTAAGTTGGTTATCGGTAAGATTAGCACATAAGTGCTTCGGAATTTCAATTCCATGCGATTTTACCATTTCCTTGAATAAGATAACATCTTTTGGGTAAAACTCTTCCAAGTGATCGAAGACAATACAGTTTCCAACACCGTGTTTCGTCCCTAACACATAGGATAGTCCGTAGCTCATGGCATGTGCTACCCCAACTTGTGAATACGCGATACTCATTCCGCCGTGCCACGAAGCCATCATGAGTTTCCCTCTGGATTCTTCATCTGAAAGTACATTATCAACAAATATCTCCTTGCACAAATCATAGGCTTTTTCACCATAACTCTGGCTGAACGCATTCAGGAAAGTTCCATTTAAGGATTCAACACAGTGAATAAAACAATCCATTCCGGTATAGAACCATTGGTTTTTAGGAACCCCTATGGTGAGATCGGGATCCAGGATCACCTGATCGAAAGGAGTAAAATCACTATTGATACCGAGCTTTCGAACCGGTCCAGAAAGCACCGTTGTTCTGGAAACTTCGGCACCGGTACCCGAAATAGTTGGTACCCCCACGTGATAGATCGCCTTGGACTTTACCAGATCCCATCCTTGGTAATCGGCCGCACTCCCCTTGTTGGTTAGCATGATTGACACCGCTTTTGCAAGATCCAGTATTGTTCCACCACCAATTCCAATAATTCCGGATGGTTTGTAGGTGAACTCGGTTTTGATTTCCTTTACAATTTGATCTACCTGAGATGTTTTTGGCTCTTCATCGGCCGAGATAAACACTATCTTATCATTAAATCGTGGGTTGATACGATCGATAAGTTCTTTATTGCTCTTAAAGACATCATCCACCAAAAATATAAAAGGCGCTTTGTCCTTACGTTGGGGTGCTAATATCGAGCTCAATTGATCAAAACTTCCCTGTCCGAAAACCACTTTAGGGACCATTGGGAAGTTTCTGTATTTATTATTTACGGTTTCTTTCTTCTCTTCTTTCAACACTTTATTTGCTCTTATTAAGTCCTCTGGCGTATCAATTTCAATTCCTTGGGTGTTCGATATGGCCATTTTAATATTTTTTCCGTATTCAAGATAGCGGATGCACTCTATTTTTTCGGCGGCTTCCATGGAGCGCATGGGCAGCTTATAAAAATCCATTAAAGCCGATTTCCTAAACGCATAGATCCCCTTGTGCTTATAATACTGTACAGCGACATTCTTATCTCTGGGATACGGGATTGGGGATCTTGAAAAGTATAAGGCGAAGTTATCCTTATCTACAATTACCTTTACGCAATTAGGATCACTAATTTCCTTCCAATCATGGATTTCTGTCATTAAAGATGCCAGGTCAATTTTATCTGCATCAGGTCCATCAAAAACGCTTAAGACTTGCTCCAAACCTTGTTTACTGGTAAAGGGCTCATCGCCTTGTACGTTTACCACGATATCAACATTCATGTGCTCCACTGCCTCGGCAATGCGATCGCTTCCACAGTCATGATCCCTTTTGCTCATTAAAGCCTTGCCTCCATGTTGTTCGATTTCGTTAAAAATTATGTCGCTATCGGTCACCACAAAGACTTCATCAAAGAGTTTTGTCGCTTTGGCTGCTTCGTAGGTTCTAACAATTACGGGTTTTCCACCCAAGTCCTGCATTAATTTTCCCGGAAATCTTGAAGCGCCGTATCGCGCCGGAATCATTGCTATTATTTTCAAACTGAAATGATTTATAAACGTTGCTTCAAAAATAAGAAGATTATGCACTAGTGCTACCTTTTTTCCGAAGCTTTTTATAAAACTTATAAATTCCGAAAAAAATTAGCAGTACTAGGATAAATGCAATTAATGGAATAAATATAGAGAGGATGGCCATCACGGTAGAAGTCCCTGTTTCTATAGTGGTTACAACCGGATTCCCAATACCGCCTGTCGTCGCCGTAGAACCAAGCCGCAAGGCCGAAGCATTTCCCTTGATAAGTGTGGCCGTCCCACCCCCTGCAATAATGGCCAATGACCATGTAATGATAGGGTCCAAATTAGACACGGTTGCTACCATCACTGCCGTTCCTGCAACGGCCGCTAAAGGAATGGCAATGGTATCTAGGGCATTGTCGAACCAAGGAATATAATACCCGAATATCTCGATAAGCGTGGCAACGCCCAAGGTAATCACAGCCGTTAGACTACCTATCCATTGCCAACTTTCATTTAGCGGAATCACCTCATAATGACCCGCCAGACTTAATACCAGCAATGGAAGAAAAACCCGAAAGCCAACTGCTGCGGCCAGGCCTACTCCTAAAAAAATACTGATGATAATATCTAAGGTGTCCATCTTTTACGAATCTACAAAAAAGTCGTCTTTAAATCCAATGAGGTATAATTTTTCTTTCGCACGAGTGACCGCCGTATACAACCACCTAAGGTATTCCTTATCGATACCATTCGGCAAATAGGGCTGTTCCACAAAGACCGTGTTCCACTGTCCTCCTTGCGACTTGTGACACGTAATGGCATAGGAGAATTTTACCTGTAACGCGTTGAAAAAAGTATTGTTCTTTACCGAAAGAAAACGTTTGTAGTTGGATTTTTCGGAGGCGTAATCCTGCATCACTTCCTGATATAGTTTATTGGAGTCTTCATACGATAGCGACGGTGTTTCGGAAGTAAGCGTATCTAATAGCAACACCGTTTCAAAAGGCTGCATTTTTGGATAATCCACCATTCGTATTTTTACTTCAGCAAAACGAAATCCGTACAAGTCTTTAAAACTAAATATTTCCAATACTTCAATAATATCGCCATTCGCGATAAATCCTGCTTCGGTATGCGGTTTTACCCAAAAATAGTTGTTCTTCACCACCATTAAATAATCTCCTGCCGACAACTCTTCTTCTTGAAATAAAATTCGGTTTCGTATGTTTTGATTGTACAAATTTGCACGTTTGTTCGATCGAACAATAATGACTGTTTCTTCATTTCCCAAAGTCGCATAACTATCCTGTATGGCATCCATCAATTCTTGGCCGTCGAGTGGCCGAATGACTTCCGGATAGGGTATCTCTGAAAATCTGAACGCTTCAAAAAGACCATCTTCAATCCGGTTGCGAATTTCGGTAGCATTCACCAGTATACCACTGTCCTGCTGCTGTCGTACTACTTCATCCATTTCCAGCTCAGTCACTTCCTTATTGTAATAATTGGTCAAGGTATGTTTGTCCAAAGCAGGGCTAATAGACAATTTTACCGGCGGAAGCTGAGCGGTATCCCCAATTAACAATAATTTACATTGATGTCCGCTGTACACATACTGCATGAGGTCGTCCAATAACGAACCATTTTCAAAGAGTTTGGATTCCTGATTGATATCCGGGATCATGGATGCCTCATCGACAATAAAGATGACGTTGCGGTGTTTGTTTTTCTGAAGTGTAAAGGATACGCCACCGCCTTTCTGGCTTTTAGGGTAGTAAATCTTTTTATGAATGGTAAAGGCCTCTTTATTCGAATAGTTACTAATCACCTTCGCAGCCCGACCTGTTGGGGCTAATAATACAGCCGATTTTTTCGCCTTCCATAGGTTTTTTACCAAGGTTCCAACGAGGGTTGTTTTCCCGGTTCCGGCATAACCCTTTAATAAAAAAAGTGCTTTCGGGTCCTCACTAAGGACAAATTGAGACAATAATTGTAAGGCAACATCCTGTTTTGAGGTTGTAGTATGCGGAAAATCATTCTTTAAAAGGCTGTAAAACTGAGAAACATTCATGAATTCATCTCTGTGTTAAGAGGCTTTAAAGATAGCCATGATTTTTTCGGAATATACTTTAACGAACAAAAAAAAATTGTAGATTTGCGATAGACCTATTATTTACAACTTATTTAAACTATCAGAATAATGAAACTTGTAATACAGCTACTTCTTTGGATTGTTATCGCTTTTTTAGGATATCAATTATATAAATCGATTCAGGGACCCATTGAATTTAATAAGGTGAAACAGGCTCGTTATGCCAAAGTCATTAAAAATTTAAAAGATATAAGAGATGCCGAATTAGCATTTCAGGAGATTACCGGAAGTTTTACCGGCGATTTTGATAGTTTGGTTCAATTTATAGACACAGCACAATTTGCCATTGTTCAGAGAAGAGATACTAGTTTTGCTGATGTGGCAAAAAACAAGGCTTTCGGACTTAATGAAGGTTATTTTATTGAAAAAGTACTGTTAGACACCTTGGGCTTTACACCCGTAAAGGATTCGTTATTCCAAGGATCCGATCGCTATAAAACTATGATGAATATTCCGGTTAAAGGAGTTGACACAAAAATTCAATTAAAGGCAGGAAAACTTAAGAAGAACGATGCCACCTATTCTGTTTTTGAAGCCAGTATTTCCAAAGACATAATATTGTCCGATCAAGATAAGGATCTTTTGGCTCAGGAAAAGCAGGTAGTTTCGGTGGATGGTGTAAACGGACCTACTATTAAGGTAGGGTCGATGAACGAAGTAAACACAAGTGGTAACTGGCCAAAAATTTACGACACTGCAAAAGACCAATAACATAGCTACACAAACAAATAAAAGACTGTCCGTTCAAGTTTCATTGACCGGGCTTTCTTTTTTGGTATCGTCTCTAGATGCCAAAGAGGTATCTTTTTTTTCTGAAAAAAAATTCGATAGTGCCCGTACTCCTGAAGAAGTGCTACTTCAATTGGAAGAGGAAATTACGACGCAAACAGTACTTCAGGAAGACTTTGAGCAGGTTTCGGTTATCTATGCCACCGATGTCTATAGTTTGGCGCCTTCCTCCCTATTCGATGAAACCAAGGCAAGTGATTACTTAAAATTTAATTCGAAGATCCTTGCCAACGACTTTATTACACACGATACCATTGAAAATTACGAAATGGTCGTTGTCTATGTCCCTTTCGTAAATATAAATAACTATCTGTTTGATCGTTACGGAAGTTTTCAATACTATCATGCCACTACCATATTACTGAAATCACTTCTTGATGCGGAAAAGCACAGCAGTGGTGCTAAGGTATTTGTCCATGTGCTGGATAGTACATTCGACCTGATCGTACTTCAAGACGGCAGGCTACAGCTCTGCAATACCTATACTTACAAGACACCGGAGGACTTTTTATACTATATTTTGTTCTGTATGGAACAGTTGAAGTTAAACCCCGATACGATCGAAACCTGTGTGTGCGGTGCTATTACCGAAAAGGATGCCAATTTTGAAATCCTATATCAGTACATTCGTAATATATCGTTCGTCCAGCCAACAGGGAATTTTAATTCTGCTACCATGAATGATGCAGCGCATCAACATTTTTTACTGAAGAATCACTTATAGTGCGAATTATTTCAGGAACATATAAGGGAAGAAGAATCACAGCTCCAAAAAATTTGCCGGTTCGCCCCACTACCGATCTGGCCAAGGAATCCCTTTTCAATATTCTTAACAATCGCATTGATTTTGACGAGGTAAACGTGCTGGATCTTTTCGCCGGTACCGGTAATATTAGTTTCGAATTCGCTTCGCGTGGGGTACCGGACATCATTTCGGTGGATGCCCATTTTGGTTGCGTAAAATTTATTCAGAAGATAGCTGAAGAATTTACATTTCCCATTAGCGCGATCAAGGCCGATGTATACAAATACCTCGAAAAGGCAAAAGGTGCATACGACATCATTTTTGCAGATCCTCCATACGATTTTCAGCCTGAAAAGTTTGTAGAAATAGTTGATAACATACTGAATAACAAGTTGCTAAATACCGAAGGAATACTTATTATTGAACATTCGAAACACACCGACTTGTCCTCGCATACTAATTTTTCGGAAGCAAGGAAATACGGAGGATCTGTTTTTAGTTTTTTTGAAGCCTAATTCATGAGACCATTTATTGTTAAAAAAATCGATCTTGATTTTACGTGTATTGAGATACACGAACATTATTTGGTTTCACAGATTAAGGAAGGTCTGGTATTCGAGCAACGTCACCTCGATAAATTTTACGAGATTTTTGAAACCTATTATTCGGGAATACCCTTTGTCTCGATTGCCGATCGTAAATACGATTACACCATCAACCCAAACTTGTTGCGTGATTCGCGATTCCCAAATTTATTAGGAATTGGTGTGGTTTGTTACTCTGAAGCTTCCTATCAAACAGCCCTATTCGAGAAAACATTTTTTAAAGGCCCCTTTCAACCTTTTTATTCCATGGAAACATGTATTGCCTGGGCGAAAGAGCTTGTTGAAGCATATAAAAAGAAAGCAGACCTATAAGCCGGATTCTGTATCGCGCCGAAACGCAATCCTTATCATTTATCTGGACGTATGGTTACCCATACGCTCTATCTGTCCACCCTCCTGCATCGGGCGGGTACCCTCAAGCACAGGTTTACGTGACATTTCACCGCATAGAGTTTACCTGGTTTCACTACAGCATTACCTGTACATTCTTTCTGTTGCACTTGTCCGATTCGCTTGTGGCGAACGACGGCCGTTAGCCGCTATGCTTCCCTATGGTGTCCGGACTTTCCTACCCCAAACCGAAGTTTAGGATCGATAAGGCGGTCTGCTTTTGCAAAAGTACGCCAATGTTAATAAATACCGTAAAATAGGACGGGCTATTTTTTAAAAACTAAGCATACCTTTCTATATTTGTTTTTCTACTATGGAGCATTTTATTGTATCGGCTAGAAAGTACAGACCCACCGTTTTTAAAGACGTTGTTGGGCAACAAGCAATTACCAATACCCTCGAAAATGCCATAGAGAACAACCATCTGGCCCAGGCATTGTTGTTCACCGGACCTCGGGGTGTTGGCAAAACGACCTGTGCCCGAATTCTGGCCAAAAAAATTAATCAGGACGGCACCGAAAAGGTTGATGAAGATTTTGCCTTTAATATATTCGAATTGGATGCAGCTTCAAACAATTCGGTGGATGATATCCGAAACCTAATCGATCAAGTTCGTATTCCACCACAGGTGGGCATGTACAAGGTGTATATCATTGACGAGGTGCATATGCTGTCGTCTGCCGCTTTTAATGCCTTTCTGAAAACCTTGGAAGAACCTCCCAAGCATGCTATTTTTATTTTGGCAACTACCGAAAAGCACAAGATCATCCCTACCATTCTTTCCCGCTGTCAGATATTCGATTTTAAGCGAATAACGGTTAATGATATTAAGGGACATTTGATTGAAGTGGCAAAATTGGAAAACATAGACGCCGAAGACGATGCCTTGCACATCATCGCTCAAAAAGCAGATGGCGCCTTACGGGATGCCTTATCTATCTTTGACCGTGTGGTTAGTTTCTCAGGAAAAAATTTGACAAGACAGGCCGTCACCGAAAACTTAAATGTACTGGATTATACCTATTATTTTTCCATTACCGATCTCTTGTTGGCCAATGACATCCCAAAGGTGCTAGTGGCGTATAATGATATTTTAGCGCAGGGCTTTGAGGGGCACCATTTCGTAACCGGATTGGCCTCACACTTTAGAGATTTGCTGGTGTGTCAGAATCAGGAGACCATTGCGCTTTTAGAAGTTGGAGAGCAGGTGAAGACCCTATATTTTGAGCAGGCCAAAAACACCTCACACGAATTTTTGATAGAAGCCATAGCCATTGCCAATAGCTGTGATCTAAAGTATAAGACCAGTCATAATCAACGGTTGTTGGTCGAATTGTGTTTATTGCAGTTAGCTTCTCTTACGGCCAAGGGTGAAAAAAAAAACGGTAGTCGCTTCGTAATACCTCCCTCCTATTTTAAAGCTGAAAGTATTGCTTCGGAAAAGGCAGTAACGGCTAAAGAAATTCCTTCCGAAGCAGCTGTAGTTATTGACGTGGTTTCAGAACCAATCCCTTCAGAAATAAATACTTCAGAAGATACAGCCCCCGAAGAACCTATCAAGGAACGCGTTATTGACAGGCCTCAAATTCTGGCCGAGCGAAATGCAAAAAAGGTGTCTGCTCTTTCGCTGAAAAGTATTCAAAAAAAGCAAGAGTTGAAAAAAGAACTGGTTGCCAATCAGCCGGATGAAGCCAATCTTCCAACCGAAGAATTTGATGAACCACAAATGATCTCTGCCTGGAAGGAATATACCGATCAGGTGGAGCAAGATGGAAAATATAATCTCTTATCGCATTTAACGATGGGGGTGCCTAAGTTGGATGGCTTCCTAATTCATTTGGAATTTCCCAATGAGACCATCAAGGTCGAAGTAGAACGGGCCAAATATGAGCTGTTAGGGTTTCTTAGGGAAAAATTAAGGAACTACAACGTGGATATATCCATCGAGGTGAATGAAACCATCGAAAAACGGTATGCCTATACACCAAGGGAAAAGTTTGAAAAGCTCAAGGAGAAGAACCCCATGATCGAAAAGTTGAGAAAGGAATTCGACCTGGATATTTAATTGAAACGGTGTATCGATGAAATGTGGGACACCCAAAATATGCATAAACACCTAAACATAAAATAATGTTAGGCCTTAAACTTCCTACCGACCCGCGATGGGTACACATTGTCGAGATGAATGTAGAGGAAATCTTGACAGATCATGCCTATTGTGAACAAAAGGCTGCCTCAACAGCTATATCGCTGATTGTTTCCTTCCCCGAATATACAGAGTTGGTGCAGGAAATGGTAGCATTGGTAAAAGAGGAGATCAGTCATTTTAAAATGGTGCACGACAAAATCCTGGAACGTGGTTGGGTCATGGGTCGCGATCGCAAAGATGATTACGTCCTTCAAATTGTAAAATTCTTTCCGAAAGGCGGCAGTCGTACCACACAATTGGTACACCGTCTGCTATATGCCGCTCTCATTGAGGCTAGAAGTTGTGAGCGCTTCCGACTGCTAAGCGAAGCTTTGGAAGATAAGGAGTTAGCCGATTTTTATCGCAAATTAATGGTGAGTGAGGCCAACCATTATACCATGTTCCTGGGATTCGCAAGAAAGTATGGAGAACGTGCGGAGGTTGATAAGAAATGGAACGACCTACTTGTTTTTGAAGCTCAGGTCATGAAAGATCTCGGCACGAAAGAGACGATTCACGGTTAACTATATTTTCCACTTCAATCAATTGAACGTTTAGTCTATAACTAATCAGTGCCTGCTTTTTCCTATCTTTATTAAATATCGTCTAGCATCCTGCTTGAATTAATCATTTTTCATATACAGGTGCAAGTGTCGAATTATTACTGAAAGGGACACAGCGAATGAAATGGAAGGCGCATCATTTGAAATGGAGTCTTATAGGCATGCTAATCCTATTATTAGTTGTTTATGAGAATGACTCGTACGAAATAAGAACACGAGAAGTTACGGCAAAGGCGTATAATTCATTGGCCTCTCAGACAGACAATGAGGGTCCAAATATAGCGGCCTGGGGAGATCGGTTGGAACCCGGCATGAAATGCATAGCCGTTTCAAGAGATTTAATTCCGTTGGGGTTAGATCACAAGACAGCCGTTACTATCGAAGGACTTCCCGGTGTCTATATAGTTTTGGATAAAATGAACAGACGTCATAAAAACAGCATCGATATCTATATGGGAAATGATAAAAAGGCTGCGGTCCTTTGGGGAAAGAAAAGAGTGAATATCTCCTGGAAGGTACCAAAACACTGATGTGTTAAAACTATCTTATAAGGACTGAGTTCAGTGCGTTGCAGTCGATGTTAATTAATCCTTTTCATATATAATTCCTTTTGCTAACTTTAAAACTTCAAAACAACTACAAATGTCTAACACAAAACCCAATTGGAGCAAAGAAGATCTAAAAATATATATTCTGATCTATTGCGCAAAAGCCGATTTTAATGAGTCGAATATTGAAGTAGATTTTATCAAATCAAAATTGCAAAATAGCGATTATGACAAGCTTCATGCCGAATTTGAAGCCGATAACGATTATCAAAGTATTCAGAAAATACAAGCTGCACTAAAAAAACACGGCTATTCTGAAAAGGAACTAAATAGCTTCTTTACGGAAATAAAGGAGCTTTTTCTTAGCGATGGAAAATACGATGTGTTGGAACAAAATTTATTGTTGGGACTGAAGCGTATTTTAAAGTAGTGGGCATAGTTGTAAGGATAGCAGTGTAAAAATAAAACACTGAATGCCAATGACTATTTAACTTCCAGCTCCCTCGCCATCTTCTCGTTGTATAAACTTTTTATAATTCCGTCTGACAGTCCAATTTTGGGAACAAAAATACTCTTAGCTCCCGCCCATTTCATAGACGAAAGATAGATACGGGTAGCCGGTACAATTACATCGGCTCGATCTGGGTTCATATCCATTTCAACAATTCGTTCTTCAAGGGTATAGGAACGAATTAGGTCGTAAAAAGAAGCCAAATAGAAATAGCTCAATGGTTTTCCGATTTTCTTCCCACTGTTCTTGTAGATACTGTTAATATTCCCTCCAGACCCTATGACATCGATCTTCTTGTACTGCTTAGTTTCAGCTTTGATCCATTCTTCCATCTGTTGCCACATAGTATCTTCCACCATATCATTTAGCAAACGTACGGTTCCCAATTTGAAGGACTTAGAGGTAATGGTGTGTCCATCGGCAAAAATGGTGAATTCGGTACTCCCCCCACCTACATCAACATACAAGAACACGCGGTCATTCTGTATCAACGATTTAAGGTCGGTTGAAGCAATAATCGCTGCTTCGTCCTTTCCATCGATGATATTGATAAAAATTTCGGCTTCTTTATAAATGATATCGGCAATGAGCTGCCCGTTAGCAGCTTCCCGCATGGCCGAAGTAGCACAGGCCTTATAGCGCTTTACGTTATGCGTTTGCATTAAGAGACGAAAGGCGTTCATGGCGTCGATCATGCGCTGGGCATTCGTATCGGATATTTTACCTTCGAGGAACACATCGGCACCAAGTCGGATAGGGACTCGGACCAGAGATGTCTTCTTAAAAAGGGTTTGTTTCCCTTCCTGTTCAACAACCGTAGCCACCAACAGACGAATCGCGTTGGAACCTATATCAATTGCACCGTATTTCTCTAAGTGTAACAAATTACGCCTTTAGTTTTTCTTTATAATATTCGTATAACCGAAACTGTGATCTAACACTTCCATTTTTCGGTTTGCGATACGCATTGTCTTGTTTTTCAGAAATGACCCTAGCCTTTACATTGTCGCTCCAACATATTTCAAAGGTTTCTATTAGTTCGTTTTTCAATGCCTCGTCATAAATAGGACAGGTAATTTCTACCCGGTTGTCTAAATTGCGTCCCATAATATCTGCCGATGAAATATAAGCTTTAGGGCTTCCACCATTTTCAAAGATGAAGAGTCTGGGGTGTTCTAAAAATTTATCGACGATACTTATAACTTCAATATGCTCGCTCATCCCTCTTATACCGGGAATCAAGCAACAAATACCTCGAACGATAAGTTGGATTTTAACGCCTTCCCTGCTCGCAGTATACAATTTATCAATGACCTTAAAGTCGGACAAACTGTTTAGTTTTAACCGAATTCCACTGGGCAACCCCTTTTTCTTGTTTAAAATTTCGGTTTCAATCAAGGCATAGATTGCATTTCGTGTATAATGAGGAGAAACAATTAAATGCCGGTATTTTTTAATCTTATAATTCACCTCAAAAAAATCGAATACCCGGTAAATCTCCTTACATATTTTTGGGTTGGAGGTGAACAGCGTGAAATCTGTATAGATTCGCGCCGTCGATTCGTTGAAGTTTCCTGTACTAATGAATCCGTACCGTACTGTTTTTTGTTTTTCAATACGTTCTATCACGCAGGCCTTACAATGCACCTTTAATCCTTTAACTCCGAAAATTAAATGTACTCCTTCACTCTGCATTTGTTCGGCGTACCAAATGTTAGCCGCCTCATCAAATCGCGCTTGCAATTCGATTTGCACTGTGACCTCTTTTCCGTTCTTTGCCGCATTGATCAGCGAACTAGCGATATGCGATACTTCGGCAAGGCGATAGATAGTAATTTTAATTGATCGAACATTTGGATCTAAGGCGGCTTCTCGTAAAAATTTTACCACGTACGAAAAGGTTTGGTAGGGTGCGTGCAGCAAATAATCCTTCTGCGAGACTTTTTCAAACAAACTACCTTTTAATTCCAATCCGGGTATTTGCAATGGTTCAATTGCTTCATATAAGAGGTCTGTTTTTCCCAAACTTGGGAAGCCCATATAATCGCGACGGTTGTGATATCTACCTCCCGGAATAATGCTATCGGTAGAATCTATCACCATTTTTTCCTTCAGAAATCTTAGTGTTTCCGGATCGATACTCTTGTCGTAAACAAAACGCACCGGATCACCCGAACTGCGTTCCTTCACACTTTTAGATATCTTATCGATAAAACTCCTACTCAGATCACTATCAATATCTAACTCGGCATCCCGCGTTATTTTGATCATGTGTGCTGTTATACTGTCGTATTTAAAAATGCTGAAGATATTTTGGAGAGAATAGCGAATTAAATCATCGAGTATAATTATGTATTGTTTTTCCCCTGTCGAAGGCAATACTACAAAACGATCTATGGATCTCGGGATTTCAATAAGTGCATAGTTGTTTTTCGATTCAAAGGTTTCGTCTTCCTTAGACATGACCATTTTTACCACGAGATAGGCAGCACTATCCTTTAACTCCGGAAATTGAGCCACCTCACCAATCATAATGGTAACTAAGGCCGGACTTACCTTCCGAATAAAATAATCTGAAATAAATTTTCCTTGCTCGGGTGTCACTTCAGTTTCATCGACAATAAAAATATTCTCCTGCCGAAGTTCCTTTTCTATGGCGCTTAAAATGCGAAGGCTCGTAGCCTGTTGTTCAATTACGGTTTGTGTTATTTGCTCCAACAGTTCTTTTGCCGAAATACCCCCAAGTTCACTTTTCCCTCCTTTTCCGGCTTCTACAATACGTTTGATAGTAGCATAGCGCACTTTAAAAAATTCATCCAAATTATTGGAGAATATTCCCAAAAACCGAAGCCGTTCTATCAAAGGAACCGTTTTATCTGCCGCCTCCTGAAGTACTCTTGCGTTGAACTGCAACCAACTCAGCTCCCGATTAAAATATCGGTTCTCTGTTTTAACTATTTTCTGGGTTTGTACGGTCATTATTTTAGATCTCTAGGAAACAATGTTTTTAAGGTAGTTCCGGTGCTAATTTTACTCCAGGAATCCTCATTAAATTGAATCATCACAAATCCACTGGTTGGAACGTTTTCAATATACTTGTTTCCCAACATATTTGCAACCGATGTAAACGCATGATTATGTCCAACGATCATCACCGTATCATAGGCATTATCCAAGTTCTTGATAATATTCATTACTTGCTGCCCGCTAAAATCGTACAAACTATGGTTGGTAGTGAAGTTTGAATCGGTTACCGAAAAGGCCTCTTTAAAATAAGTCGCCGTTGTAAATGCTCTTACTGCATCACTGGTAATAATGCGCTGTGGAGGTGGGATTTTATCTTTAAGTGCTTCCGAAACTAATACAGCATCTCGCTTTCCCCTGCCTTTGAGGGGACGTTTGTGATCTATCACATCGTGTTTCCATGACGATTTCGCATGGCGAACCATATAAAGTGTTTTCATAAATCTTATTTAGGAAGCTCGAATAAGCACACCCGATATTCCATTTTAAATTATTGTATCAAATAGCAATCTAAACTCCTCGTCTTCACACGCCCAATACCTTCGCTTAGGGTTGTAGTCTTTTAATTTTCCAATCTATTCCTTCCAAGGTATATTGAATTCGATCGTGCAATCTATTGGGTCTTCCCTGCCAGAATTCGATTACTTGGGGTTGTACCACGTATCCGCCCCAATCTTTTGGTTTTGGGACCTCTTTGAACTCGTATTCTTTTTCTAAAGCAGCCAATTGAGCTTCCATAACCTCCCTACTTTCAATTTCCTCACTTTGGTGAGATAGCAAGGCTCCTAACTGACTCCCAATTGGTCGGGAATGGAAATAATTAATTGCATCTGCCTCGGAGGTTTTTTCAGCAATGCCTTTTATAATAACTTGACGTTCCATATCGGGCCAGAAAAACGACAGGCATACCTTGTTGTGGGCAGCAATCGATTTTCCCTTTTCACTGTTATAATTGGTGTAGAAATAAAATCCGTTTTCGTCGTACTTCTTGAGTAAGACTACACGTCCACGTGGAAAACCGTCAGTTCCCAAGGTTGTTAGTGTCATCGCGTTGACCTCATCAACGCCACCGGTTAATTCGGTTTCGTAATACCAGGTTCTGAATTGCTGCAGGGGATTTGGATCTACAGAATGCTCTGACAGCTCTCCCTTTTCGTAAGATTTTCGTTGTTTATGCAGGTTGTCCTTCATGCGCTAACTTTACTGCAAGTTACGAGTTTTAACAATTATTCTGAAAAGGAATTGTAGTTAAGTTTGGGTTAAAAAAAATAGCGAAAACATGGCTAAAATTCAAACACCTTCCCATCCTCCGCCAGTTCCACTGCTTCAAAAACTTGTTTTGCCTCATTTCGAAACAATTCGAGATCGTCATAGCGCCCCGAGTAATGCCCCAAAATCAAGGTCGTAACCTCAGCCTTCTTAGCGATCGTAGCAGCTCCCCTGGCTGTACTGTGCTTGGTGGGTTCACAAAGATGCTGGTGCGTTTCCAAAAAGGTGGCTTCGTGATACAAGGTAGTCACTTCTTTAATTTGCGGAATAATATTGGGGTAATAGGCCGTATCGCTACAAAAGGCATAGGATTTTGACGGATCAGGATCTAGCGTAATGTCCTTGTTTGCTATGGTTTTTCCGTCCTTATTCACCACATCAAATCCTTGTTTTAGCTTGTTGTAGTAACTAAGGTCCACGTTGGCTTTACGGGCAGCATCAATATTTAGTTTGCGTTCGCCCGGTTTTTCGCGGAAAAGAAAGCCATTCGTATATACCCGGTGGTCTAACGGTATCGTTGTTATAGTAAGTTTGTCGTCTTCAAAAAGTAGTTGTGGAGAATCACTGTCCAGTTCGTGAAAATACAAGGGATAGTTGGTCCATGATTTCCCTAATTTAAGCTGAAGCGTAATCGCTTCCTTGATCCCCTTCGGACCGTAGATATTGAGTTCAGCCTCTCTACCAAGCAATCGGAAGGTAGAAATAAGCCCTATCAATCCAAAAAAGTGATCGCCGTGTAGGTGTGAGATGAAAACATGCCGTATGCGGGAAAATTTTATCTTAAAACGTCGTAATTGCACCTGAGTCCCTTCACCACAATCTATCAAAAAGAGATGACCCTTCGTTTCCAATACCTGTGCCGTTGGATTGTGATGTGCACGTGGTGTGGCCGAATGACAGCCAAGAATGGTGAGTTTCATTAGAATTACGATTTAAAAAATGCCTGCGCAGCCTGTCTTTTGACTAGGATCCAAGATCCCGCTCTATTTCCTCCATTTCGATGATGTCTGCAGCCTCCTGAAGGGTAGGCACTACAACCATCTCGAAGGGAACATCGTCCGGGTCAATTGCATTGTTTACTATTACAAAGGAGTGTTTCGTTTTTCTGTGCAGGTTGGAAACTTTAAGAAACAACAGTAATTGATCCAATTCTAAAGCATCGAATGCTCCTAGATCTATGACAACGTTTTGTCGTTTGAATTTATTGGCAATCTGAAAGGTTATAAAGGAGGCAAACTCTTTTAAATTTCCTTTATCATCGGTTAAAATCACAAATTTATCTCTATTCTCAATCTTCATGATGTTGAATTTTTGATGCCAAAAGATAAATGACCGCCATCCTAATAGCTACACCATTTTGGACTTGATCCAAAATGATCGCCTGTTTGCTATCGGCTACGTCACTCGTAATTTCCACGCCTCGATTAATAGGACCCGGGTGCATCACTACGATCTCTTTTTTCAACGCATCGAGCAATGCTTTATTTACTCCAAATTGTTGTGTATACTCTCGTGTCGTCGGAAAATAACTAATTTCCATACGCTCGTTCTGAACGCGTAACATATTTGCTACATCACACCATTCCAAGGCCTTGCGAAGGTTTCCTTCAATCTCCACTCCTAATTTTTCTATATATTTAGGTATAAGCGTTTTAGGACCGCATACCTTAACTTTTGCTCCAAGCTTTTGAAGTGCAAATATATTGGATAAAGCCACCCTAGAATGTAGGATATCCCCAACTATTACTACATTTTTACCGGCGACATCACCTAGTTTTTCTCTAATGGAATAACAATCCAGCAAGGCCTGTGTAGGATGCTCATGTGCTCCGTCACCCGCATTGATTATGCTTGCATTTACGTGTTTTGCGAGAAATACGCCCGCACCCGGATTGGGATGGCGCATAACAACCATATCTACCTTCATAGACAGGATGTTATTTACCGTATCTATGAGCGTTTCTCCTTTTTTTACGGAAGAGGAAGAAGCCGAAAAGTTGATCACATCGGCCGAAAGTCTTTTTTCTGCCAATTCGAAGGACAATCGTGTACGGGTACTGTTTTCGAAAAAGAGGTTGGCTATCGTAATATCTCGGAGGGAAGGAACTTTTTTAATGGGTCGGTTAATCACTTCCTTGAAATGATCTGCCGTTTCGAAGATCAATTGAATGTCGGCTTCGGTGATGTATTTAATTCCCAGTAAGTGGTTTACACTTAGTTCACTCATCTTAGTTTGCTCTTTTATTCCATCCTTCGATTTCGCTCAGGGTTCGGTTGTTACATTAAACGGTCGCAGAGCAGAGCCGAAGCGACCTTAATTCTTTATCAGATAAACGGCATCTTCCCCATCATTTTCCTTCCAACATACCTTTACTTTCTCATTATTGATCGCATCTACCTGTCTTCCTCGGTAATCGGGCTGAATGGGCAGATGTCTGCTGAACCGGCGGTCAATCAAGGTCAGCAACTCTATTTCTAAAGGTCTTCCGAAGGATTGAATAGCGGTTAATGCCGATCGAATACTGCGCCCGGTAAAGAGCACATCGTCAATAAAAACGACTTTCTTGTCTTCTACAATAAAATTTATCTTGGTTTTATTGGCTTCCAGCGGTTTATCGCTTCTTCTGAAGTCATCTCGATAAAAGGTGATGTCTAAATAGCCCAAAGGCACATTTTTAATCTTATAATCGGTTTCAAGCATGCTCTTGAGACGTTCGGCCAAATAAACACCTCTTGGCTGAATGCCAATGAGAACGGTATTGTGAAAGGAGTCGTGATTTTCTATTAATTGACAAGCCAAACGATGAAGTGCGATGTGTACTTCGGTTGCGTTTAATAACACTTTTTGGCTCATAGGTAGTTCTGAAATATATTCAGGGTACAAAAATAGCACTTTTTTTAAGAAGTACTTTCTTTTTTTGCATTAGGGATTGAGGCGAGCTATCGTGTAGCGCCGAAAGCCCGACCAGCCAAAGCTTTGCTGCGGGTTGGGAATGCCCAAATAAAAAAGCCCCTCATTGCTGAGAGGCTTTTCAAAATATAGGATTATATCCTTGTTTTCACAGGGATTGCTTTATTTCTTCTTTCCGTCCATTTTGTCTTTCAACTCCTGAAGTTTAGAATTCGCATCTCCTAAGGTTGGCTTGGCCTCTTCCGCTTGAGCCGCTTGCTTTTTAGCTGCCTGCTTCACGATTTTCGCCTCTTCTTCCTTATGAATTGCCATGTGTGAAGCTACCACTTTCTTGAATTCTTTGTTGAATTCAATAATTTGGAATTCCGCTTCTTCACCTTTCTTCAAGTTGTTTCCGTCTTCTTTTTCCAAGTGACGTGTTGGAACAAACGCACTGATATCCTCGTTAAAGTTTATCACAGCACCTTTATCCACCATCTCGTCGATCGCTGCTGTATGTTTAGAGCCTACTGCAAACTCAGCTTCGTACTTATCCCAAGGATTTTCGGTAGTTTGTTTGTGTCCTAAACTTAACTTACGGCCTTCAACGTCCAATTCTAACACAACCACTTCAAGGGTATCACTGATATTAGTGAATTCACTTGGATGCTTGATTTTCTTGGTCCAAGAAAGATCACTGATGTATATAAGTCCGTCGATTCCCTCTTCCAATTCCACGAACACACCAAAGTTGGTAAAGTTGCGTACAATTCCTTTATGGGTTGAACCTACAGGGTATTTCTTAGTAATATCGGTCCATGGATCCTGTGACAATTGCTTAATTCCCAATGACATTTTACGATCTTCGCGATCTAGTGTCAAAATTTGAGCTTCGATTTCGTCACCAACGTTTACGAAATCCTGTGCGCTACGCAAATGCGTAGACCATGACATTTCACTCACGTGGATCAATCCTTCAACGCCTTCGGCCACTTCGATAAACGCACCGTAATCTGCGATTACAACTACCTTACCTTTTACTTTGTCACCCACTTTAAGTTCATCGCCAAGGGCATCCCAAGGATGGGCGTTCAATTGCTTAAGACCTAATTGGATACGTGTTTTGTCCTCATCAAAATCAAGGATTACCACGTTTAATTTCTGATCTAGTTCAACGATCTCGTTAGGGTGGTTAATACGAGACCAAGAAAGGTCTGTAATATGTACCAATCCATCAACACCTCCAAGGTCAACAAATACTCCGTAAGAAGTGATGTTTTTCACCACACCTTCTAATACTTGACCTTTTTCTAACTGACCAATAATTTCTTTTTTCTGTTCTTCGATATCCGCTTCGATCAAGGCTTTGTGCGAAACAACAACGTTTTTGAATTCGTGGTTGATTTTCACCACTTTGAATTCCATTGTTTTTCCGACATAGATATCGTAATCGCGGATAGGTTTCACATCTATTTGTGATCCGGGTAAGAAGGCTTCAATACCAAACACATCTACGATCATACCACCTTTTGTACGGCATTTTACAAAACCGTTCACGATAGTACCTTCGTCGTGTGCTGCATTTACGCGATCCCACGCTTTAATGGTTCTTGCTTTACGGTGAGAGAGAATCAATTGTCCTGTACTGTCTTCACGTACGTCAATCAACACTTCTACCTTGTCCCCAACCTTTAGGTCTGGGTTGTAGCGAAATTCGTTAAGTGATACAACACCTTCCGACTTTGCGTTGATGTCGATAATGGCATCACGGTCTGAGATGTATACTACTTCACCTTCTACTACTTCATCATCTAAGGTGTCAACGAAATTTGCAGCTACTAATTTTTCGAATTCTTCCAGCTTACCATCGTCGATAGGGTCGATACCTTCTTCGTAGTTATGCCAGTTAAAATCTTTTAGGAATTTTTCAGGATTACTCTCTTTAAGAGATACTTCCTTGGGAGCTTTTGCAGTTTCCTCCACTTCGGCAGTAGTTGCTTCAACAGTTTCTACTACTTCTTTTTTTGCTTTGGCAGGTTTTTTTGCCGCTGCTTTTCTTGGTTTGGCAGTTTTCTTTTCTTCTACCGCTGTTTCTTTTGCTTTATCAGCCATTCGTTAAAATTTGATTTCTTCGGAATGAATTCCTCTAAAATCAAGGGTTTGTATTCTGTGTTCCGACTGAAATTTACTGCGATGCGCCCACAGAAGGGTTATGATTGTTTTGTTTTTAGTTCCTTTTAATTCAGTCTTATCGCTAAAAGGGCTGCAAAAATAGTGTTTTTGTTTTGATTATCAAAGGGTTTTATTGAAGATCGTTGGATTTTTAGAGGATTGGATTAATTAGAAAACCATTTCATACATTTATGCTGAACTAATGAAACCAGAAATATGACTACCAACCGACTAGAGGCATTTAGTGATGGTGTTCTCGCCATCATTATTACCATTATGGTATTGGAACTAAAGGCTCCCCACGATGTAACATTGGAGGCTCTTATGCCTGAGCTTCCAAAATTTGCAAGCTATCTGTTCAGTTTTATTTATATAGGAATTTACTGGAACAATCACCACCATCTGTTTCAAGTTGCGCAAAAAGTAAGCGGAAGCATCTTGTGGGCCAATCTGCACTTGCTATTTTGGCTATCCCTTATTCCTTTTACAACTTCTTGGCTAGGCGAAAACCATATAGCCGATGTTCCGGTCGCCCTATACGGGCTTAATCTTTTAATGAGTGCGATAGCCTATTTTATTTTGCAATCTGTCATATTAAAATTTCACGGAGCGGACTTTGTACTGCGGAAGGCGGTAGGCAAAGACTTGAAAGGGAAACTTTCAATCGTTTTATATATAGTAGGCCTTTCACTTTCATTTGTGAATACATGGATTGCTATTTCAATGTATATTTTGGTAGCAATTATGTGGTTGATACCCGATAGACGAATTGAGGCAAATATTGATTAAACAAAAAAACAGCCGCTTGGGCTGTTTTTATTGTACTTCATTTAAAGGATTAATCTAGATAGATTCCTCCCACTCTGGTCATAGTTGCATCGGAACTGATCCATACAAAATCTCCCGAAGCAACAGTTTCGCAGCGCATCCAGCTCATATAGGTGTCGGTTGAGGCGTCATATCCAAGATTCCATTTGGCTATTCCAGTGCCGAATTCCGTATTTTGATAATCACAAACCACAAAATCTTCTAAACCATTTGAGCCAATAGTAGGAATATATGCCGGCAAGCCTAGGCAAGTATCCGCATTAAAACTTTCAAAAATTAGATCGGTATATACATTTCCATCGTACGTAATCATTAGTGAAGTTATTGCTTCACCACCATCTCCATTAGGATTTTGGATGCTACCATCGGAAATTAGATTCCAAGTTCCGCTAAACGCCGGGTTTCCCGATTCTGAAAACGTAGCCGTTACGGCATTTGCTAAACTATTGCTTCTGCTTTTTAAGACACTTCCAAAATATGACTCATTGTAAAGCTCCACATCCGTGAGGATTGGGTTGTTAAAATCACTTATATTCAAAACAAAGTGGCCAATAGCACCTTCAAACTCATATACCTCAGTAGTTGCCGCTATTGCCTGAAACTGCGGTTTAAGTCCAAATGAAATGATCGCACCGCCAACCAGGTCAATTGTGGCATTATATTGACCATTATTATTAACGTTTATCCAAATTTTCCCTCTAGACAAACTAGTAGCAGATGCAACAACACCATGGTACATACCAAATTTAGATTCATCATAGGTTCTATTCGGAAACTGATCGATGGCTGCAATATCTTTGGCCGCATTAAAATTTAGATTTTCATCGGAAGTTTCTTGATCTTGACTACAGGAGAATACAAACAGTGAAAGCACAGCTAGTGCTAGCGTAAATTGTAATTGTTTCATAAGTAGGAATTTAGGGGCTAATAGAAGGCAAATAAACAACAAAATTCGATTATCTGCAACTTTTTTAGCTCATTGGAATTTATTTGTAGGAAATTACGTAAATAATTATCGTTGAGATACTTAGTGGTATGGCAATAATTTTAGTTTAAAAACGCCTAAATTCTGCCGGCAATACGATCCTTTGCCAATTGAAGAATAATATGAAACTGATCTTCTAAGTTCATGTCTGAATTGTCAATTTCAATTGCATCTAAAGCCTTTTTTAATGGAGAATCGGCCCTTGTTGAATCCATATGATCACGTTCTGTCACATTCTCCAAAACCTCCTCATATTGCACCGAATCGCCTCGTGCCACCAATTCTCTATAACGACGCCCTGCCCTTTCTTCGGCAGTAGCCGTCATAAAAATCTTTAATTCGGCATTGGGAAACACAACGGTGCCAATATCGCGACCGTCCATTACCACGCCTTTTTCTTCACCCATCTTGTGTTGCAGCCGTACCAACTTCCTGCGTACTTCCGGAATAGTCGCTATGGGGCTTACATATTCGGAAACTTCCATGCTGCGAATCGCCTTTTCTACATTTTCACCATTGAGGTACATTTCGGCCTTTCCACCTTTGTTTTTTCTGAATTCTACCCGAATGTTCGGCAATGCATTAATTAGTTTGTCGGTGTCAATATGTGTTTCAGAAATAAATCCGTTGCGCATGGCATACAAGGTAACCGCCCGGTACATAGCGCCGCTATCCACATAGACATAGTCCAGCCAATTCGCTAATTGTCTGGCAACTGTACTTTTCCCGGTGGATGAATAGCCGTCAATGGCAATAGTAATTTTTCGCATTACTGCAAGTTAATATTTAATCCGAAATTACTGGTTGAAGCCGCGGTGTTATATTTGACATATGAATAACTAAAGCGAAGTTTGTTTAATCGAAGTGAGAATCCCGCACTTAGTCCGGCAAATGCTCGTTTTTCAAGAATACGCAATTCCTCACCACGGCGCAGGTTGTATCCCAATCGAATGTTGAAGCCACTTTCCGGAAAAAGCTCTATCCCTATAATCATATGGCGAAAAGCGTGATCTATAAAATTGATCTTCTCCGATTGGGTATTTCCCTCAAGATCGGTTATGTCTCGTGCTGAGTTGGGAAATGCCACTTTCCATTGTTGCATATTTTCGAGGGTGAAGTGCCAGCGGATAGGAATGTTCTCTAAGGTCTGCGATACCCCGAAGATCAATTCGAATGGTAATGGCTCGTATTCGGTGTCGTAAGGTGAAAATTGCGTCCCTAAATTTCTCGCCACCCCGGTTATTTGAAGATCCCAGTCTTCATAGACATACATGAGTCCAATATCCACCGCACCTCCAAACGAAGAATACTGCTCTAGTTTTGAGGAGATCAATTTTACATTGGCTCCCACATGGAAATTTGTATAAGGAATATTTCGGGCATGCCCAAAAGACAGGGCTACCTCTCCTCCACTAAATGTATCGGTGGGATTCCCCAATTCGTCGTACCCATCAAATTTTCCGTAGTTGATATAGGTAATTCCGGCGTGTAGTACTCTGGTACGGCGGTCCCATAAATAGGCGTAGGCCACACTTCCATAGTTGATATCTCCAATATAGTTGAAGTAGTTTAACGAAAGCTGATTGTCCATTTCCGGGTTGATAGAGGCCGGATTGAACAGTCCCTGGGTTGGGTCGTAATCGTAATTGGTAACAGTTTTTCCTCCTAAAGCCGCCTGTCGAGGTGAATTTGCCAGATTTAAAAACTGGTAGGTTGATTTCCCACCTACCTGCGAAAAAACAGAAGTAGCTATGAATGAGGTTACTAAAAATAAAACCTTATGATTCATTAGTTGTGAGATACCTTTACCTGAAGTTTAAAACGAATGCAAGTATAATTTATTTTCGGCAGGGAAAAAAGAGTTTACTTATTTAGTCTATTTGCAAACCGATGCATTTTACCAAGTCTCAAAAGGTGCTAGTGGTATTCAAAGTATAAAATGTTGCGTCCTGCTTTTCGGCATGAGAAAACAATATACGGTTATAACTTTTTGGCGTTTTTCACCTTCTCTTTTGTCAACGCAAGATCAAGTACATCGCCCATTTCTTTCACATAGTGAAACTTCAACCCTTTTAAGTATTCGGGTTTTATCTCTTCGATATCACGTCTATTGTCCTCACATAACAAGATTTCTTTGATCCGCGCCCGCTTCGCTGCTAGAATCTTCTCTTTGATACCCCCTACCGGCAGTACCTTTCCTCTTAACGTAATTTCGCCTGTCATCGCGATGTTTTTCTTTACTTTCCGTTGTGTGAACAGCGAAACCAACGACGTAAGCATGGTAATCCCAGCACTTGGACCATCTTTTGGGGTAGCTCCTTCCGGTACATGGACATGCACGTTGTATTTTTCAAATACTTCAGGATCGATACCCATTGATTCTGCATTCGATTTTATATACTCCATCGCTATGGTGGCCGATTCTTTCATGACCTTACCTAGGTTCCCGGTTAATGTAAGTTGTCCTTTTCCTTTTGACAAAATGGATTCAATAAATAGAATATCACCCCCAACTCGCGTCCAGGCCAATCCCGTTACAACGCCGGCCACATCGTTGTTCTCATATTTATCGCGCTGCATTTTTGGGGCTCCTAATACATTTTCAATTAGCGTATTGGTCACTTTTGTTTCATAAGTTTCTTCCATAGCGATCTTCATAGCCGCATGACGCACCATTTTGGCGATCTGCTTTTCCAAACCACGTACACCACTCTCACGCGTATAGCCTTCCACAATTTTCTCCAATTGCGGTTTGCCAATGGAAAGATGGGATTTGGCAAGGCCGTGTTCTGTTAATTGCTTCGGAAGTAAATGTCTTTTGGCTATTTCCACCTTTTCTTCGGTGGTATACCCTGAAACATTGATAATCTCCATCCTATCTAAAAGCGCAGGCTGAATAGAACTTAAACTATTCGAAGTGGCAATAAACATCACTTTGGAGAGGTCGAATCCCAATTCCAAGAAATTATCATAAAACGCAAAATTCTGTTCCGGATCTAGCACTTCGAGCATGGCGGATGAAGGATCCCCCTGATTTCCCATAGAAAGCTTATCTATCTCATCGAGTACAAAAACAGGATTACTCGTTCCGGCTTTCTTTAAGCTTTGAATAATTCTACCCGGCATCGCCCCAATATAGGTTTTTCTGTGTCCTCGAATTTCCGCCTCATCCCTTAAGCCACCAAGCGATATCCGCACGTATTCCCGTCCTAGGGACTCAGCGATCGATTTCCCCAATGAGGTTTTACCTACCCCCGGAGGGCCGTATAAGCACAGAATAGGCGATTTCATATCGTTTCTGAGCTTTAAGACTGCGAGGTATTCAACGATTCGTTTTTTTACGTCATCCAATCCGTAATGATCGCGATCTAAGATCTTTCTGGCTCGTTTTAGGTCGAACTTATCCTTGCTAAATTCATTCCAAGGCAACTCAAGAACGAGATCCAGGTAGTTTCGTTGGATACTGAATTCGGCCACCTGCGGATTCATACGCTGCAGCTTGGCCAGTTCTTTATCGAAATGCTTGGCAACCTCTTCATTCCATTTCTTGGTCTTGCCGCGGGCACGCATTTCTTCGATTTCCGCTTCGGAAGTATTACCTCCTAGCTCTTCTTGAATCGTTTTCATTTGTTGATGCAAGAAGTATTCGCGTTGTTGCTGACTTATATCGCTTTCTACCTTCGACTGAATATCTTGACGCAACGATAGCTTCTGAATCTCTATATTCATATAGCGCAAGGTCTCAAGTGCACGCTCCTTCAAGTCGTTTATTTCCAGTAATTTTTGCTTTTCAGCCACCGAAATATTTAGATTGGAGGACACGAAATTGATCAGGAATGAGGTGCTTTCAATATTCTTGATGGCAAAGGCCGCTTCCGAAGGAATATTGGGACTCTCCTTTATAATCTCAAGGGCCATTTCCTTTATGGAATCGATGATGGCAATAAATTCTTCGTTCTCCTTGGCGGGACGAGCCTCTGCTACTTCGCGAATGGTAGCTGTCATATAGGGGCTGGTGGTCAACACTTCAGCGACTTCAAAGCGTTTTTTACCTTGAATGATCACCGTGGTGTTGCCGTCGGGCATCTTTAAAACTCGTAGAATTTGAGCTACCGTTCCAATGGTATTAATATCTTCTAAGCCGGGCTCTTCTTTGTCTTCATCTTTTTGAGAAACTACACCAATTACTTTGGTGCCTTTGTTGGTTTCATTTATAAGTTTAATGGACTTATCACGACCAGCTGTAATGGGAATTACAACACCCGGAAACAATACGGTGTTTCGGAGCGGCAACAAGGGAAGCACTTTTGGTAAGTCTTCATTATTCATGGCCTCTTCGTCTTCAGGAGTCATTAAGGGGATTAACTCGGCATCTTCTTTCAATTCCTGAAATGACAAACTGTCTATCGTTGTTAGCTTTGTTTTGGACATAGTATGATTTACGACATTGTGTCACTAAAAGTAGCAATTACAATGTTTTTGCTGTATTAATATTTATATTTTTTTTTTGAAATTCCCCAAAAACACAGGGAATTCCGAAGCAACTTCACCCCCCATAAGTCAAGAGTTGTGCCAGTCTGTTAGCGGCATCCCAATTTGACATTAAAACCGGAGGCATATTTTTTAAATACAAGTGTAACAATTGGTAACTTGCTACATCTTTAGATTAAACAAATGTTTTTTTGACGCTAACCGAACAACATATTAATTCGTTACTCGCTCTTTGTCAGAAAGGAAATCAGCTAGCACAGGTTGAAGTCTACAACCGTTATCAACGCGCCATGTACAATACCGCGCTTCGTATCGTGAAAAACACCGCTGAAGCAGAGGATATTATGCAGGAATCGTTTATTACGGCCTTTGCAAAACTTCATACCTTTAAAGGAGATGCCTCATTTGGTTCGTGGTTAAAAAGAATTGTGATAAACAATAGTATTTCACAGTACAGAAAGTCACAGCGTTTTATGGAAATTCACGATGATAGATTCCCCGATACGGCGGAAGAATCATTACCCATGGAGCTGCTTGATCAAGAGGAAGTCCCGCTAAAAGCAAAGCAATTGCTCGCCTGCATGGAAGAATTGCACGATAGCTATCAACAAATTCTAACGCTTCATTATATTGAAGGCTATGATTATGAAGAGATCTGTGAGATTCTGAAAATAAGTTATGCAAATTGCCGAACACTTATTTCCCGCGCCAAAGAAAGTTTACGAAAAAAAATAGTAATGCACCATGAATAAAGAGTACATACATACCATTTTTAAACGTTTAGAAGGCACCTTCGACGTGGAGGAAACACCAAGCGGACACCAAAAAAGGTTTTTGGAGAAATTACATGCTGAAAAGCACACTCGTAACAACCCAAAATGGTGGAAACCACTGTCTATAGCCGCTTCTGTGTTGGTTATCTTCGGAATAGGGTTTACCTTTCTGAATACGCCAAGCATTGAAGCAGCCGAACTGGCAAGTGTCTCTCCCGAAATGGAACAAACACAAACTTTTTTTACCACAACCATCAACAAGGAGCTTCAAACATTAAAAAACTTTGATGCACCCGAGACAAAAGCCCTCGTGGACGATGCCTTAAAACAAATGGAAGTGCTAGAAGTTCAATACGAAAAACTAAAAGTAGATTTAGTAGAAAGTGGCAACGATAAACGCGTTATCTACGCTATGATCACTAATTTCCAAAGCAGAATTGAACTACTAGAACAAGTAATAACCACCATAGAAGAAGTTAAAAATCTAAATAACACTAAAAATGAAACCACAATCTAAATTACTGATACTCCTTTTATTGTTGCCGGCGATGCTTTTGGCAAACCACGGCCCCTTTAAAGGAAAATATACAAAAGAGAAGAAAATAAAGAAGGAATACTCCGTTAACGCAAATGCGGGGTTGGAGGTTGATAATTCGTACGGAAATATAGAGATCACCACCTGGAATGAAAACCGAACGGTGATCGAAGTGCACATTTTAACAAATGGAAATGATGAAGAGGAGGTTCAAAAACGGTTGGATGAAATCACTGTCGATTTTTCCGGAAATGCCTCACTGGTAAGTGCAAAGACCCGATTTGGCGATAAAAAAGGTAGCTCTTGGAGTTGGTGGGGAAAGAAAAACAAAAATATCTCGATTGAAGTACATTATACCATTAAATTGCCTGTTACGAATTCGGTAGACCTTGACAATAACTACGGCGCTATAAATCTGAATCGGTTGGAAGGCAATGCCAAGATCAATTGTGACTACGGTCAGTTAATCATAGGAGACCTCATGGCAAATAACAACTATCTAAATTTCGATTATACAAGCAAATCTACAATTGCTTATATGAAAAGCGGAAAAATTGATGCCGATTATTCGAGCTTCACGCTGGACAAGGTTGGTAATTTGGAGTTGAATGCAGATTATACCAATTCGGAAATAGGCGAAGCCAATGAGGTAAACTACAACTGTGACTATGGAAAAGTAACAATACACAAGGCTGTGAATATTCTTGGACGTGGTGATTATGTGAGCAACCGAATTGGGTCTGTAAGCGGATCCTTGAACTTGAATACCGACTATGGATCTATAGTTGTGGACCGGCTCACGGGAACCGCTAAAAACGTCACCATCAATGCCGACTATACAGGAATTAAATTAGGTCTAGCGAGTAATTACTCCTTCGATTTTACCGTTCAACTGTCGTATTGCGGTATGAAAGGGGAAGAATTGGTTACCATGTTGAAATCCTCTTCAGAAAATAGTCAGAAAATGTATTCCGGGTATCACGGTAGTAAGAACTCGGGCAATATCGTTAATATAGACTCCGATTACGGAGGCGTAACCTTTTTCAGAAACTAATTAACACACAACCTTATGAACACACTAGTTAAAATTACACTTGCCATTTCACTTACCCTACTTGGTCATACCGAATTATTGGCTCAATGGGGTAGCAAAAAAGTGGTGGGTAACGGAAATGTGGTAACAAAGACTGTTAACACATCAGATTATGCGGGTATTCAGGTCGTTGGATCCATGGACGTACACTTGCAAAGAGGCGCTGAAGGCACTATTGCTGTGACCACCGACGAAAACTTACAGGAATATATCATTGTTGAAGTGAAAGAGAATAATATGTTGGTGATTCGAACTGAAAAGAACACCAGCTTGAAAACTAAAAAGGGGATACATATAACAGTCCCGTATGAAGATATTTCTGAAGTATCCTTAGTGGGTTCGGGGGATATTGATTCGAAGGATACAATTACGGCTTCCCAACTTGAAGTTTCCTTAACAGGATCGGGTGATATGGTGCTCACAGTCGATGCGGCCGATATAAATGCCAAGTTGACCGGTTCCGGTGATTTGGACCTTTCGGGAAAGGCAGCAAATTTAGAAATAAAAATAAGTGGAAGCGGTGATTATAAAGGAGCCTCCCTTATAGCAGATAATGTACAGGCCTATGTATCGGGGTCGGGAGATGCAAAAGTTTATGCAAAGAAACACATAAAAGCCCGTGTTAACGGCTCGGGAGATATTCGGTATGCCGGAAACCCTGAAAAGAGTGATACTAAGGTCTCAGGCTCGGGCACCATTAAATCGATGTAACCGTATCACAAAAAAAAGCCGCTTAGAAAGCGGCTTTTTTTATTTGGTATGTTTTGCATCAGTCTAATTGAATGGTGAAGGCTCCATTCGCAATTTGATACACGGTAGGATCCTGTCCTGTGGTATCAATGGCACTAAACTCGAAGGTGCCTTCAATAATTTTTTCCGTTGTATCGTAACTCACAATGGACAAGGTCCCAGTAACCGATTTAAAATTTCTCGGATCGGTAGTGTCGGGTATATACAGTGCAATTTTTTCGTCTCCCACAGTTAGATCGGTAGTCATTTGATACATTCCAACCTCGATTGCTTCAGGGAATGTTAAGCGTAAAAATTGCGCATTTGTAGTATCTTCAGTAGTAATCCATACTGTTGGAATTCCACTAACCGGTGTTTGTACAATATCGAGCATATCGGGCATATAGCTTTCTCCATCAATTTCGGCTACTAATACGTTGGTAATATCTCCTGAATTGGCAATATAATCGACTACAAATCCGGCTTCGGTAATTTGATGAACGGCCGGGTCTGTTCCTAACGGATCGGATGCTCTAAAATTAAATTGTGCCCAAAGTTTTCCGGTCGTTGTTCCAAATTCGAGAATTCGGATAGATCCCGGACTGGAAGTAAGGTCCTCACCGCCAGCTCCATCATTGTACATGGCTATTAATTTGGTTCCATTGGAAATGGATTCCATATCCCATGGCCCTCCTACTCCCTGATTTTCAGGAATATCTACTCTAATTGTTGCGCCCGCTGCGTTGGTCGCCACTACGTTCAGCATTGGAACACCCGCAATCGTAACTTGTGTTACCGTAAGGGTTTCGGCAATAAAATCCACACCATCTACCTTGGCAAAGAAAATATCATCCACGCCTCCGTCTCCATTGTCTTCAATGGTATATTCAATAGTGTTAAAAGCTCCTGAGGTAACTTCAACTGTTTCAATAACCGGATCACCATTACCGTCTAGAACAGGATTGCCTTCAGCATCTAATTGCATTCGGCCTCCAACAAAATTAAAAGTCCCGGTGACCGTCAACAATTCAGTATCCATTTCAGTTAGGGTCACTTCTCCGGTTCCGCCGAAAGCAACAAAAGAAATATATGGATTGACAGGTGTATTGGAATCAATATAGGTACCAAACGTTTGTGTACCAGTACCCGCCGTTAGGTCAAAGGTGCCAACCCCTGCTCCGGCAATAGAAAGTGAAATACTTTCTCCTGTAGTGGTTTTTAATCCTGTGATCACCAATACGTCGCCCGATAAGACTCCGCTGGCTGTTTCCGCCAAAAAGTCTTGGCCATTCACCTTGGCTTTAAACTCGCCTTCGGCAGCAGTATTTGGGTCATCCTGTTGGAAGGTTCCCTCCAAGGGTTCGTTATCACAAGCAGTAAACTGAAATGCAAGAAAGGCGACAAGCAAATAGTTTAATAGTTGAAATTTTTTCATAAGTAGTAAGTTTTCTCTGGTAATAACCGCAAACATAAGTAAAAATTGTCTATTTGTTATTTTTTCTTGGCACTCTAAGAAGTAAAATTACCCCTATCACAAAAAATGTAACTAAGAATAATATCGAGTTCCGCATACTGCCCGTAACCTGATCAATGATACCATACACCAGCATTCCAATGACAATACCAATTTTCTCGGCTACATCATAAAAACTAAAATAAGAGGTTGTCTCGGTAGTTTCGGGTAAAAATTTAGAATAGGTAGATCTGGAAAGGGCTTGAATTCCACCCATTACCAATCCAACAATTCCGGCAGTCATATAAAACTGAATAGGTGTTTCAATAAAATATGCTATGATACAAATAAGTACCCAAATACCGTTGATAACAATAAGCGTTGGGATATTTCCAAATCTTTCAGAAGATCTGGAGGTAATCGTGGCTCCTACAACAGCCACTAATTGAATAATAAGGATACTTACAATAAGCCCAATGGTTTTCTCATCGTTTCCTCCCCAAGCAATCTCCTGCTCCCCAAAATAGGTGGCCACCAGCATTACAGTTTGGACCGCCATGCTGTATACAAAGAAGGCCGCTAAATAGCGTTTTAATTTTATATTTTCTGAAAGTGACCGATAGACCCCTCGTAATTCTTTGAAGCCATTAAAAAGGATCTTTCGGGTGACCCTGTGTCCCGAAGAGACACCCTTTGGTAGATAATAGAAGGAATATTGACTAAAAGCGATCCACCAAACACCGACCGTGATAAAGGAAATTTGCATGGCCTTCATACTGGCTGCATCTCCTTCACCCAAACCAAAGAGTTCGGGCTTCATCACCATTAATAAATTGAATAGGAGCAAAACGACGCTCCCAATATATCCTAGTGAATATCCTTTAGCACTAATTCGATCCTGTTGCTCAATATGGGCTACATCGGGTAAATAGGAATTATAAAACACCAAACTACCCCAGAAACCTACTAGTCCTAGAAAGTAAAAAAGTAAGCTTATCACAATGCGGTCCAGATCGAAGAAATACAATCCAATGCAGGATAAGGCACCCAGATAACAGAAAAATCGCATAAACGCCTTTTTGTTACCCACGTAATCGGCGATCCCGGAGAGTAATGGCGAAATAAAAGAAACCATCAAAAATGCGGCGGCTGTGGTATAACTAATTAAAGGGGTACTCCGAATTGCGCCTCCAAAGATCGTAACGGTTTCTATTCCAGCCGTTTTAAACAGCGCCTGATAATAAATGGGAAATATGGCCGAAGCAATTACCAAACTATATACTGAGTTTGCCCAGTCATAAAACGCCCAGGCGTTTAATAACTTCTTACTTCCTTTTGCTAATTGCCCCATAAAGTGGTATCGTTAAATAGTAAAAATCCCGCTAAAGCGGGATTCTAAAGTAGTAAATAAATTTAAGAAGGGATTATTTTTTAAATGAGGTTACCCCAAACTTCCTTGCCTCGGCTTTCGCGGCCGGTGCCCAACTTGTAATATTGCTAATTCGGGTGTCACTGGATGGGTGGGTACTCAAAAATTCGGGTGGTGCACTACCGCTTGCACTAGCTTTCATTCGTTGCCACAATTCGGCTGCAACCATGGGGTCGTAACCTGCAATTGCCATAAGTGTTAGGCCAATTTTGTCTGCCTCACTTTCATGATTTCTACTAAACGGCAGCATCACTCCTACTGTGGTACCTAATCCATAATAGGTGTTAAACGCTTCTTGGTTCTTCGGGTCCTTGCTTAAAGCAATATTTCCAGCAACAGCACCTAAGGCCTGATATTGTGCAGCGCTCATTCGTTGTTGCCCATGGTTGGCCAGTGCGTGTGCTACTTCATGACCCATAATTGCGGCAATCCCGGCTTCATTCTTCGCAATGGGTAAGATTCCCGTATAAAAAACAATCTTTCCTCCCGGCATACACCAAGCATTGACAGCCGGATCGTCCACTAAGTTATACTCCCATTGGTAATCGTTCAAATATCCCGCATACCCATTCGCGGTTAACCAACGTTCGGAGGCAGTGGCTATTTTCTGTCCAACCGACTTAATACGCTGTGCATCGGCTGTTCCGGTAATTACCTTGTGTTCGCCTAAAAACTGATCGTATTGCTGAAATGCCATCGGAAATATCTGCGAATTCGGAACCAATGCCATGGTCTGCTTACCGGTAAAAGGATTGGTAGTACAGGCTATAGATACTGCTGCCAAGACAACAAAGGAAATAATAATTTTAAATTTCATGCTAATAGTGTTTTAATTATGGTTTAAAAATAAGATTTAAATTTTCAATTGAAATAAAAAAGTCGGAAAACCGATGCCCGGCTTTATATTTTTTTGAAAGGCCAAAAATAATGCCAAAAATGTAATTCATGCAAGTGGTAAAATTATAATTAAACACATACTTTTAAAGAATGGAACAACTTTTGTAATAGAATCCAAAAAAACAAATTCTTATGAAACATCTTATTCTTTTATTCGCTGCTTTTAGCACTATTTTATTTACCTCTTGTGAAGGAGACCCGGGACCTCCGGGTGCGCCTGGCATAAACATACTGGGACAGGTTTTTGAAACCACCGTCGATTTTACAGCTTCCAATAATTATGAACAATTAGTTGTATTCCCTTCTAATATAGAAGTTTATGAAAGCGATGCCATTTTAGTGTATTGGCTGGAAGATGTAATTCCGGATAACAGTGGAGGAACCATTGATGTTTGGAGTCCCCTACCTCAGACCATTTATGTAAACGAAGGATCATTTCAATATACTTTTAATCATACATTTTTGGATGTCCTACTATTTCTTCAAGGCGACTTTGATCTCGGCCTGTTAGGAAACGGTTTTACCAACGACCAAACCTTTCGGATTGCAGTAGTTCCGTCAGAATTTGGCAAAACAAGCATGAGTATGGAAGCATTATTGCAAGCCCTTCAAATTGAAACAAATCAAATACGCACCCTCGATTAGCAATGAAGCACGTCTTTTTCTTAGTAGTAACAAGCATTTTGTTAAGCTGTAATTCTTCGGCACAAAACAAAAAGGAAACGAAGCATTTTCCCATTAGTAAAACAGAAGCTGCATGGAGAGCTAGTCTCACCGAACTTCAGTACTACGTCTTGCGCGAAGAAGGTACAGAACGGGCTTTTACCAGTCCGTTGAATAAAAACTACAGCCCCGGAACCTATGTATGCGCTGCTTGCAAGACCCCACTCTTTAAAAGTGAGCATAAGTTTGATAGTGGCACAGGGTGGCCGAGCTTTGATCGTGAAATTAAAGGAAATGTGGCATTTTCAACCGACCACAACATAGGCTATGCACGTACCGAAGAGCACTGCGCTAACTGTGGCGGGCATTTGGGTCATGTATTTGATGATGGCCCCAAGAAGACGACCGGAAAAAGACACTGTATCAATGGTGCTGCTCTCGATTTTATTCCTTCAAAAGATGAATAGTAAAAAATATCCAATTCAGAAGACAGAAGCCCAATGGCTGGAAGAGCTTGGTCCTGACAGATATCGCATTCTTCGAGAAAAAGGAACTGAACGTCCTTTTACAGGAGAATACAATCTTAATTTTGAAAATGGCAGCTATGCCTGTGGTGCGTGTAGAACTCCGCTTTTCGAAAGTAATAACAAGTTTGACAGTGGCTGTGGATGGCCCTCTTTTGATGAATCAATTAAAGGCTCGGTGGAATACATCAAAGATGCATCCCACGGAATGATCCGTACCGAAATAGTCTGTGCAAATTGTGGAAGTCATTTGGGTCATGTATTCAATGATGGGCCCACCAGTACAGGACAACGGTATTGTGTAAATTCGGCCTCCGTAGATTTTCAGAAAAAATAAAAAATTCGATTTCAAAAACAAGACGTCAAATCCGAAATATCATTTTTTGAGTTTGACGTTTTTTACATCTCAAATAATTTGTGATTTGATTTTTGGAATATGGAATTTTTCTTTTTGAATTTTGTAATTTCGTGTCTTTATATTACTGACTTAATTACAGAACATGAGTAAATACGATATTATAGTGTTAGGGAGTGGCCCAGGGGGCTATGTCACAGCAATTAGAGCTTCACAACTAGGCTTTAAAACGGCTGTTGTTGAAAAAGAAAATTTAGGTGGTGTATGTCTGAACTGGGGTTGCATTCCTACGAAAGCACTGTTAAAAAGTGCAGAGGTTTTTAAATATTTACAGCATGCCGAGGACTATGGCCTTACTGTTAAGGGAGCCGATAAGGACTTCGGTAAAGTGATAGATCGCAGTCGAGGGGTTGCAGATGGCATGAGCAAAGGAGTGCAGTTTTTGATGAAAAAAAATAAGATTGATGTCATTAATGGCTTCGGAAAAATAAAACCCGGCAAGAAAGTAGAAGTAGACGGAAAGGAATATACAGCAGACCATATTATAATTGCCACTGGTGCGCGTTCACGCGAGTTACCCAATTTGAAGCAGGATGGAAAAAAGGTGATTGGTTATCGTGAGGCCATGTCTCTGAAAACACAACCCAAAAGCATGATTGTAGTGGGTAGTGGCGCCATAGGAGTTGAATTTGCACATTTTTACAACGCAATGGGGACGGCAGTAACCATAGTAGAATTCTTACCCAATTTAGTGCCCTTAGAAGACGAAGACGTTTCAAAACAATTTGAAAAATCCTTCAAAAAAGCAGGTATAAAAGTGATGACATCTTCTTCCGTAGAAAAATTAGATACTTCAGGAAAACTTGTTAAAGCGACTGTAAAAACGCAAAAGGGAGAAGAAGTACTTGAAGCAGAGGTAGTGCTTTCGGCAGTTGGAATTTCATCGAACCTTCAAGATATCGGACTAGAGGACGTAGGAATTGTAGTAGATAAAGACAAGATCATGGTAAATGACTGGTACCAAACAAACATACCCGGCTATTATGCCATAGGAGATGTGGTTCCAGGCCCTGCTTTGGCTCACGTTGCTTCGGCCGAAGGAATTACCTGTGTAGAAAAGATTGCCGGGATGCACATAGAACCTATCGATTATGGAAATATTCCAGGATGTACCTATGCGACCCCTGAAATTGCAAGTGTTGGTATGACCGAAAAACAGGCGAAGGAAGCCGGATACGACTTAAAAGTTGGAAAGTTTCCCTTTTCAGCAAATGGAAAGGCCAGTGCCGCCGGAACTACAGATGGCTTTGTAAAGGTAATCTTCGATGCCAAATATGGCGAATGGCTCGGCTGCCATATGATTGGTGCCGGAGTGACCGATATGATTGCTGAAGCCGTTTTAGGACGTAAATTGGAAACTACAGGTCATGAAGTATTAAAAACCATTCATCCACACCCAACTATGAGTGAGGCCGTTATGGAAGCTGTTGCCGATGCCTATGGCGAAGTGATACATTTATAGAAATATATTTTTGTAATATAACAAGCGCTTTAAGAAATTGAAGCGCTTTTTTTATTCAGAAGCCAGAAAGCTTTGAAGCGCTAGTTCATAACTCTGCAGTCCGAAGCCTAGGATAATGCCTTTGGCATTAGGAGAAATAAATGAGCTATGCCGAAACTCCTCACGAGCAAAGGTGTTCGAGATATGAACCTCCACCACAGGAGTTGTAATTGCTTTTACCACATCCCCTATTCCTACGGAAGTATGTGTATAGGCAGCTGCATTCAGAATAATACCGTCATAACTATAACCCACTTCTTGTAATTTGTCGATTAATACACCCTCAATATTGGATTGAAAATGTTCTAAATGAACGCTTTCATATTTTTTTTGAATCCGATCGAAAAAATCATGAAATGATTCGTCACCGTATATGTCATTCTCCCGCTTTCCGAGTAAGTTCAAATTGGGACCGTTAATGATGATGATCTTCATGTTTAAATTTCTAAAAATTATAACCCATAGAAAGCTGAGCGTTTCTATTCTGGACTTTACTATTTGGAAAAACACTTGTTATTCCAAAAATATATCTTCCTTGAATAAAAACATGAGAACTCAATTTTAGCTGAACTCCTACAGCAATTCCCAGTTCTAACGTGTTAATATCTTGGGTTTGTTCAAACGGTGTTGGATCATTCAATTCGGCATTGTGCTTATATTTTAAAACATTCTTCGCATCAATATTAAACCCAAATTGGGGCCCAAACTGAAGCCCGAAATTAGGCACAACTGCATATGTCCCTAAGATGGGTAGATTCAAATAATCCAAGTGATTTATTATTTCGAAAACAATTATTTCGTTATTGGTAGGCTCACGCACCTCTATCTCACCGTAATTAAATCCCTGTCTGGAATAGGTCAACTCAGGGGTAACCGAAAATTTTTCAGAAATCTCATAGGAAGTTACAATACCAAAATGAAATCCAACTTTCGATTTGGAAATGTCTACAACCCAACCAGCCACATCGGTATAGTTTCCACCGGCCTTAATGCCAAAACCTATTTTTTTCTGGGCTACAGCATGGCTTGCAAAAATAAAAACCATAATTATCAGGACTTTCTTTAGCATAAGTTAAAATTAGTTTGAATTTGAAAAATAGAATAAATTTCTAAACTATATCACGTAAAAGTTAAAAAAAACGGAAGCTTTTGCCTCCATTTTTATATAATATAGAAACAGCAAATAATAACCAGCGTATTTTTTGTCATAAGTAGAGTTTTAAATTAAGCTGAAAAACAGAAAAAGTTTATTAGCTATTGCATTCTAATTAATAAAAAAAGCGGAAACATTTGTCTCCGCTTTTAAATCATTACATAAAATTATTAAATTGAAAATCCTGCAGATACTTGAAATACATTATTCTGATTTGAATACGTATATCCAGAAACATCATTTATATCGGTAATTCCTTTATTATAGCGTAAACTAAAAAATACCCCCATTGGCAATCGATAGGTTGCGCCTATTCCAATAGCAATATCAGTACTCTTATAGGAATCTTTTACATCAACACCCGATTGATCCGCTTTAATTAATACGCCAATTACAGGCCCTAATTCTCCGCTAAGTCCTTCGATGATATGATATTTACCCATTATTGGAAAGTTTACATAATCCAATTGTATGTCACCGGCTCCTGTAAAATCCCAATTACTTCCTTGGGATGAATAAAGAATTTCTGGTTGCACGGAAATCTTTTCAGTTATAGGTACTTCTACTAAACCTCCAACATGAAAACTTACTCTAGAACCAAAACTACCAAAGCCTCCACCAAGATAGGCATCACCTCCAATAGAAGCGACATTCACACCTGCTTTGGCTCCAAAATGAACTTCACCCTGTGCAAATGAAGTTGATACAGTTGAAACTGCAATTGCAGCTAATAAAATTAATTTTTTCATAATTAAGTGTTTTGTTAGACACGTAAATGTATAAAAAAAAACGGCATGTCTCTGTATAGCAATAATTTAATTCATAAAAAAGAAAATATCAGTTTCGGCTCGAATATCTTTAGTATTCAATCTTAATTAAAGAACCATCCAACCGA
>NZ_JAIOHK010000027.1 GCF_019913785.1 Altibacter sp.
ACCACAGTACATGGCGAAGACGAATTTAATAAGGCGGTAAAAGCTTCTGAAATTTTGTTTGGAAGATCTACCTCTGCCGATTTAAAGACTTTAGATTCTGAAACTTTTTTAGATGTGTTTGAAGGTGTGCCACAGGCCGAAGTTGCTACTTCGGCAATAAAAGAAGGGTTAGACATTGTTTCGGCTTTGGCCGAACGCACCGGATTTTTAAAGTCGAATGGGGAGGCCATTCGCGCATTAAAAGAAAATTCTATTTCGGTAAATAAGGAAAAGGCTTCGGAAGGATTTGTCATTACTTCAGAAGACCTAATCAATGGTCAGTTTGTATTACTGCAGCGCGGAAAGAAGAATTATTTCATCTTAAAGGCGGTATAAAGAAGAAAGTCCCAACGTATTAAACGCCAGGACCTTCCACATTAACTAACTAACCAACCAAATTATGAAAACAGTTGATCTCATAACTCTTGTCTTGGTCTTATTTACGATAAAAACCTTACAGCGGTTTTACAAATAATTTGTAACCTCGGGATAAGGGATTAATGAGCTAACCAAAAGCGCAATACTATCCTTTGCTATAAGCGTAATGCTAATAAGTGTCGCGACTACTATGATGGCAACCGATAAATTATTCCGTTGAATTTCTTTGAATTCGTCCACCCCTTTGGTAAGAATTGACAACAAAAAGAACACGGCGGTATTTATAAACACTGCCATCACAAATCCTATAAGTAAATAGATCCCTGAATACTTCGCAATGGTGAGTACATCGATCGAATCGGTTTGATTGAGGGACAGTCTAATCACATTGGTGATAGAAGGTAATATTTCACTTAGAATTAGTCCGATAGAGAGCACGATTCCTGAAGTGAAAATAGTAAATGCCAAATTGGAGCCTCCTAGGTCTTCCTTTCTGAAAAACAACCGCTTCAACATTTTAAAAGAGATAAAAATAATGACCACGGTTATTACGATCGATAACAAGATTTCCAAAAGGGCTAGTGTAAAAAGTTGTGTATTCATGGTTGCGTTATTTACTGGTTAATACTACATTCCAATAGGTAACATTGTCAAAACTTGGCGGGAGATCCCCTGCCTCAAAATATTTGCCGGTTGTTTCCCAAAGCATGTATCTTTTCCCGTTGTATATTTTATACAGCCCGCTACCCGGAAGGTTGATCCCTATGATAGAATGCTTGTAATAGTCACTGTTTAAAATGGCCACATCGTACTTGAAAGATTTTAAAATCGAATAGATAAGCACGGTTCGTGTATCACAGTCACCTTTCAAATTCTGAAGAAATGACACCGGATTTTGAATACCATAAAGCATATTTCCTATACAGCAGTCGGGACATCGCTCCAGCAACTGCCTAATGGAATCTTCATACGAATGGGCAGGCAAACAAGCCTCTTGAAAAACGAACGCATACGGAATATCCTGTATGCAACTAACCACCATTTCGGCAAATTCCATCTGATTCAATCTTCGTTCGGCATTTATCGTTTCGAAAGTGTGCATCACCATGTCAAGGCTTGGGGTATCATTGCGGTCAATATGGTCGTATAGATTGCCCCAAAAGTTATCGCTTGAAGGAGGCGTGTATTTTTTTATATAATCTTTCAGATTGAAATAATCACGTTCGCGCACGGTAAGACTACCCGAATAATCGTTGCCATAGTTATCTCTCCATACACGATTACTGCTATAAACCGGGATGGTGTCCAAATCTTCAATATAGATCGTTTTTATAACCGAATCCTCCTTAGTAAATGCACCCTCTTTTTGTATATAGGGAGTGATCATGGAAAACAGCAATATAAAAAGCTTTAGGATTCCAAAAAGAACGACGATTACTACAACTTCTTGAATAATTGTTTTCCGGCTCGGTTTTCCGAAAAGTCGGATGCACAGATAGATAGAAATGCCCAAAGCCAACGCTAATGCGAATATCCCGGGTATTGGCAAGGCGTTTTTAAGAATGATATATCCTATTAGGGTAAAGATGCCTGAAATCAACATCCAGAGGCAACCATGTAGTTCGCTTTTCTTAGGAGGAGTCATTTATAATACCATCAAGTTACAGCCGCGTATATCACTGTTGTCAAATCTACCTAAAATTTCGAAACTTTTATCGGTATGTGTTTTGCCGAGATCCTGAGTCGCAATAAAAGAGCAGGAATACAGATTGGCCAGATCGATCACGTTGATGCCTCCGGTTTTTCCGGTGACCAAACTCAGGGCATCTTCGGGGTCACGTATCAAAATCTTCATCCAAGGGGGGCAGATAAAAAGTCCGTTGCCTTTTGAATAGGCCTGTGAGAGGAGTTCGGTCATTCCATATTCGCTATGGATTTCCTGCACCCCAAATCCTTTTTTTAATACAGCGTGTAATTCGTCTTTTATCATTTCTTTTCGCCTTCCTTTCATACCTCCGGTCTCCATTACTATGGTATTTTTTAGCTGAAAACTATGTAGTTCGATTAGATCCAGTAGGGCATAAGACACCCCCAATAGCAGCACTTTCTGTTCTTGCGCTTCTAAAAAAAGCAATTTTTCCACCAAGGCCGAAGTATGGTCCAAATAGAAGCCACTGTGCGGAGAATTGGTCTTCTGCATGAGTTGGTCTACCATATAGACCAACGAAGAGCCTTTGCGTTCCAGATAGGACGGGAGCAGCGCCAAAATAGTATACGTATCAATAGCTCCGTATACCTGCTGAAAGGCTTTAAAAAAGGAAGCTTCGTAGAGGCTCAATTTTGCCACCAGATGTTTACTCACCACACTTCCGGTGGTGCCGCTACTGGTAAATGTTGCTTCGGGACGAAGACCTTCGGATAGTATGTTGTGCTCCTTGAAAAACTGAATCGGCAAAAAAGGGATGTCTGTCAAATTTGCCACAGTAGCTTCAGAAATACCTAAGTAATCACAAAATTTTCGATACACCTCGGTATGTCGATACTGATATCGAAAGATATCGAGTGCCAGTACTTCAAATTCTTCAGAAGAAGAAATCGTAAAAATGTCTTTTTCGAGCATTGGAAAATCACAGAAACATGCATTTCAAAAATAGGGAATAAAAAAAAGCTTCTGTAAAAACAAAAGCTTTTAATTCTAGTGAAAAATTATCACTGTACAATTAACTTCTTTGTCGATATACCACTTCCTTGAATAATTTTCAGCACATAGGCACCTGTCTGTAAGGTAGAAACATCGAGAATGGAATCCACTAATGCTGTTTCAATTATTTTTTCGCCCAAAACAGTGAATACCTGCACCTCGATATTGGCAGCAAGTGTTGATTGGATCGTAACAAAACCACTAGTGGGGTTTGGATACACCAGAAAATGCGCCTTGGGGTCGTCCGGAAGACCCAAAACCCCTTCGATGATAAGGTTATCAAAGAAAAAGGCTTCGGCAGCCGAATTGTTTCGAGCCTCAATGATTACTTGAATATTACTGTCCGGGCTATCTGTTAACTGTACCGACGCTGTATTCCAGGTTCCTTCAATGCCAAGGTCGTTGATGTCACTGCCGGTGGTATTTAGCAGGTCGTATTCAAGCGTGTCATCCAGATTCTTTACATAAATTCGCAAGCGGTCCGATCCCGAAGCATTGGAGGTTCCATCTCCTTCGTAGCCTGTTTCGGAAATAAAGTAATCGATCGAAATAGTAGGAGAACTTACTACCAAGGGGTCAAATTCTAGAATAAAGTTGCCGTCTACATCGCTAATTTCATATCCGTTAAGTCCCTCCGGGAATGGATTTCCGTTATTCGGAGGCGCATCGGTAACTCCAACGGTATCTCCGTCGGTTAGACCGTCGCCCGGATTGTCATAAGGAACGTAGCGAGCGTTAAAGCCTAATTCGTCACTCGAAGCATTATAATCTACCAAAGGTTCATTGGTATTATTGATAAGGTCGTGCGCTACCGCGGGATCGCCGGTGTCGGTATACGGGTTGTTGAAAATTTCGGGTTCCTCGAAACCGGTGCCCGAAATTTGAGCAGTGACAGCCGTACTTATACAAATGGCTGCCCAAAAAAATGTAGTTTTCATGAAACAGGTATTAAAGTTTTCAAATACCTGGGGAGCCATTAAGGCTAAAGTGAACTACAAGATAAAATAAAAAAAGCTATGTTACAATTTATTTATCAGAATGTTACCGAATGGTTAACAAATTCAGCACAGCATTGGTGAAAAGTAATTAGTAGTATCTTTATCGCTGTTAAGAACAGTCCAATATGAAACGAAAAGACACTAGAATACTTTTGGTAGACGACGAACCGGATATTTTAGAAATTGTTGGGTATAATCTCTCTTCTGAAGGATATCAGGTTTTTACAGCTGAAAATGGTGTTAAGGCCATTAAACAGGCAAGGAAGCACAAACCTCATTTAATCGTTTTGGATGTCATGATGCCCGAAATGGACGGCATCGAAGCCTGTGAAAAATTACGACTTATCCCCGAATTGTCTGAAACTGTAATTACCTTTCTTACGGCGAGAGGGGAAGACTATTCTCAAGTAGCGGGTTTCGATGCAGGTGCAGACGATTATATAACCAAGCCGGTGAAGCCCAAAATACTCATTAGTAAAGTAAAGGCTTTGTTACGTCGCTTTAAGGAAGCGTCTGACGATGTAACGACTATTGAAATGGGAGATCTTATCATTAACAGGGAAGAATATAAGATTATAAAAGGGGACGAGGAAATCATGCTGCCACGAAAGGAATTCGAGCTCCTATCGCTATTGGTATCCAAACCCGGGAAGGTGTTTAAAAGAGATGAAATATTGGATCGTGTTTGGGGCAATGAGGTTGTGGTAGGAGGAAGAACCATCGATGTTCATATACGCAAGCTTCGAGAGAAGCTGGGAGATAATAGATTTGCCACCGTAAAAGGTGTTGGGTATAAGTTTGTAGTATAATGGCCGGAATATTTAAAAAAACATACAAGTTCGCCGCTTACACATCGACAGTGATCACTGTTTTTCTAACACTGGTTATGGGGCTGTTTTTTTATTTCAACCAATCGCTAAGTCTTTGGTTCTTATTGGGCTTTGTCGTTGTTTGCTATGCCTTTTCGTTTTTTATCATACAATATCGCGTGGAGCGGTTTATCTATAAACGCATCAAAAAAATTTACGACGATGTGAGTTTACTCGAAGCTACGTCTTTACAGCCTCAACAGATCACAACAGACATGGCTACGCTTACCAAGGAGGTAGAGCGATTTGCAAATAATAAGAAATTGGAGATAGAAACCTTAAAGATTCAGGAGAATTACCGAAAAGAGTTTATAGGGAATATTTCACACGAACTTAAAACGCCCTTGTTTACTGTTCAAGGTTATATCTTGACCTTGTTGGACGGCGCCTTGGAAGATAAGGTGGTTCGAAAAAAATACCTGCAACGCGCCAACAAAGGCGTGGAGCGACTTATCTATATTGTCAAGGACCTCGATATGATCACCAAATTGGAAGTGGGAGATCTTAACTTGAACAAAGAAGAATTTAATATTGTAGAGCTTATACAGAATGTCTTTGACCTTTTAGAGATGAAGGCGGCTAAAAAACAAATCACCCTTACGTTCGACGTTTTGTATAAGGAGCCAATTTTGGTATATGCAGATCGGGAACGCATTCAGCAAGTATTGTCCAACCTTATCGTAAATTCCATTAAATATGGCAAACACAGCGGTACTACCGAAGTGAGTATCGAAGGACTTATTAAGAATAAGGTCATTGTGCGAATAACAGACAATGGAGAGGGGATAGAACGGGAATATTTCCCAAGGATATTTGAGCGGTTTTACCGTATTGACAAAAGTGGCTCTCGGAAAGAGGGAGGGAGTGGTTTAGGCCTTTCCATTGTGAAACACTTGGTTGAAGCCCATGGTGAAAAAATCTATGTGGAAAGCCAATTTGGTATTGGTTCCGAATTTTCATTTACGCTCGAAAAGGCGAAATAACTTTTTGAAATCTACTTCTTGGTCAATCTTTTTAAGCTGTGTATAATCTTTTACATCGGCCAGCTTTTCGAATGTAAAATCTTCCTGTTTGCATGATGGAACTATCCGTAGACCCTTTAGTCGTTTGGCCAAATAAATTTGTTCGTACTGCCCAGGAGTGGGAATAAAAAAGGCCTTCTTCTGCATGGCTGCAAGATCCATAATCGTTGTATATCCCGAACGAGACAGGATCAGTTCACTTTCATTAATCGCTTTTTCCAACTCAGCTGTTCCCATAAAATTGACGATGGTTATGTTGTCGTGCTGACTCATTATTTGTTCCGCTTCTATAACTCCCTGCACCAAAAGTACCTTGACAGGCCTGCCTTTTAGCGCTTCAATTGCCTTTTCCTCAAGTAGGGTTCGCTGTGGTTCGGGACCCGAAAGAAGCGCAAGCACATCGTATACTTTTGTAGCTTGTTGCGGTTTCATCCTACTCAGTGGTCCCAGATATCGAATCTTAAATTTCACATCCCTTAAATGTCCTAATTTACCACTTAGATTAGGGGTTTGTTTGGCATCGGGGACCCAGCACTCATCAAATTTCGCAATGCTCTTTTGATGGAGCTTGCTGCTAAAAAAAGTAGTGCTTCCGCTAAGCAGGCGTAGCTGATGTGTAATAAAAGCAGTAGGTACTTTCTTGCTCCGAACGCCGAGTCGATTGTCACTAATAATTCCGTCGATGCGATTTTCGGAAACCAGTTTTTTAATCACTTTTTTTTCTGAAGCAATTGCCTTTTGAATGTGCGGAATTTTTAGAATTAAAGCCCATTTTAATAGTTTTTCCTTTTTGGTATAGGTGATATTATAGGAGGGTAAGGCAATAGAGGTCAGTTTCGGAAATTCTTTCTGAAGTAACAATAAGGCAGCGCCATCTGAAGCCAGAATGACATTGTAATTGTGCTTCAGCAAAGCATTGATAATAGGAATACAGCGAGTTGCGTGCCCTAATCCCCAATGAAGGGGAGCTACCAAAATAGTTTTCTGTGATCCCATTAAAACAAAGGTACGGATATTAGTATGGGTTTAATATTTCCTTAATTTTACCAAAATATCAATAGAAATGTAATTCATTGAAACGTGGGAAGTAAGAACAAATTAAAACGATTTAGAGAGAACGAAACCTTTGCCAATGTTGTTCAACCCAGCCGGGAAGAGATTTTCAACAATACGTACAATTTAAAAGGAAATTGGAATCGGGATTTTTTTAAGAATGACCACCCTATTGTACTCGAATTAGGTTGTGGTAAGGGAGAATACTCGGTAAATTTGGCAAAGGCTTATCCCAATAAGAACTTTATTGGTGTCGATATTAAGGGAGCGCGTTTTTGGAGAGGGGCAAAAACGGCCTTGGAAGAAGGCTTACACAACGTTGGGTTTTTGCGCATTCAAATCGAATTGATCGATCATTTGTTTGCTGAAGGCGAAGTGGATGAGATATGGATCACCTTTCCAGATCCACAAATAAAATACAAGCGTACCAAACATCGACTCACCAATATCGAATTCCTAAATAGGTACAAAAAGATATTGAGAACAGGAGGATTGATTCACCTCAAGACAGACAGTGAGTTTATGCACGGATACACCTTGGGGCTCTTGCATGGATTGGATGAAGTTATTGAATACGCGCATCACGATGTGTATGGAAATGACCAGTCTCCCACCGAAGTGACTCAGATTCAAACCTTTTATGAAAGTCAGTATCTAGCAGAAAATAAAAAAATTACCTATGTGCGGTTTAAATTCCGTTCCGTTTAATTTTTTTATATTCACGGAACCAACGGCCCATAAATGTCTCTTATTTTAAATTTTACAATTGGTTTTTTAGCATCCTTAGTGGGTGTTATTCCACCGGGGCTACTCAATATGTCGGCTGCAAAAATAAGCATGGTCGAGGGTCGGAAGAAAGGACTGCTTTTTTCGGTAGGAGTTTGTGTTACGGTTATGATACAAACCTTTGTAGCGCTGAACTTTGCGCGCTATATCGATAGGCATCCCGAAGTAGTGGATACCCTTCAAAAAATAGCGTTGGGAATTTTCATTTGTATCTCGATTTACTTTTTTTTTATAGCCAAGGATACCCGTCGAGAAATGCCCGAAGAGGTTGAGAAGTCGAAAACAAGCCGGTTTTTCTCCGGAATGTTTCTAGCCGCGCTAAATTTACTTCCCCTGCCGTATTGGGTCTATGTAAGTATTACCTTTTCAGGATTTGGGTGGTTCAAGTTTACACAGCCCGAACTATGGGCCGCTGTCGTGGCTTCGGGGGTGGGAACCTTTGCGATGCTTATTATATATGTACAATATTTTAGAAAAAAAGAAGATCGGGGCAGGCTAAAAATAAATATGAATTACATCATCGGACTTATAACAGCAGTTATTTCAATAATTACCGCAATAAAAATTCTAAACGACTTTTAAAATGGGCGAGCCCGGCTTTTTTCAGCAGGTGTACGAAGTGGCAAAATTAATTCCGTATGGCCGAGTCACTTCCTACGGCGCTATTGCCCGTTATTTAGGAGCTGCCGGAAGTGCGAGAATGGTAGGCTGGGCGATGAACGGCAGTCATGGTATGGAGGATGTTCCGGCGCATCGGGTGGTTAACCGAAAGGGATTGCTTACCGGAAAACACCATTTTAAAGGTACAAATCTTATGCAGCAATTACTGGAAAGCGAGGGCGTTGAGGTGGTGGACAACCAAATTCAAGACTTCGAAAGACTGTTTTGGGATCCCAATAGCCTCAGGGAGGCTACTTAAATGGGTTTGATCCTTTAGATACTGTATTTAAAATTATGAGTTATAACCGAGGAGTTCATTTCTTTTTCGGCTATACGTAAAACTTTAGATAGCAACTGAGTTTCATTTTTAAACAGTGATTTCTTTAAAAGTTGCATCTCTTCCTCAATACTATTTTTTATTTGCTTTTTTAGCTTTTCGGTAAAGGACAAACTAAAGGTCTTTTTATATAAGAAAACGTGATTGGAAAAGGTCACTTCCCCATTACCAATACAGAGGTAAATTTGATTTTCATCATCAATTAAAAAATATTCATCCGATATTGGCGAAATAAATTTCTTTATGTCCTTTTTTGAAGTGTAATTCGCTATAATGTCAATAATATACTGAACATCTTTTTCTACTGCTTTCTTCTTGAACGTAAACATCGCTTGTAAATTTTTACCCGGTTCTTAATAAACCAAGATGGTTATGTTTCGATCTAAGTCAATTATAATGCCAAACAATATAAGTTATTGAAAATAAGGGCTATACATTTCCATAATTTTAGATTTGATGCTAAAAAGGAGGATTTATACTACCATCAATCATTTCAATCACACTGCTTCATTTTTCGAAGTATTACTCCTATATTTGCACTTTAGAATGAGTCTAAATATTGAATTGATAGCAAGATGAATCTTAACAAACAGGATATACTTAAAGCATTGGAGTCAATTACCGTTGCCGGAGAAGGTAAGAATATGGTAGAAAGTGGCGCTGTTACGAATGTAGTGACCTTCGCCGATGAAGTTATTGTAGATCTTACATTGGCTACACCTGCTCTACATATTAAGAAACGCGCAGAGGCCGATGTGATAAAAGTCATAAAGGGAAAAGTATTTGCCGAAGCCCAAGTACAGGTAAATATTAAAGTGGAAGCACCTGCCAAACCCCAGAACCCAAACCTTATCAAAGGGAAACCTATTCCGGGCATTCAAAATATCATTGCAATTGCTTCTGGAAAGGGAGGCGTTGGAAAATCTACAGTAACTGCCAATATAGCGGTAACCTTATCTAAAATGGGCTTTAAGGTAGGAATTTTGGATGCAGATATTTACGGTCCTTCCATCCCAATTATGTTCGATGTTGCCCTGGAAAAGCCATTATCCATTAATGTAGATGGTAATAGTAAAATGAAACCTATCGAAAATTACGGAGTTAAAATACTCTCAATCGGGTTTTTTACACAGCCCAATCAGGCAGTAATTTGGCGTGGCCCTATGGCTGCCAAGGCACTGAATCAACTTATTTTTGACGCGGCTTGGGGTGAATTGGATTTTATGTTGATCGATCTGCCTCCGGGCACAGGTGATATTCATTTAAGTATCATGCAGTCATTGCCAATTACAGGAGCTGTGGTCGTGAGTACCCCGCAAAATGTGGCATTGGCAGATGCGCGAAAGGGAGTGGCAATGTTCCGACAAGAGAATATAGACGTTCCGGTACTGGGAATCGTTGAAAATATGGCGTATTTTACTCCCGAAGAATTGCCGGATAACAAATATTATATCTTCGGAAAAGAAGGTGCTAAAAACCTGTCGGAAGATTTAGAAGTACCCTTTTTAGGGGAAATTCCATTGGTACAGAGCATCCGTGAAGCAGGAGATGCCGGACATCCGGCGGCCTTACAAACCGCAACCCCTTTGGAGGAAGCTTTTGAAAAGATTACGCGAAATGTAGTGGAAGAAACCGTTCGAAGAAACGAAAATTTACCTCCTACCGAAGCGATTAAAATAACCACGATGGCAGGTTGCAGTGCCGTCAAAAAATAATATGGATCAAAACGAATTAATTGTAAAAGTAGAGGAAGCACTTGAAGAGATTAGACCTTTTCTACAAAGTGATGGTGGCGATATTTCGCTGTTGTCAATTGAAGATGGAAAAGTTGTGCACGTAAAACTGGAAGGAGCTTGTGTAGGGTGTACGGTAAACCAAATGACACTCAAAAGTGGGGTAGAAATGACCATTAAAAAATATGCGCCTCAAATCGAACGTGTTGTCAATGTCGAATAGACGTGATATTTGTCATATACTGAAACTGGAAGAGACTTTATTTTTACATCAAAATTAACAAGGTCGTTTTACATGATAAAAACAGACATACTTATTATTGGCGCTGGACCTACGGGTCTTTTTACTGTTTTTGAAGCTGGCTTATTAAAGCTGAAATGTCATTTAATCGATGCATTGCCACAACCCGGTGGACAATGTTCCGAAATATATCCGAAAAAACCCATTTACGATATCCCTGCCTTCCCCGAAATATTGGCTGGCGAGTTGGTCGACAACCTTCTGAAACAAATAGCACCTTTCCAACCTGGTTTCACCTTGGGAGAGCGAGCCGAAACTATTGATAAACTGGAGGATGGGAGTTTTATAGTTACAACCAATAAAGGAACAAAACATCACGCGCCAATCGTGGCTATTGCCGGAGGCCTAGGAAGCTTTGAACCGCGAAAACCACCCATTCAAAATATTACACAGTTCGAAGATAAAGGAGTAGAGTATATCATCCGTGACCCCGAATTATACCGCGATAAGGATGTAATAATTGCAGGTGGTGGGGATTCTGCCTTGGACTGGAGTATTTTTCTAACGGATGTCGCTTCCAGTGTGACACTTGTTCACAGACGAAATGAATTCCGAGGTGCTTTAGACAGTGTTGAAAAGGTTCAGGAATTGAAGAATCTTGGGAAAATTGAATTAGTAACTCCTGCCGAAGTGGTCGATTTAGTGGGGGAGAATCACCTTACAGCGGTAGTTATCAAACAAGGCGCTGAAACCTATACGCGATCCTGCGATCACTTTGTTCCTCTCTTTGGCTTGGCGCCGAAGTTGGGTCCTATTGCCGATTGGGGACTGGAAATAGAAAAAAACGCCATCAAGGTGAATAATGCGTTGGATTATCAGACAAATATTCCCGGAATTTATGCCATAGGCGATGTGAATACCTACCCCGGAAAACTGAAACTAATCCTGTGTGGCTTTCACGAAGCTACGCTCATGTGTCAAAGTGCGTATCAGCGTATTTTCCCGGACAAACGCTATGTGATGAAGTACACTACCGTTGGCGGGGTAGAAGGTTTTGACGGCAGTAAAAAAGAAGCCCCCAAGGCGGTTGTAAAATCGATAGATTAAATGGAAAACGACATCAAGATTACGATTATAGATCGCGAAGGAAATGTACACGATGTTGATGCACCCACCGATATGAACATGAACCTTATGGAAATAGTTCGATCCTACGAATTGGCCCCGGAAGGAACTATTGGTATCTGCGGTGGCATGGCCATGTGTGCCTCCTGCCAATGTTATGTGTTAAGTGAACATGAACTCCCTGAAAAAAGTGCTGATGAAGATGCCATGTTAGCCGAAGCTTTCTACGTACAAGATAATAGCCGATTGGGATGTCAAATCCATATAAAGCCTGAAATGGATGGGCTTAAAGTGGCATTGGCGCCGGAAAGCTAGTCTGTCTTATAATCGCAAATCTTCTGAGGCCCCTCCAATAATATTCGAATTACCTTTAAGGTGCCGTCCTCGGTGGTGGAAATCTGCCATTTAATCAGGGAAATTTTACCATTTTCAATTTCAAGTCCGGTAATACTTCGTGGATGAACACAGCTGCCGTCGTTAAAAAAAGCGATTTCTCCGGGTTCAGGAAAGCGAGGCCGGTGGGTATGTCCTATGATGGTAAAGATGTTGTTATTGTCAATGATCCACTTTTTGGTACGTCGTTCTACCTTAATGAGTTCCCGATAATTTTTTGCGGGACTCGTTGGGTCCCCAATCCCAAAAACCTGTAATTGCCGCCATAAAGCGCGAACCATAAACCTATTGAACCTCCAACCCCTGTAATTCCACCAATCGGCTTGATGACCGTGAACCATAAACACTTCTTGTCCGGTTTCTTCATGCGTAAGTACAAGCCCTTCGGTAAAACTAATGCCTGGAAATAGAGGTTCTTCCTTTCCGGTTACCTTATTAAAATAGGTGTATAGATTCTTCTCGACAAAGCGTTGATTTTGGTATACCATATCGTGATTCCCAACAAGGCGATACAATCGGTCTTCATTATAGAACAGTCGCATCAGGTCGTAGACATTTTGATGGGCTTCGAATATGGATTTAAAATCGATGTTCTCCCAGAGTTCGTCACCGTCACCCAATTCGCAATAGGTGAAGTCTTCTTTATAATAGTGTTTTAACGCGTGGAAATAAATGTTTCGATTGTTGGCAAAATCGTCGGCAAAACTATTGTCTCCTCGATGACAGTCGCTAAAAATGATAAACTTTGAATGATCGTTAAAAGGAATTCGTCTTGCTGTTTTATAAGCCTTGGAAATTCTTGTTTGAGACGACATACGGAATCTTTTTTTAAAGATACAATTTGAATTGATTTCTGAAAGAGGTAAAACAAAAAAGGCCTCAGATTTCTCCGAAGCCTTTGGTGGGATTTGTTATTCTTTACTTAAATGCATTCAAACCGGTGACATCCAATCCGGTAATCAAAAGGTGAATATCGTGTGTTCCTTCATAGGTGATCACACTTTCCAAGTTCATAGAATGGCGCATAATACTGTATTCGCCTGTAATGCCCATACCGCCTAGCATCTGTCTTGCCTCACGGGCTATGCTGATGGCCATGTCGACATTGTTGCGTTTCGCCATAGAGATCTGAGCTGAGGTTGCCTTACCCTCATTGCGCAATACACCCAAACGCCAGGTTAAAAGTTGCGCCTTTGTGATTTCAGTGATCATTTCGGCTAATTTCTTTTGCTGAAGCTGAAAAGCACCAATTGGCTTGCCAAACTGAATCCGTTCTTTGGAATAACGAAGGGCAGTATCATAACAATCCATGGCGGCACCGATGGCACCCCATGCAATTCCGAAGCGTGCCGAATCCAGACAACCCAGCGGAGCTCCCAATCCCGATTTATTCGGTAATAAATTTTCCTTCGGAACCTTTACATTGTCAAAGATCAACTCTCCGGTCGCCGAAGCACGCAGCGACCATTTGTTATGAGTTTCGGGAGTGCTGAAGCCTTCCATACCGCGTTCTACAATAAGTCCGTGAATACGTCCACTTTCATCTTTTGCCCAAACAACCGCCACCTGCGCAAAGGGAGCATTGCTAATCCACATTTTGGCGCCATTTAGAAGGTAGTGATCGCCTTTGTCTTTAAAGTTAGTCACCATCCCTGCCGGATTACTTCCATGGTCAGGTTCGGTGAGTCCAAAACAACCCATCCACTCTCCGGAAGCGAGTTTTGGTAAATATTTTTGGCGTTGCGCTTCGTTTCCGTATTTCCAAATTGGATACATGACGAGAGACGACTGTACCGAAGCCGTACTTCGCACGCCGCTATCGCCTCTTTCAATCTCCTGCATGATCAATCCATATGATATTTGGTCTAATCCGGCTCCGCCATATTCTTCAGGGATATACGGGCCAAAGGCACCAATTTCGGCCAAGCCTTTGATGATTTGTTCGGGAAATTCAGCCTTTTGCGCGTATTCTTCTATGATGGGTGAGACGTCACGCTTTACCCATTCGCGGGCGGCATCACGTACTAATTTATGTTCATCGGTAAGTAAATCATCGAGATTGTAATAATCTGGAGCTTCAAATAAATCGGGTTTCATCTATAAACATTTTGGTCGTCAAATTTAGGGATTGCAGACGAATAACCCATTTATTTAAAAGAAAAACTTTGTCGGTTTTTGGGATTATTTATTTAAAAATTCAGTTAGCAGACGATGAAAATGATGCACGCCTTTTTCACGGGTTGGTGAACATCGCCCTACCTTGTAGAACGTAGATTTTATCCCCTTTTAAAAGAGTCCACTAGAGCAGTCTTATACCCTAGCTGTGTTACCCAGACCGTGTTTAATTAGAGTTTCAGGTAAAATTCTTGTACCAATTCCTTAAAGGCTTCGGTATAGTTATGACGCTCCTTTTCTATGGTCAACAATTCGATTTTCACCTCTTTTTTGTTAAAAGAAAATTCGAGTAGGCTTCTTTTTTCTTCGGAAGTGGCTGTTCCTCGTACACGACAAATTCGATTGGGAAATAAATTCACTTCCGAAGCGATTTTAATAAAACCCGCTTCTTCCTTTCTGGGAATAATGGTCGCAAAAATTCCCTGATCCGATAGCATCCTGGAAACTCCTTCAAGTAGATCCTCAAAGGGAAGTGCGTCTAAAAAGCGAGCTTGGTCCCTCGCCGGCTTGGCCGTTTTATAATTTTCAGCATAAAATGGCGGATTCGAAACGATAAGGTCGTACGAATCGTCTATTTCGTCAACAAATTCGTCCAAAGCAGTATGATAACAGAAAAGGCGATCGTTCCAGGGTGAATTTTCAAAATTATCCACGCACTGTTCGTAGGCATTGGCATCAATTTCAAGGGCATCTATTATTTCGGCTTGGCTGCGTTGTGCTATTTGTAAAGCGATCACCCCGGTTCCGGCGCCTATGTCCAAAACAGAATACGGGTGGTCGCTTAAGGAGACCCAGGCGCCCAATAGAACCCCGTCCGTACCTATTTTCATGGCACATCGATCCTGCTCAACGGTAAATTGTTTGAATTGGAATGGCTTATTCATCTTATAAATACAGCTCAATTAAGCCCTGCGGAACGTCAAGATGAATGGTTTTGGTGGTGCGATCTACTTTTGAAATAAACTGATCGTTAATAGGGATTAGGATCTCTGTTCCCTTGCGATCTATTACAAACAAGGCTTGTGCGGTGGTATCATTTACCGAAGATATGATCCCTACCTCGCCAAAATCTTTGTCCTTTACAGTAAAACCAATGATCTCGTGGTAGTAGAACTGATTTCCTGTTAATTTGGGAAGGGCTTCCAACGGCAAATATAGGTGTGATCCCAAAAGGGCGTTGGCATCGGCTTCGGTTTCGACCTCCTCGAATTTTACACGGAGTAATTCCGACTTATGCAGGGAACAGCTTTCAATAAAAAATGGAATCAATTTTTTGTGTAATTCCACAAAAACCGATTCCATTTCTACAAATTGTTCGGGGTCGTCTGTATCTAATTTTACAAGTAATTCCCCTTTAAAGCTATACTTTTTAACGATTTTGCCTAAGTAGAAACAATTCTTCTTTTGCATCGTTAGCGTATGGTTACTCTTCTTCTTTCTTCGCTTCTGCTTTAGGAGCTTCCTCCTTCACAGCTTCCTCTGTAGCAGCCTTTTCGGCAGGTGCTTCTTCAGTCACAGCTTCTTCGGCAGCAGCTTCAGGTGCTTCTTCAGTCACAGCCTCTTCGGCAGCAGCTTCGGGAGCCTCCTCTGTGGCAACCTCTTCAGTAGCAGGTGCTTCGGCAGTAGCTTCTGTTGCTTCAACAGCAGTTTCGGCAACTTCTTCTTCAGCAACAACTTCCTCTACAGGAGCTTCCGCTACAATAGCATCGGCAGCACGTTTTTCATTTACTGCTTTTTCAGCAGCAAGGGCTTCAGCTTTTGCTTTTTCCTTAGCAGAAGAAAGCTTAGTTCTTTTGTTGTCAACAGCCTTCGCTTTTTCTTCTAACCAGGCATTGAATTTAGCTTCAGCTTGTTCTTCGGTCAACGCACCTTTACGCACACCACCGGCAAGGTGATGCTTTAGCAATACTCCTTTATAAGAAAGGATAGCTCTTGCAGTATCGGTTGGTTGTGCCCCATTTTGAAGCCATTTTACTGCGCCGTCTACGTCAAGTTCTATTTGAGCAGGGTTTACAGTTGGATTGTAACTACCAAGTTTATCAAGGTATTTACCATCTCTTTTTGAGCGGGAATCCGCTGCTACGATCCAGAAATAAGGCTTTCCTTTTTTTCCGTGTCTTTGTAATCTGATTTTTACAGGCATAAAAATTAATTTTTGGGGTTCACGACCCCGGTTATAATTAAGGACGGCAAAGATACTATATTTTTTTTCTGAAATTCAATAGTTTAAACTTTTTCTTTTACATTTGTCGGGAACACATATGACCCAAATCATTATGAAACGATTTATGCTACTAATTTTTGCAGCCATATCTTTGCTGAGCTGTGAAAATGTTGAAACCAATAGTCCTGCGCTGCAAGGAGAATTAGACGATATCTACTTTGAGGCTATTGATGCCCGTGCCATTGAAAACGCGGACGGTTCGTTCGACATCCTTGGAGTGACTCAGGATGAAACACTTACATTGCATATTAATAGGGCTGTGTTGGGCACTTTTCCATTGGGGGCCGGTCAGCCTAATTATGCAACCTATGAAGACCCTAATGGCAATATCTACAGCAGCAACCCGGCTGGGGGTGGAGAAATAGAATTGACCTATCGCTGTATGGAGTGCGGATTGCTATCCGGAACTTTTAAGTTTGAAGCGGTGTTGCCAGGTATCGATACGATAGTTGCTCAAAAAGGGATTTTCTTTGAAGTTCGTTTTCCTACGGCATCAGATGATACCCCTCCGACCAGTGCAGGAACATTCGTAGCCGAAATTGACGGCGTACCGTTTAGTCCTTTCAATGTGGGAGCGGCAAATACAGGGAACAATATTGTAATCACAGGAGCTACCACATCAACCACCATTTTGTTGCGTTTTCCGGTAGACATCACAGCGGGGACCTACACGCTGCCCATGACGGGCTTTCAGGCCTCGTATTCAAATGGTTCCGTTACCGAAACAGCTGAATCGGGTGTGATTATTGTTGTGGAACACAACACAGCCGCAAAAACCATTAAGGGAACATTTTCCTTTGAAACGCCTTCGGCTAGTGTGACGGTGGGACAATTTAATGTTACCTATCAATAATAAACTTTTGTTAAAAAGATCAAATAAATCTAGGCTAAGGTTAAACTCTGTTAAATCCTACTAAGCTTGGGTTAATTTTTTGGTGAACGCCTTTATTAATAGTATACTAAGGTATATTAGAAGTAAGGGTAAGCGAAGAGCCTCTCCTAATTTTTAAATCTTTTCTTTGCAAAATTTAAAATATATTGATGATGAAGTATACTGAAAAAATGTCGAAAAAAATAAATACACTATTAGTGAAAAATCACGATGCCGAAAAAGGCTATAAAAAAGCTGCCAAATTGGTAGATGATATCAGATTAAAGCAGTTTTTTGAAAGCCAGGCACACAATAGATCAGAGTTTGGTATGAAGTTATCTTCTGAGATTAAAAAATATGGTGAAATACCTGAAAAAGGGACAAGTTTTGAATCCGATATTCATAGAACATGGATGGATATTAAAACTACTTTTACATCGAACGATGAAGAGGCGATTTTAAACGAAGTGCAGCGTGGTGAAAAATTGGCCGTTGAAGCATATAATGAAATTATTAACGACACCGCTTTACCACCTACTACACAAAGTTTACTGACAAAGCAACGTGAGCAAATCAAGTCCACAGTACAAAGTGCTATGAACTTCGAACAAGTGGTATCCTAATCGCGATGCACCGATAATTAAAAAACCGAGCGAGAGCTCGGTTTTTTTGTTTATAACACATACAAACTGTTTACAACTTTACTTCTCTATTAGCACGCAATTTTTTACTTTTACTTCCAACGGTAATACCTCATAATATCCTTCCATGTATTTAATTTTTGATACCGAAACCACCGGTTTACCCCGGAACTGGAACGCGCCCCTAACCGATAGCGATAACTGGCCGCGCTGTATACAGATTGCCTGGCAGTTACACGATGCCATGGGGAATTTGATCGAGCATCAGGATTATTTGGTGCAACCCGAAGGATTTAATATTCCCTTCGATGCTGAAAAAATTCACGGAATATCCACCGAATTAGCACAACAGCAGGGTATTCCTCTCGCTGAAGTAGTGGAGAAGTTTACCGAAGCACTTTCCAAAACCAAATTTGTAGTAGGGCAGAATGTTGGGTTCGATCTCAATATTATGGGCGCCGAATATCACCGCTTGGGAATGGAGAATCCACTGCCAAAAATTCCGGTGCTAGATACCTGTACCGAAACCACAGCGCAGTTGTGTCAATTGCCCGGAGGACGTGGCGGGAAATTTAAGTTACCTACCCTTACCGAATTACACGAATTCCTCTTTCAATCGCCCTTCGCAGAAGCACACAATGCTACGGCAGACGTAGAAGCTACTACTAGATGCTTCTTAGAATTGGTGCGGCGTCAAATTTTTACGGCTGAGGAGCTAGACGTACAACCCGATTATTTCGAGCGTTTTGCGAAAGCGAATCCCAAAGAAATTGAATTAATTGGTTTACCACATATTAATTTAAAAAAGGCTTCCAAAAAGCTGCGAACCACCTTGGAAGCAGAAGTGGAATCCATCGAAATCTCTTCCGAAGAGATCAAAGAGAACATAGCAACGCTGCAAGATGCTCCTTTTGCACATTTGCACAATCATTCTCAGTTTTCCATTCTTCAATCTACCTCAAGTACGCAGGATTTGGTGAATGCTGCCGTCAAAAATGAAATGCCCGCAGTGGCAATTACAGACAGCGGCAATATGATGGGAGCCTTCCATTTTGTACGTGCCGTGAATACCTACAATAGTTCGCTTTCAGAAGAAGAAAAACACAAAAGTTTAAAGGGAATTGTAGGCTGCGAATTCTTTGTGTGTGACGACCATCTGGATAAGTCGCAAAAAGACAACGGCTACCAAATCGTCCTTTTGGCAAAAAATAAGGCAGGGTATCACAATCTTGCGAAAATGGCCTCTATTGCGTATACCGATGGGTTTTACTACGTGCCGCGGATCGATAGAGAGGTTATTAAAAAATACAAGGACGACGTTATTGTATTGTCCGGGAGCATGTACGGAGAGGTGTCCAGCAAGATTCTAAACATTGGTGAAAATCAAGCCGAGGAGGCCTTGCTGTGGTGGAAGGCCGAATTTGGCGATGACTTCTATTTAGAGATCATGCGACATAATCAGGAAGACGAAGACCGAGTCAATGCTGTTTTGGTGGAATTTTCGAAAAAACACCAGGTGAAATTGGTGGCGTGTAACAACACCTACTATATCGATAAGGAAAATGCCAATGCCCACGATATTTTATTGTGCGTGAAGGATGGTGAGAAACAGGCAACTCCTATTGGTCGTGGCCGTGGGTATCGTTACGGACTCCCCAATCAGGAGTATTATTTTAAGTCGCAGGAGGAGATGAAATCCTTGTTTCAAGACCTTCCGGAGGCGATCGAATCGATTTCAGAAATAATTGAAAAGATCGAATCGTTTTCACTGGTGCGCGATGTGTTGCTACCCAATTTTGCTATTCCGAAGGAATTTTTGCATACCGAAGACGCCGATGGAGGTAAACGTGGTGAGAATGCCTACTTAAAATATCTAACCTACGAAGGAGCCAAAAAACGGTATCCTGAACTCACCGAAGAAATTAAGCAACGCCTCGACTTTGAGCTCGAAGTTATTGCAAATACAGGTTATCCGGGTTACTTTTTAATTGTACAGGATTTTATAGCCGAAGCTCGTAAAATGGACGTTTCGGTAGGCCCCGGAAGAGGATCGGCTGCAGGAAGTGCGGTGGCCTATTGTTTGGGAATTACCAATATCTGCCCCATCAAGTACGACCTGCTTTTTGAGCGTTTCTTAAATCCGGACCGTATAAGTATGCCCGATATCGATATCGATTTCGATGACGAAGGTCGCGGTAGGGTTATGGAGTATGTGATTAACAAATACGGCAGTCGTCAAGTAGCACAAATTATAACCTACGGAACCATGGCCGCCAAATCGTCCATTCGGGATACGGCACGTGTTTTAGACCTTCCGCTGAACGATGCCGATCGTATTGCGAAGTTGATTCCAAATATGACCAAGCTGAATAAGATTTTCGGTTTGAGCGATCAGGAATTACGTGCCAGATTTAGAAGTGATGAGTTGCCCAAGGTAAACGAGTTATTGAATTTATCGGAAGGGGAAGATCTGGAGGCCCAGACCATTAATCAGGCGAAGGTGTTGGAAGGGTCCGTTCGGAATACCGGTATCCATGCCTGCGGGGTGATTATAACCCCCGACGATATCACAAATTTCGTTCCTATTGCTACGGCAAAGGACAGCGACCTATACGTAACGCAGTTTGACAACTCGGTGGTGGAAGCTGCCGGCTTGCTGAAGATGGATTTCCTTGGATTGAAAACGCTGACACTTATCAAGGATACGGTCAAATTAGTAAAGCATAAGCACAATGTAGTTTTAGACCCTGATGCCTTTCCGTTAGATGATGAGAAGACGTACGAGCTGTTCCAAAGAGGAGAGACGGTTGGAATCTTTCAGTACGAATCGGCCGGGATGCAAAAGCATATGAAGGACCTAAAGCCTACAGTCTTCGCCGATCTCATTGCGATGAATGCCTTGTATCGTCCGGGACCTATGGAGTATATACCCAGCTTTATTAGAAGGAAACACGGGGAGGAAGAAATAAGCTATGACCTTCCGGCCATGGAAGAATTTCTAAAGGAAACCTACGGAATTACGGTCTACCAGGAGCAGGTGATGTTGCTATCTCAGAAGTTAGCCGATTTTACCAAGGGTGAGGCCGATGTACTTCGGAAGGCGATGGGGAAAAAGCAGAAGTCGGTGCTCGATAAAATGAAGCCTCAGTTTGTAGCGCAGGCGGCAGCCAAGGGCCACGATCCTGAAAAACTAGAGAAAATATGGAAAGACTGGGAGGCCTTTGCTAGTTATGCCTTTAATAAGTCGCACTCTACCTGTTATGCTTGGATCGCTTATCAGACGGCCTATTTAAAGGCGCATTATCCGGCTGAGTATATGGCGGCAGTGCTTTCCAACAATATGAGCGATATCAAGCAGGTGACCTTCTTTATGGAAGAATGTCGTAGAATGGGACTGGAAGTATTGGGCCCCGATGTCAATGAATCCTTTTATAAGTTTACCGTAAACGACAGAGGTGCTATCCGTTTTGGAATGGGTGCAGTGAAAGGTGTAGGCGGCAATGCGGTAGCCACCATTGTGGAAGAAAGAAAAGACGGGAAGTACAAATCGGTGTTCGATCTGGCCAAACGAATCGATCTGCGTGCTGCCAACAAGAAGGCCTTTGAAAACCTGGCACTGGCCGGTGGGTTTGATAGTTTTGACACACATCGGGCGCAGTATTTACACGATGATGGGGACGGAGTGATGTTTATTGAAAAGGTGTTGCGCTATGCCGCAAGGTATCAGGAGACACAGAATTCGTCCCAGGTGAGTTTATTTGGAGATGCCAGCGAGGTTCAGATTCCCGAACCTGAAGTTCCTCCTTGTGAGGCGTGGGGCACCATGAAAAAGTTGAAGTTGGAGAAGGAAGTGGTTGGTATTTATATCAGCGGACATCCGTTGGACGATTTTAAAACGGAGATGCGAAATTTCACCAACTGCAAGGTGAGTGACTTTAACGAGCTGGAGAAATATGTAAACCGAGAATTGTGTTTTGGAGGTATTGTCACCGACGTACAGCACCGAGAATCGAAGGCCGGAAAGGGATGGGCTATTTTTACCGTGGAAGATTATGACGACAGCTACGAGTTTAAGATTTTTGGAGAGGAGTATTTAAAGTTCAGGCATTTTTTGGTGCCTAATTCCTTTTTGTATGCCCGGGTTTTTGTAAAGGAAGGTTGGACCAACCGCGATACCGGAAAAAAGGGAGAGCCGAGATTACAATACAACAGCATGCAGCTACTGCACGACGTAATGGACAGTCAGGCGCGGAAGTTGACCATACAAATACCCATTGAAGAATTGGCAGAAGACCGGATAAAAAGGCTGAAGGACTTGTTTAAAATGCACAAGGGGGATAAACAATTGCAGTTTGTGATCTACGAGCTAGAGGAAAAAGTAAAGCTTCACATGCCCAGCAGAAAACACAAGGTGACGATTTCACAGGAATTGTTGGACGAATTGGAATTGGAGCAGGTGCAGTACAAGTTGAATTGATTCGGGGAAGCGATTGCGGTCCTTTGACTAGACTCAGGATTAGCTACGAATTTTGGTTTTTGCGTTAGGGATAGCAGTGGAAAGCCCGCAGCGATGCGCGAGGACTTGTAGCGAATAGCCCGACCCCGCTAAAAGCGTGGGAACGCCCAGGACATAAACAAAATCAATCCTTCTATTGCCTAAACTAATGTTAAGCGTGTAAGTTTTCGAAAATAAATTGACTATTTTTGCGGAACAATTTAAAATTAATAAAATGGCTTTAGAAATAACAGACGCAACGTTTGAAGAAACAGTATTAAAGAGTGACAAACCTGTCATCGTAGATTTTTGGGCTGCTTGGTGTGGGCCTTGTCGTATGGTGGGACCTATTATTGATCAAATTAGTGAAGAGTACGAAGGCAAGGCTGTAGTTGGGAAGGTAGATGTTGATGCAAACCAGGAATTTGCTGCGAAATACGGCGTACGGAATATTCCAACGGTGTTGGTCTTTAACAAAGGAGAATTAGTGGGTCGCCAGGTAGGTGTGGCTCCTAAAAATGTATATGCAGAGGCGATTGATTCGCTTTTGTAATAAGAAAGAGAAATTAACAGGTAAAAGGCTTGGCGGTATGCTGAGCCTTTTCTTATTTTAGTGGGATTGTAATTTGAAATATAAAATAGCCGCGGCGCGGACAGCACTATGGAAAAAGAGAAAAAAGTTCAGGATAAGATCGACAACCAATTATTAAGCGAACGCAAGATATTTTTATGGGGGATGGTAGACGATAAGAGCGCCAAGCATGTGGTGGATCGTCTTATGTATTTGGATTCGTTAAATCATGAAGAGATTCAGTTTTATATCAATAGCCCGGGGGGTTACGTGACCAGTGGGTTCTCCATTTATGATACCATTCAGGGGATAAAGAGTCCGGTTTCGACGATATGTACAGGATTGGCCGCTTCTATGGGAAGTATATTGCTTTCGGCGGGGAAGAAAGGACGACGTTTTATTCAGCCGCATGCTCGTGTGATGATTCATCAGCCGAGTGGAGGTGCTAGAGGTCAGGCCAGCGATATTGAAATTACGGCTCAGGAGATAATTAAAACCAAAGAGTTGAGTGCAGAAATATTGGCGAAGAACTGTGGCCAGAAAGTAGAAAAGGTGATGAAGGATTTTAACCGGGATCATTGGATGGGAGCAGAGGAAAGTGTGGCGTATGGGATTGTGGATTCGGTGCTTGAGTGAGCAGTTAGTAGTTATTAGTTATTAGTTAATGGTTAATAGTTAATGGTGAGAAGTGAATATGGATCATAAGGAATTGGAGGTATGGAAAAGGAGTATGGAATTGGTGGAGGCCATTTATTCTTTTAGCAGTGAATTTCCAAAGGAAGAAATATATGGTTTAACGAGTCAGATTAGAAGAGCAGCCGTTTCAATTCCTTCGAACATTGCCGAAGGTGCAGCTAGAAAAGGAAATAAAGAATATTTGTATTTTATAAACCTAGCATTGGGTTCTTTATCTGAAATGGAAACTCAATATATATTGTCAATCCGCCTTGGGTTAAGTTCTGAATCTTCAAACATTAGTGATTTAATAGTCACCGTTAGAAAATTACTATTAGGAACTAGAAACTATATAAAAATGAATTAACACATCACTATTTACGATTCACTAATAACCCATAACCAGCAATGAACATCGAGAAAGAAATAAACGACCCTTCGACTACGCTCAGGGTGACAAGATGAATATAGAAAAGGAGATCAATGAGATAACCGGATTTAAGAATCTGGAACTGCTCGCCACTCAGGTGGTGGAGGGGTTTATTTCGGGGTTGCATAAGAGTCCGTTTCACGGTTTTTCTGCTGAATTCGCCGAACATAAAATCTATAATAGCGGGGAAAGCACCAAGCATATCGATTGGAAGTTGTATGCCAAAACCGATAAATTATATACGAAGCGCTACGAAGAAGAGACCAATTTACGTTGTCATTTGATTATCGATAATAGCAGTTCGATGCATTATCCTCACAAAAAGGAGTTCAGTATTAATTCGTTGAATAAGATTGCTTTTTCGGCTTTGGCAAGTGCGGCGATCATGAATTTGTTAAAGCGGCAGCGAGACGCGGTTGGATTGAGTATTTATAGCGATACCTATGAGTTCTATGCTTCTGAAAAGGGGAGTGAGCGGCACCATCAGATGTTATTGCAACATCTAAACAATGCCATCATTGAACCAAGGGAGCAGGTTCAAACAAAGACTTATGCCCACTTACATTTGATTGCCGAAAAACTGAAGCGACGGTCGTTGGTGTTTTTGTTTACCGATATGTTTCAGAGTGATACCGAGGCTGAAAAGTTGTTTGAAGCCCTTCAGCATTTAAAATACAATAAACACGAGGTGGTGTTATTTCATACCTACGACAAGGAGAAGGAGATTGATTTCGATTTTAACAATCGTCCCAAGCGCTTTGTGGATGTAGAGACCGGGGAGCATGTGAATTTGTATGCGGATAATATCAAGGAGTCGTATGAGGCAGCTGTTGCTGCCTATTTCAATGATTTGAAATTAAAATGCGGGCAATACCGGATTAAATATGTGCCGGTAGATATCAAGGAGCGCTTCAATAAAATACTTACGACTTATTTGGTAGAGCGGCAGAAGTTTGGATAATGGAATGAGCCGTTAGCAGTGAGCGGGGAACGGTGAATAGTGTGTTATTTTATTGATGATTTGAAGTGAAGAATAAAAATCGGTTATTTTTTTAAAATAATTGTTTGTCAAAATGAATAAGGGGTGTATATTTGCCACCGCTAACAGTAGATGTTGGCGTGCTTGAAGCCGAAAGGTGTAGCAACGGTTTGGTAGTTCAGTTGCCCGCCCGGATGAAAGAGTTATCCGTTCGGACGGGGTTAGAATACCTGCCAAAAGAAAATAAGACTAACTAAAAGTCTCTAAAGAGTAGTAACGGTCTGGTAGTTCAGTTGGTTATCCCGAGTACTCGGGACTGCCTGTCGCAAAGAAACAACGTTCATTAACATGTATTTTGTTTATATCATAGAGAGTGAAAGGGATGGGACTTATTATATTGGTCAATCCGATAATCTAGAAAAACGTCTAGAGCTTCACAATAATGGATTTTCAAAATATACAAGTAGAAAACTACCTTGGAAGTTAGTTTATTATGAAAGCTATCCTTCAAGAAAAGAATCAATAGTAAGAGAACGGTTTTTGAAGCAGCAGCGAAATCGAGAATTTTACAAAAGATTGATTGAAAATAAAGAATAAGACATACTTTTAGTCTATAACAGTAAGTACGGTCTGGTAGTTCAGTTGGTTAGAATACCTGCCTGTCACGCAGGGGGTCGCGAGTTCGAGTCTCGTCCAGACCGCAGATTCCGAATCAAGTTCGGAATGACAAGTTAAGGAAACTTAAATTGTCAAATACAATGTTGTGTTGTCACGCTTAAGGCGTGATGTGGTT
>NZ_JAIOHK010000028.1 GCF_019913785.1 Altibacter sp.
CAAGCAAGAAGGTGTAGAAAGTTGGGAAGTAGATACCACCAATCCAGATAAAATTTTAACCATTGAAAGCGATGGCGCTACCGAAGAAGATGTAAAGGCTACATTGCAAAAAGTAGGCTTTAAAGCGGAAGCCGTAGATTAATATTCTCGTTTTAATATGGTCTATATTTTAATTTTGGTTGTGATTCTTCTGTTTGCTATTCATTTTTATCAAAAAGCGAAGCGGCATAGCGTGAAGCCATTTCCAGAGCATTGGCACAAATTAATAATGGAGAATGTTCTTTATTATGAAAATCTTTCTAAAGGCAGGCAACTTGTTTTTCAACAAAAAATGATGCAATTCTTAAGTGAGGTGTATATTGATGGTGTGCAGTTTGAATTGGAAGAATTGGACAAAATTTTAGTTGCGGCAAGTGCAGTTATTCCTGTTTTTGGCTTTAAAGAATGGCATTACACTAATTTAAGTGGCATTCTATTGTATCCAGATAATTTTAATGAAGATATGCAATTTAGCAGTAAGGATAACTCACGCAATATTGGTGGTATCGTTGGGAATGGACGTTTTGAGAAGCAAATGATTTTATCCAAAAAAGCATTGTATCACGGTTTTAAAAACACAACCGATAAAAGCAATACTGGCATACACGAATTCGTACATTTAATTGATAAGTTGGATGATAGAACAGATGGTGTGCCAGAACGATTATTAGAGCATCAATATGCAATACCTTGGCTGAATTTAATACATAAGGAGATGGAAGCGATTAATGATAACCATTCCGACATTCGTAAATATGGTGGTACAAACCAAGCAGAATTCTTTGCGGTAGCTTCAGAGTATTTTTTTGAGCGTCCAGACTTGCTTAAAAAGAAACATCCAGAACTTTATAGAATGTTGGTTAAATGTTTCAATCAGAATTTGAGTTCTAGTGCTTCAATTAATAAAATAATGTGATATTATTTTTTGCAACCCAGTTGCATAAAAATTCAGCTATATTTGCAATGTGAAATTCTTGGTAGTTATATTATCCTTTTACTTTTTGGCACTTAATGTTGTGCCTTGTAGCGATGCAGAAAAGATTAATGACGATTCCCAAGTTGTTACGGTAACCGATTTTGATGGTGACCACGACCAAGACTGCGAATTATGTTCGCCATTTTGTCAATGTCATTGCTGCCACGTCCATACGTTAGATTTTGGGATAGCTTCATTCAATCCATTTCAGGATACGATTTTAAAAGAGAACTTCAGCCATTTCGATAGCCTTGGCAAAGATATTCGCCATTCTCTTCTTCAGCCCCCAAAGGTTTAATTCAGTTTTTAATAGGGATAGTTATATCCCATTGTGATGTTTTTCAAAAAACATTGCTTCAATTTTAGTTTACGCTTTTGCGTGAATTCATCATTTCAACTGAATTAATACTTTTTCTATGATTAACAAAATCATTTCATTTTCCATTAATAATAAATTTATTATTGGGCTGTTTATAGTGACACTTGTTGGCACGGGCATTTATTCTATGGCCACTATAAATTTGGGTTCTGTACCCGATATTACCAATAATCAAGTACAAGTTATTACCGTTGCCCCAAATTTAGGTACGGAAGATATTGAGCAATTTGTAACCTACCCAGTAGAATTGGCAATGGCAAACCTTCCTGACGTTATCGAACTGCGTTCCGTTTCTCGTTTTGGTCTTTCTGTAGTTACCATAGTCTTTAAGGACGAGGCAGGCACTTATCTTCCCCGGCAATTGGTACAAGAGAAATTAACCGAAGTTGCAGGAGAAATCCCCGAAGGTTTTGGTACGCCATTTATGGCGCCAATTACCACAGGACTGGGCGAAATCTACCAGTACACCTTAAAATTAAAAGAAGGCTACGAAGATAAATACGATGCAATGGAGCTTCGTACCATACAGGATTGGATTGTAAAACGCCAAATGGCATTAGTCCCAGGAGTGGTCGAGGTCAATGCTTTTGGAGGCTATGTAAAGCAGTACGAAGTTGCCATAAACCCTGATAAACTAAAAAGTTTTGGCATTACAATGAATCAGGTCTTTGAGGCCCTTAAAGTCAACAATGCCAACACGGGCGGTGCTTATATCGAAAAAAACCATCAAGCCAATTTCATTCGAGGTGAAGGTTTGGCTCGTAGCATTGAAGATTTGGAAAACACCGTTGTAACCACACAAAACGGAAGCCCTGTTTTAGTGCGGGATGTCGCTGAAAAAGTGGGCTACGGGAATCAAGTGCGCTATGGTGCGTTTACCCAAGACGGACACGAAACTGTTGGTGGACAAATTTTAATGCTGAAAGGCGAAAGCCCTGGCAACGTGGTAGAAAATGTGGAGAAGCGTATTGTAGAAATTCAAAAATCCCTACCCGAAGGTGTTTACATAGATACGTTTTTAAGTAGAAGTGAACTTATTGGAAGAACCACAAGCACCGTTGAAAAGAATCTTATTGAAGGGTCGCTCATCGTTATTTTTGTTTTGGTCTTGCTTTTGGGAAGTTTCCGTGGCGGATTGATAACCGCTTCGGTAATTCCGCTATCATTACTCTTTGCGTTTATCTTGATGAAACAATTTGGTGTGTGGGCAAACTTAATGTCCTTGGGAGCAATCGATTTTGGTATCATCGTGGATGGTGCAGTAATCATTGTGGAAGGAATGGTATTTCACATTCACCAACGGATGAAAAAATCCAACGCTGTGATAGGTCAGGCCGAAATGGATGAAATCGCCTACGACTCGGCAAGCACGATGATGAATTCGGCATTTTTCGGACAATTGATTATCCTTATTGTCTTTACGCCAATTCTCTTTTTAACTGGTATTGAGGGAAAAATGTTCCGTCCAATGGCTTTTACCTTTGGGTTTGCAGTTTTGGGAGCGATTATCCTTTGTCTTACGTATGTACCAATGATTTCCTCAATGTTCTTAAAACCTGCTAAAAATCAGAATAGTTGGTTTGCAAAATTTGAAAACAGGATTGACAGGTTCAGTGATAAAATAATGTCAGGGTTGAACAGGGCGTATGTGCCCTTGCTCAATTTCGCACTTCGCTTTAGGGCTGGTGTGGTTATAGGCGCGGTTGCCTTGCTTTTGATTGCAGGATTTATTTTCAGCAATATGGGTGGCGAATTCATACCTAAATTTGATGAGGGAGATATTGCATTTCAGGCCTTGATAAAACCAGGGAGTAGTCTTACAGAATCTATCGAAGCCTCAAAAAAGCTTCAAAATTTAATCAATGAATTTCCTGAAGTAAAAACAGTGGTTTCAAGGATTGGTGTGGCTGAAATACCAACAGACCCAATGCCAATGGACATTGCCGATAGCTATATAATTCTTGAAAAGGATAAGAGCAAATGGACTTCCGCAGATAGCAAAGAAGAACTCATAGAAAAAATACAGGAAAAAATTTCAGTTGTTCCCGGTGTGAATTTCGTGTTTACGCAACCTGTGGAACTTCGTTTTAACGAATTGCTTACTGGTGTTCGAGAGGACGTGGCCATTAAATTATATGGAGAAGATTTGGGCGTGTTAGCAGATAAGGTACAGGAAATCGCAGCGGTCATCAGAAGCGTTCCCGGAGCGGCCGACCTCAATGTGGAAGCTACAAGCGGTTTACCACAAATGACTGTGGAATACAATCGTGCAAAAATGGCACAGTACGGTGTGACCGTTGATAAGCTGAATGATTATGTAAGTGCCGCCTTTTCAGGAGAAGCGGCAGGTGTGATTTTTGAGGGCGAAAAACGCTTTGATGTGGTCATTCGTTTGGCGAAGGACTTTAGACAGGACATCAACAGTCTTAAGAATTTGTATATCGATTTGCCAAACGGAGCGCAAGTGCCTTTAAAGGAAGTGGCGGACATCAGTTACAAACCCGGACCAATGCAGATTTCAAGGGACAATACCTCGCGTCGTATTTCGGTAGGAGTCAATGTTCGTGGGCGAGATGTAAAATCGATGGTCGAGGAAATTCAGCAAAAACTGGAAACGGAAGTGAAACTGCCACCGGGTTATTTTGTAACCTACGGAGGTTCGTTTGAGAACCTGCAACGTGCTTCAGACCGATTGATGATTGTAGTGCCTATTGCACTTTTCCTAATATTCATATTGCTCTACTTTGCCTTGAGCTCGTTTTCACAGTCGGTAATGATTTATATGGCAGTGCCTTTGGCAGCCATTGGTGGCGTGTTTGCCCTTTGGATAAGAGGAATGCCTTTTAGCATTTCAGCTGGGGTTGGTTTTATCGTGCTCTTTGGAGTAGCGGTTTTAAACGGATTGGTACTGATAAACAAATTCAATGAACTAAAAGAAAGTGGAATGACAGACTTAAAAAAACGCATATACGAGGCAACACACGAACGGTTGCGACCAATTTTGCTAACCGCAACGGCGGCCATTATGGGCTTTATGCCAATGGCGATTTCTACCTCTGGCGGTGCCGAAGTGCAGCGGCCATTGGCAACGGTGGTTATTGGTGGATTGATAACAGCAACATTTTTAACGCTTGTGGTCGTTCCTGTATTATATTTTTGGCTCGAATCGAGAAAGGAACGAAACAATACTGATGGCGATGTTAGCTATGTCAATAAATCAACCAATATTGTAACCGTATTATTGATGGTTGGTGGTTTGATGGCTTCTGGAACTGCTTTTGCCCAAGACACCAATCAAGATGGCATAATTCCAAAAACCTTGACAGTCGATGAGGCCATTGCTTTGGCAAAACAGAATTATCCCTCGCTTAAGGAAAGTCAGGCATTTATTGAACGGGAAAAGGCACTAAAGGGAACGAGTTTTGACCTTGGTAGCACACAAGTTTTCACGGGCAAAGAAGAATATGGCAATAATCTTCCTGGAGTACAGACAACCGTTGGTGTGCAACAGGGCAATATTGATTTGCTTTCAGGGTTTTCAAAATCGAAGTTTTACAAAGAGCGTATTGCCTTGGGAGAAAAGTTTTATGTGGCCAGTGAACAACAATTGGTGCGCAATGTGATGCAAGCCTATGACCAAATTAATTATTACAAGGCACAGTTGCGTTTTGCAGAACAGCTGGATAGTGTTTATATTAATTTTAGGGAGGCTGCTGAATTGCGTTATGAAACAGGGGAAACCGGGAAATTGGAATTTATTGCAGCATCTTCGGAATATCAGCAAATACAAGTATTAAAACAACAAGCCTATGATGATATTGAAATTGCCAAACGTGCTTTAAAACAGTATTTGGGAACGGATGAAAGCATTGAAACGGTGAACGATTTTTACGAGCCATTGGATTTTATGGCAACTTTGGATTCAACCTCTGTAGCAAACAACCCAATATTGCAATATGCGTTGCAGAACGCCGAAGTAAGTAAAGCAAATGTGGGTGTTGAAAAATCGCAATTCCTACCGAAATTCAGTTTATCGTTTGGAAGGCAAGTAGTGGATGATGTTTCTGGATTCAATACCTATCAGGCAGGTATTAGTATTCCGTTGTGGTTTTTTCCGCAGAAATCGAGGATAAAGGCAGCCAAGGCAGATGCAATGGTCGCAGAAAACCAATATTTGGAACAAAAGGCAACCACCGAAAGCCAGGTGTCGCAATTGTTCAAATCCCTTGAAAAAACACGGAAAATATTGCAGTATTATGAAGAAGGTGCATTGCTTTTGGCGGAAGAACAGATAACAACCGCAGAACTGGCATCTAAAGAGGGCGAAATAGATTACGTCAACTATATTACCATTCTAAATAGCGCCATCCGCATTAAACAGACCCAATTACAATATATCAACCAATACAACCAACAGGCTATCGAGGTACAATACCAATTGGGCAATCTATAATATTAAATAAAAGAAAAATGAAACATATATCTATAATCAGTATAGCATTAGTAACTTTTTTGTTGATGAGCTGCAATAATAAAGGAGATTCAGGTTTGGAACATAATGAGAAAAATACAGAACTCGGCGAAGAAATCCACGAAGAAGGTGTTGTTGAACTTACAAAAGAACAAGCTGAAACCATTGGTCTTGAAATGAATACTTTGGAAAAAAAGAGTTTGGGCAATACCATAAAGGTTACTGGTCAATTGGAACTGTTTCCGCAAGACAGGGCAAACATAAGCCCTTTTGTGGGTGGAAATGTGCGCTCCATAAAGGTCATTGAAGGCGATAAGGTAAACAAAGGTCAAGTATTAGCATATTTGGAACATCCCGATATTATAACGATGCAACAGGAATATCAAGAAAAGAATGATGAGTTGGTATTTTTAAAACAGGATTTTGAGCGTAAACAAACATTGTACGATAAAGGAGTGTCTTCGGGAAAAGAATTTCAAATGGCACAATCCAAATTTCGTTCCACCACTTCTTCGGTAAACGGACTTCGTTCTAAATTGAGATTGTTGGGCATAAACACAGACCAAGTCCTACAAGGGCAGATTTACTCCGCAGTTCCTATCACAACCCCAATAAGTGGCTATGTGGATGAAGTAATGATAAGTCTCGGAGATTATGTAGCACCCCAGACCAAAATGTTCACGGTAAGTGATAATTCAGAAATACACGTAGATTTTAAAGTGTATGAAAAGGATATCCGAAAAGTAAAAGTAGGACAGGAAATTTATTTTACGGTAGCAGCCAAACCAGACGAGCTTTTAAAGGCCAAAATCCACGCCATTGGTAAAACCTTTGAAACCGACCCAAAAGCATTGCACGTACACGCAGACGTGCATAACGAAGACAAAGAATTGCTTCCCGGAATGTATGTGGAAGGAAGAATAGTCCAAGACCAAAAAATGGCATTTGCAGTACCCGAAGATGCCATCATCAAGGAAGGTGAGCAATCCTTTATTTTTATTTTGGATGAAGATGAAGAAATGGAAGCGGACAAAATGAAATTTAAAATGATACCCGTAACAGTTGGTATTAATGATTTAGGCTTTGTTGAAGTCAATCTTCCTGCCGAAGTTTCAAAGGATGCCAAAGTGGTCATTAAAGGAGCTTATATTTTGTCATCAGAAAGAATAAAAGGAGAATTGGGAGACCACGATTAATTCAATAATAATAAATGGTTTTGATTCCGAGTTTGTTTTATCGTCTTAATTAGTTAGTTAAAAATAAGAAAACAAGCTCGGTTCAAAATCGATTAAAGATTTATAATATGAAAGAAATAAAAGCATTTATAAAACCAAACAGAATCCAAAAAATAATCGATGCTCTTACAGATAATGGTTTTAAAAGTATGACCCTATCACAATCAGAAGGAACAGGAGCATTTAAAACTAAAGGCGCAAGACCATCCTTGGACTTTCACGTAACGGACAGTCCTGTGGTTAAACTGGAGTTGGTCTGCCAAAATGAAGAAGCCCAATATGCCATTGAGTTAATTATAAAAAACGGCACAACAGAAGAACCTGGAGACGGAATTATTTACGTGTCAAGTGTTGAAGATGCGTTTCAGATTAAAACTGGTAAATCCTTAAAACGTAGCGATTAAAGTATGAAAGAAATAGAAGAAACATTGGAAAGCAAAGGAATACGCCCTACCGCGATGCGCATTTTAATTTATAAGTATATGGTTGAAAAGGAAATTGCCTTAGCACTTACAGATATTGAAAACGCATTTATCAAGTCCGATAGGACAACTTTGTATAGAACCCTAAAAACTTTTGAAGAAAATGGTATTGTTCATCAAATAGACGATGGAACAGGTACTGCAAAATACGCCATATGCGAAGAGCATTGCAATTGTGAATTGGAACAAGACCTACATTTACATTTTCATTGTAATAGCTGTGATGAAACAGTTTGTTTGACAGAGCATAAAATTCCGCATATAAATTTACCTGAAGGTTACAAAGCCAAAGACGCGAATTTAGTGGTAAAAGGTATTTGTGATAAATGTAGCGGTCAATAATTGCACTTCCGTTGCACCTACTTAAATAATATATTGTGTCTATGAAAAAGAAAAAATTAAATCTTCGGGATATTGATGTTGAAAAACATTCGGGCCAACACTTACACGGAGCAGGTCATAATAACAATAGCAAAAAAATAAATTTTAGAACTTATCTGCCAGCAATTTTCAGCTTTGTAATGCTGATTGTGGGAATTGCACTTGATTATTTTAATGCGTTTCCACACTTTTCGGGCTGGATTCGCATCTTGTGGTATGTGATAGCGTACATTCCTGTTGGCTTTCCTGTGATGACAGAAGGATGGAAGAGTATTAAAAACGGAGATTTCTTTACTGAATTTTTCCTAATGTCCATTGCCACCTTGGGTGCGTTCGTCATTGGTGAATATCCGGAAGGTGTCGCCGTAATGCTGTTTTATGCCGTGGGCGAATTGTTCCAAAATGCGGCAGTAAAAAAAGCCAAAAGAAACATTAAAGCTCTTCTTGATGTAAGGCCTAATGAGGCTTTGGTATATCGTGAAAACAATTACATTTCAGTAAATCCCGAAATGGTAGAAATTGGTGAAAAAGTACAAGTGCGAGTTGGCGAAAAAATTCCTTTGGACGGTACTTTGCTTTCTAAAAAAGGCTCGTTCAATACAGCAGCCTTAACAGGCGAAAGCAAACCAGATACCATAGCAAAGGGCGAAAAAGTATTTGCGGGAAGTATTAATCTGGACGGTGTTATTGAAATTGAAACCACCAAAAAATTTAAGGATAGTTCCATTGCAAGAATTCTTGATATGGTGGAAAATGCTACCGCAAGGAAATCAAAGACTGAATTGTTCATCAGAAAGTTTGCACGAATTTATACACCTATTGTTGTATTTCTTGCCATAGGTCTGACTTTTCTGCCCTATTTTTTTGTTGATGATTACGTGTTTCGTGATTGGTTGTACAGAGCATTAATTTTCTTAGTTATTTCCTGTCCCTGTGCGTTGGTTATATCAATTCCATTAGGATATTTCGGTGGATTGGGAGCAGCTTCAAAAAATGGGATTCTATTTAAGGGTGCTTCATTTTTAGATGAAATGACCAAAGTTAATACGGTTGTTATGGATAAAACCGGAACTGTGACCAAAGGTGTCTTTAAAATCAAGGAAATAAAGTCAATTGATTGGGGAGAAACCGATTTTATGAAATATCTGATGGCGATGGAAGAACAATCCACCCATCCCATTGCCAAGGCAATTATGGAATACAAAGACAAAGGCGAAGATTTTCAAGCAAGTAATGTTTCCGAAGTTGCAGGAAAAGGACTGAAAGGAACGGTAAATGGTAAAGCCGTTTTGGTGGGAAATAAGGCATTGATGATTTCAAATAATATTGAAGTTCCTTCTGAAACCGACACAATTGTGGAATCAATTGTAATGGTTTCCATTGAAGGCAAATTCGCTGGTTATGTAATCATTGCTGATGAATTGAAGGATGATGCCCACGAAGCCATCAAACAAATTCGTGATTCTGGTATTTCAAAAATCATAATGCTTTCGGGCGATAAGGATTCCATTACGCAACAAGTCGCCAAAGAAATGGGTATACATACCGCAAAAGGTGGCTTACTTCCAGAGGATAAATTAGAAGAAGTTGAAAAACTGATGTCTGAAACCGACAACAAAGTGGCGTTTATTGGCGATGGAATCAACGATGCCCCAGTATTGGCAGCAAGTGATGTTGGTATTGCAATGGGGGGCTTAGGTAGTGATGTCGCCATAGAAACCGCTGATGTCATTATTCAAACGGACCAACCGAGCAAAATTGCAAGAGCTATTAAAATTGGTCGTTCCACTCGCAGTATCGTTTGGCAAAACATAGGTTTAGCTTTTGGTGTAAAAGCTGTGGTTTTAATTTTAGGTGCAGGTGGTCTGGCAACAATGTGGGAAGCGGTTTTTGCAGATGTGGGTGTGGCACTTTTGGCTATTTTCAATGCGGTACGTTTACAGAAAATGACGTGGAAGTGAGCCGCAACCTAATTCTGCTGTAGTATTGACTAAAATCAATTTAATAACTCTTTCAAAAAAATTGAATTCTTAAAAATTCACAACGCTGTCCAAAGCATCATCAGCTTCTTTATGAATAAAATTAGCTTGATAATTAAGAGTTGTCTTTAAATCACTGTGACGGTATAGTTTTTGAAGCATCAATGGATGTATAGAATCACCAGCGATATTACCAAAAGTATGCCTTGCAATGTGCATAGTAACCTTCTTATCTATTTTTGCCTTTTTCGCAATGGATTTTAGGTTGTCATTGAATTTTTTGGTGGCTGTCTTTCTTTTGTTATAGATGTCTTTTGCATCATCAAGATTCGCTTTTTTTAATTCTGGGAAGACAAAATCCGTTGCATATCTCTTATCATCTCTGTAATAATCCAAAATCTTTAAAACTTTATCGGGAATTTTCAAGGATAGTAACTTTGAGTTTTTGTTCATTCTATAATGCAATCTGTCGTCATATATGTCTGACCACTTTATCCATAGCACATCAGTAACTCGCATTCCTGCAAAATTGAAGCTGAAAAGCCAAACGTTTCTTGTGTGCATTTCGGCTAACGTTAAATTATCAAGAGCCTCTATAGCTCTTACTTCAATAATATTCAACCCAATTTTATTTGTTTCCGGAAATTTAATTTTAATCTTATCACCACCAAAAGGGTACAATTCCCTACTAACAATTTTAAGCTTTATTGCCCTATTGAACAATAAGCGGATAAATACCAGTATATTCATTATTGACGTTTCGGCTAGAGAATGTTCAACTTTTAGATATATCATCAATTTCTTCAGGAAACGCTCGTCGATTTCCTGAAAAGAAAGTTGTTTGGATTTATTGAATTTTAAGATATAACTTACCAAAGCACTATCTGTGGATAGGCGGTTTAATTTTTCAGCAGCTTTCAATTCATCGAGATGTTCTTGGGCAAGTTCAAAAAAGGTAGAAGTATTACCCAATGCGTATAGCTCTTTTTTGATTTGGTTTGCAGAAGCATCTTTGTGTTCTGATTGCAAATCAATAAGTGCTTTATTGGCATCAGAAAGTTCTTGTGACAACAACTTGTTTAAACTGTCCGCGTTTTGATTTGATTTTTTTACTCGAATGTTTTTTTCGTCCCAATCCTCTAAGTCGATATAATGACCGACATATTGATATGTTGAGCGACGATTTTTTGTGATACGAATAGCTAGTGGATATAGACCTTTACTGTTAGGTTTTTTGCGTAGTACTATTTTTGCATTTGATGACATAATTGACCTGTTTTGAGTACGAAAGTCAAATCAGGTACAACATAGGTACAACATTGTATTTTGAGCTCATTTTTTGTTGTACACTTTCGATAAAGGTACGAATTTATTGGGCTTTTTAGGTACAACATAGGTACAACAAATGCTGAAATCAATTGATATTAGATGATATCAAAGAAAATGATGTTTTTTATAATCAATTGAAAATGAATGACTTTGGTGTTGTTTGGGCAAATGTACGCTAGACTTAGGATCTAGTGCTTCACGGCGTGGGAGTTCGAGTCTCCCCGCCCGCACGAAGAAAAAGCTTCTCGGAAACGAGAGGCTTTTTTTATACGTCAGATCGCGTCAAGCAAAAAGCTTCGGTGAAAACCGAAGCTTTCTTCAATATTAATCGAATCTAAAATCTCTATTTAGTACTCGTTGTTTTACCGTACACCAGTCCGGCCAAAAGACCCATAATTCCGAAGAATACTAAGGTCAGTACAAAATTAATAAGTGTCCCTTGTAAATCGAGAATGTTTGCGGTGGCAAAATCGATAAGACCTTCGCCAAGACCTGCCAATAAAGCAATCCAGAAGCCTAATGCAAAACCGCTTCCAGCGCTATAACTATTTAAACCAAATCTCCCATAGATAGTTGAAAAGGCAAAGGCCTGAATTAGACAGCCTGCGAAAATATAGACTAAATCTGGTATTTCTCTCATAAGTCCATCGGTAAGAATATGGTCTGCAAAAAGATTTTCAGCAAGGATACCCCATAGGAGATATCCACCACCAAAACCCCAAATGGTGAGGACAATGGTACTAATAATGTTCGCTTTTGTAAACATAGTTAAAGTTTTATTTATTCGTAGTCAGCAAGTTACGTAATTAACTAATATGTATTTGTAGAAAAAATCGCACAATAAAAATAATTTCTACTAGCTAACACTCACATAAAATAGTTGTAAGACAAATGGTATAGGAGGAATCTTTCTTGTTCAATAGTTGCACTTATTTTTACAAGCGCACGTTCGCTATGGTGTAATAAAGCCGTAATTTTGCAGTCTTAGCATTAACAAATACCTATGTTGAAAATCGATACCACGCAAAAATTAGAACTTACCAAAGCCGAAATGAAGGAGTACGGCTATAAGGTGGTAGATGCCATTGTTTCACATTTTGATACACAAAACCAAAAACTACCGGTTGCTGCGGCATCCAGACAAGAAATGGATCAACTTTTTTTAGAAGATGTTCCGGAAAAGTCAACCGATGCTCATAAGGTGTTGGATTTTGTTTTAGAAAATGTAATGACGCAAAGTAATATAGTGACACATCCAAAATCCTTTTCCTTCGTCCCCGGGCCCAGTAACTACATCAGTGCGATGGCCGATTCATTGGCCTCGGGATTCAATATATTTTCCGGTGGTTGGGCAGGTTCGCCGGCAGCGGCCGAAATGGAGATCGTTACCATGAACTGGCTTCTCAAAATGTATGGTTTTCCGGTAAAAAAAGGAGGAGGGATCTTTACCAGTGGGGGCTCTATGGCCAATCTTACAGCTATTATCACCGCTCGTAAGGTGAAATGTGGTGATGATTTTTCAAAGGCGGTGATATACCTTTCCGACCAAGCGCATTCTTCGAATATAAAAGCCATCCGAGTTGCAGGATTTAGAAAGGAACAGATTAGGATTATTCCAACCGATTCTGAGTTTAAATTTTCACTCAACAAGCTTAAAAATGCTATTGCAAAGGACAGTCTGGAAGGCCTTCAGCCATTTTGCCTTATTGCAACCGCCGGGACTACAAATACAGGAACAGTCGATCAACTTTCGGAATTGGCAGCGATTTGTAAAAAAGAAAAAATTTGGTATCATATAGACGGTGCCTATGGGGCTGCTGCGATCCTGGCCAACAATGGTAAACAGTTGTTAAAAGGAATAGAAAAGGCCGACTCTATCACGGTCGACCCACATAAATGGTTTTATCAACCCTATGAGATTGGTTGTCTTTTGGTGCGCAATCACAGGTGGTTAAAGGGCACATTTACCGAGAAGCCGGAATATCTGAGGGATATCGAAGGTAATACTTCGGAAATTAATTTTTACGATCACGGTATCGAACTCACACGAAGATTTAGAGCCTTAAAATTTTATATGTCAATTAAGACGTTTGGTTTGAAAGCCTTCAGAAAAGCAATTACCTACAATATCAAACTGGCCGAAGAAACCGAATCTTTTTTACGTAAGAGTAGCAATTGGGAGGTGATTTCTCCGGCGACTCTGGCCGTTATTAATTTTAGATATAACCCCATAGGGAATGCGCTCTCTGAAAAAAAACTGGATGCACTCAATCAATATATTTCGGCTCAGGTTGTTAGCTCTCAAAAAGCCTTGTTGGTAACCACGGTGTTAAACAAACAAGTTGTGCTGCGTATGTGTTTGATCAACCCAAGAACCACTATGCAAGATGTAAAAGAAACCATCACACTTTGTGAATCTTTTGCGGGCGATAAATAGTAGGTTTGAGCGAAACAGCAGACATATTGGTCATAGGGGGTGGAGCAGCCGGTTTTTTTTCGGCCATAAATATTGTTGAAAAAAATTCAAAACTAAAGGTTAAAATTCTCGAACGTGGAAGTGAAGTCCTTACCAAAGTAAAGGTGTCGGGTGGTGGCAGGTGCAATGTAACCCATGCCGAATTTTCCCCCAAGGAACTATCTCAAAATTACCCGAGAGGTGAAAAGGAATTGTTAGGCCCCTTTCATAGTTTTATGACCGGAGATACCATCGAATGGTTTGCGCAGCGAGGCGTGGCCCTTAAAATTGAAGCAGACGGCAGGATGTTTCCCGAGACCGACTCGTCTCAAACGATCATTGATTGTTTTATTTCTGAAACCAAGCGTTTAGGAATTGAGGTATTAAAAAATCATTCGGTAAAACGTATAGAAAAGGAAGGGAATCGCTGGAATATAACAACTTCGGAAGGAAATTTCATTTCTGAAAAATTAGTCGTTGCAACAGGGAGTAACCCCAAGGTGTGGAAGTTGCTTGAAAACTTAGGACATTCGGTTGTAACTCCGGTTCCTTCTCTGTTTACGTTTAATATCGAAGATGAGCGAATTAAAAATTTACCCGGAGTGGCGACCGAAGCATCGGTAGCGGTGTTAGACGAAAACGGGAAGAGCATATTGCAAAGTGAAGGGCCTTTGTTAATTACCCATTGGGGCATGAGCGGTCCGGCTATTTTAAAATTATCGGCCTGGGGAGCGAGACTATTGCACCCAACCCACTATCATTTTACCATAAAGGTAAATTGGTTAACCACTGTTTCCGAAGCAGAAGTTTCGGATTTATTAAAGAACAGCAAGGCCGAACACAACAAAAAACAGCTAGCCAAATACCCTCAATATAACCTTCCGAAGCGTTTGTGGCAGAGTTTGGTAGCGGCTTCGGGAATACCTGAAACACTTTCATGGGCAGAACTTACAAAAATTCAGTTGCAACAATTGGCAACCCAACTAACCGCAGGAATCTATGTGGTAAATGGGAAAAGCACCTTTAAAGAGGAATTCGTTACAGCAGGAGGAGTCAATTTAAAAGAAGTGAATTTTAAAACCTTTGAAAGCAAAGTGCATAAAAATCTTTATTTTGCCGGAGAGGTATTAAACATCGATGCCATTACCGGAGGGTTTAACTTTCAGAATGCCTGGACCGGCGGATTTATGGTGGCACAGGCTATTGCGACTACAGAACACCTATGAAAAAGTACATCGCTTTATTAAGAGGAATTAACGTTGGTGGACATAAAAAAATTCTTATGGCCGACCTAAAGTTGTTGTTTGAATCCCTGGGTTTTTCCGAAGTCCAGACCTATATCCAGAGCGGAAATGTGGTCTTTACTTCTAAAGAAGAAAACAATTTAGAGAATAAAATAACTGAAGCGATTGATTCGAAATATGGCTTTTTTGTGCCTATTTTGGTTAAAAAAGCATCAGAAATGGCTAAAATCTTATCAAAATGTCCATTTTCTGAAGAAAAACGAGAAAAAAGCTATTTTATACTTTTGAAAGCGAGTCCCTCTAAGAAGGACATTGAATTAACAACCCATTTTTCGCATATAAATGAAGAATTTTATATCCTAGAAGACTGTATTTATATATATTATCGAGAAGGTGCCGGGAAGGCTAAGATGGGTAATAATTTCTTTGAGAAGAAACTAAAAGTAATCGGTACCGCACGTAACTATAGAACGATGGTAAAATTATTAGAAATGGTTTCCAACTAAAAAGCCCCTGTTATAGAGGCTTTTTAAAGATCAATTTATTCCCCACAATAATCAATCTTTATTCTTTTAGCACCTTGATGGTAGCCGTTTTGCCTTCAGCCGTTGTAATTTTTATAAAATACAAACCGACCTCCGAAGAAATGTTCAAATTTAATTGATCGGTATTTTCAAAATATTCTGAATGAACAACCTGGCCTAGGATATTGGAAACAGTTAATTTTATTTCAGAAAAAGATGCACCCAATGCTACTGTCAAGCTTCCTTGCGTTGGATTGGGGTATGCAAGTACAGTCGCTTCAAGCTCATTTGAGACTACCCCTAAGATGTCGGGACCGGTTTTAAATACCCAGTAATCATCCAGTCCTTCACTGTTATCTCCTTTATCTCCCGAAATATTGGAATCTGAAGAACAGGCCATTACAAAATCACCACTCGGCAAAGGGATGATGTAAGAGCCGGATTCGTCGTTAGCCCCTCCTATAGAATTTTGAGAAATTGGTGTACCCGATGCATTTAGTTTAACCAACCAGTAATCGTAACCTCCGTTTGAAGCCTCTGTTTTATCGCCGGACACATTACTGTTGCTCCAGCCTGCTACCATAATAGTATTATCGGTAAGCTCTTTAATATCTCGCGGATAGTCGATCCCGCTTCCGCCAATGGTATTTTGCCAAACAAGATCGCCACCGGCATTCAGTTTTAAAATCCAATAGTCGTAATCACCTTGTGAATTCTCTGTTTTATCTCCAGAAATGTTGGATTTTGAATAGCCCCCTATTATATAACCTCCATCTGAGGCTTGAACAATATCTCTCAGTACATCACTGTCGTTTCCACCAATGGTATTTTGCCATAAAATATTTCCGCTGGTGTCGAGTTTTACAATCCAATTATCATTTCCTCCCTGTGAATTTTCGGTTTTGTCTCCTGAAATATTCGAATTTGAGAAGCCTGCGATAATATAGTTTCCGTCAGCACTTTGAAAGGCCGCTTGTGGTCTTTCCACTAAACTTCCTCCGATGCTATTTTGCCATACAATGGATCCGGTGCTGTCTAATTTCAACACCCAAAAATCTCGCTGACCATTGGATGGATCGGTTTTGTCACCATTTACATCACTGTCTGAATATCCCCCAACGATATAGCCGCCATCTGATGTCTGACTTACATAGGTGTCAAATTCGGGCATGTTGCCGCCATAAGTATGTTGCCAAACAATATCACCGGACGCATTTAGTTTCAATATCCAATAATCCAATCCACCTCTTGAATTTTCGGTTTTGTCTCCGGAAATATTAGAATCTGATCCGGCCCCTACAATATAACCACCGTCTGCAGTCTGTTCGATAGTAAGAAGATAATCATCGCCGCTTCCACCGATGGTATTCTGCCAGCTAATGGCTCCAGAACCATCAATTTTTACGATCCAAATATCCAGGGCACCATTAGAATCTTCAGTCTTGTCACCGGAAGTGTTGGACGAAGAATACCCTCCAATTATATACCCACCGTCCGATGTAGGTTCAAAGGCAGTGATAAAATCACCATCGCTTCCGCCAATTGTATTTTGCCAATCGATGGCAGGATCTTGGGCTTGGGTATAAGTCAGTGCTATTATAAACATAAGTAAGGTAATTGCATTTTTCATAATTTGGTTTTTTAGTGGTTATATAAAAACATCGAGGATATTATACTTTATCATCATGCTTAATAAAAATCATTGTTCATCCTTAATAAGAGCCTCCATACGATCAAGACGGGCTTCCAGAAGCGTAATTTGTTCTTTTTGACTTTCTATAATCTCCTGTTGCTCCTGGACTGCTTTCACAAGGGGTACTACAAATTCAGCATAACGTAAACCATAATGAGATTTTGGATTCTTAGGTTTGTCAACACCATGAAAATCGTAGCCAACCAATTCTGCCGCTTTTTCGACTTCCTGCGCTATAAATCCACTCTGAATTTCAATCGCTTTAAGCCTTTCAGCATCTTTTAATCTCAGTGAATCTGGCGTTTTATTGAATTGTGCAATAGCATCCAAATCCAGATTATAGCTTACCGGACGAAGCTTTAAAATAAAATCCAATCCTATTACATTTTCCTTTACATTATTTTTAAACCGACCATCTGAAACATTGGACCAATTTGAGTAACCACCAATTGTAGAAACTGATGCATTTCCCAATCGAATTGTATTACTGGCTCCTGGTTCTGCATCATAACCCAATGCGGTAGAATTGCTAAATGTATTCCCAGTACTAAAAGCTGTATAGCCTATTGCTGTATTGTTAATTCCTGTGGAATTGTAATACTGCGCTTGATTGCCTATCGCAATGTTGTTATTTCCTGTGGAATTGTTAAAAAGGGATTGATTGCCTATTGCTGTATTGTTATTTCCTGTGGAATTGGCAAAAAGCGCTTGATAGCCACTTGCCGTATTCAGAAATCCTGTTGTGTTAGCATAAAGCGATTCTACACCACTTACTGTATTTCTATTACCTGTTGTATTATTGTCAAGCACATCATGCCCAATTGCCGTATTACCATACCCTGTTGTGTTGTCATAAAGCGCGTAACTTCCAATTGCTGTATTTCTACTCCCAGTTGTGTTGTAAATAAGCGTACTATAGCCTATTGCTGTATTTGTATCCCCTGTTGTATTGTAAGCAAGCGATGAATGACCATAGGCGGTATTTCTATGCCCTGTTGTGTTAGTATAAAGTGAGAAAGTTCCAATTGCCGAATTAAAAAATCCTGTTGTGTTGTCATAAAGTGATAAATAACCGATTGCCGTATTATAATCTCCCGTAGTATTACTATAAAGCGATTGATAGCCACTTGCTGTATTGTAATCTCCGGTGGTATTACTATATAGCGATTGATAGCCAATGGCCATGTTATTATTCCCTGTGGTATTGCTATAAAGTGAGTTATAGCCCACCCCCACATTTTGGTTATTGCTACTGTCATCATATAAGCCTGCATCGATACCTAAAAAGACAGAAGAGCCGTCTTGTGTACCGTCACTATCAGATTTGCCATCGGTTAAGTCATCTATTTTTTCTACTCCAGCAGAAACTGTATTGAGCGATGCCCAGACGGATCCATCGTAAAACCAGAATCCGGTTGTATTATTAGTTTGGTATACCAAAAGACCGGTTGCCGGTGAGGCAATGGCGGTGCGTTGCGCTTCGGTCATTCTGGGAACAAGTATTCCGGCATTGGTACTCACAATGTCTAAGACCGCAGAGGCGTCCGGATTGGTGGTATTGATCCCCACTTGGGCAATAATAATTTGAGAGATTAGTCCAATGAGTAAAAGTGCTTTTTTCATATTAAAAAATTTAAAAAGCGGCAGTAGGTGTGTCCTGTGTTTTTTGGTGCAAAAAAAGGCGTTTGAGGATTCCTCTTTATTGTACATCGAATAAAAGTCTGAATGTCATCATTTTTAATAAAAAATTATTTCTTATCAAATTCAATAATTTTTTAGGTGAGAGTTATTTTTATTGAAAATAAGCAGAAATTAAAGGATTATATTAAAAATAGTTAGCACCTACTATTTAGCTATTCAATGATATAAACAGCTCCCGAGTCGGCGGCACTATTATTCCATTGATTACCGTTTATGCCTGTTGCATTGGAATCTTCACTTGCGGTGCCAATTGCCAAGTATAGTCCATTGCCACTAAGGGAAACAACTCCTACATGATCTCCTGTTTCTGAGTTGGAGGTCTTTATATAACTTTCCTGTATCCAGGTAGAACCACATCGCGTGTATACATAAACTGCTCCTGAATTGGATGCGCTGTTATTGAACTGATTTCCATTGATTCCTCTAGCGTTAGAATCTTCCTGATGAGCTCCTACCACCAAACGAGCACCATCACCACTTAGATCCAGATAAGAGCCAAATAGATCAACTGTCTCTGTGTTAGAGGCTTTAATGTAGGCTTCCTGAGTCCAGGCGCCTGCACTCCTACTAAAAACATAAACTGCTCCAGCATAGGATGCGCTATTATTGGATTGGTTTCCATTGATTCCTGTAGCGTTGGAGGCTTCATTCATAGCTCCTACAGCCAAATGGTTTCCGCTATCACTGAGGGATATACTAAAACCAAAACTATCACCTACTCCTGTGTTAGAGGCTTTGATATAGGCTCCTTGCGTCCAGGTAGTTCCAATTCGGTTAAAGACATATACAGCCCCTGCATAGGTTGCACTGTTATCAGCCTGATTTCCATTGATTCCAGTGGCGTTTGAGGCTTCCCAGCGTGCTCCTACTGCCAAAAGAGTGCCATCACTATTAATGGATAGGTTATTGCCAAAACTATCACCAGAGCCTGTATTAGAAGCTTTGATATAAGCTTCCTGTGACCAGGTGGTCCCACTTCGGTTAAAGACATATACAGCACCGGCTTGGGTTAAACTGTTATTGGCCTGATTTCCATTAACCCCGGTAGCGTTAGAGCGTTCATATTGTGCTCCTACTGCCAAACGTGATCCATCATCACTTAGGTCTATATCAAAACCAAAAGCGTCCGCAGTATCAGGGTTCGAAGCTTTGATATAGGCTTCTTGTGTCCATGTAGTCCCACTCCTGCGAAATATATAGACCGCTCCGGAGCCGGATACACTATTATTGGATTGGTTTCCATTGACGCCAGTAGCGTTGGAATCTTCACCTGTAGCTCCTACAGCTAATCGTGAACCATCTTCACTTAATTTCAAACTAAATCCAAAATAATCATTAGATTCTGTGTTCGATGCTTTGATATAGGCTTCCTGAATCCAGATTGCTCCATTTCTTCTGAAAATATAAACGGCCCCAGAATTGGATGCACTGTTATTGAACTGGTTTCCATTGATACCGGTGGCGTTGGAATCTTCACCTGTAGCTCCTACAGCTAATCGTGAACCATCTTCACTGATACTCATAGAACTAAATGAATCACCAGCATTGGTATTGGATGCTTTTATATAGGTTGAAATATTGCTATAATCTGGCCGGTTTACAGTTAAGGAAGGTGATCCAGAATAATTACAGGTACAAATCCAAGACCCGTTAATACGAAAACAGGTTTGATTTCTGGATAAATCATATACGACCGTTCCATCCAGTGGATTATTACCATTGCCATCGGTAACATCTTCAATTTTAGTTACTCTAGGGATGACTAACCCTGAATTCCCAGAACTAATATCTAACATTCCTTTTGGTGCTATAGTTCCCAAACCCACTTGAGCGGAGAGGCAAAACGGAACAAATAATATAATTATAATATACTTTTTCATTGTTCTATTTCATTCAAGTTAGTAGCATTGTTTGTTGAGCGGTTTTGAGTGTTTACTTTATTATTTTGTATAACTTGTTCATTAGGATCATTAATGGTTATTGGGGAAGGTGTTGTTGTAGTAATAGCTAAACTTGCATCATCCGCAATACAAACCCAAGTATTCGCTATTCTAAAACAAGTTTTACTTCTAGAAATATCATAAACAATGGTTCCGTCTTCTGCCAGTCCTGCATTATTATTGGTAACGTCTTCCAATTGTGTTACTCTCGGTAAAACCAATCCTAAATTGCTAGAAGTTATGTCTAAAGCTCCTTTGGGGTCCGTAGTTCCAATTCCAACCTGACCAATGGCGAACTGCGACATTAAAACGAAAATAATAAGTACTTTTTTCATATCTAAATATTTAAAAGCACAAGTAGATTTTATATGGTGATTTCGGGCAAAATCAAGGTGTTTCTATAGACTCATCGAAAAGAAGTTGACATGTCATCAAGTTTTCAGAAAAAATTTAGAAGATATTACGCCCTGCGATATTTGAAGAAGACAGATAGCACGAAAAGAACTAGTAAACCACCTATGGCCCAATACCACCATGGCGCACCAGCCTCCAATTCTAATGGAGCCGTATTTCCCATGATCACAAGCCCTGCCCAATATTGCGGTGCCAGTTCTCTTCCATTGGCCGTTGCTAAGTAAGAAAGTTTAGCTTGCTTAAGTGCCTCATCCTTAGCCATCCCTTCGGCTAGATTATCATAAAAGAAGGCGAGAATTTCGGCACTGGACTTCTCGTCAATCTTCCATAGACTCGTAAGAATACTTTCACTTCCGGCATAGGTAAAGGCATGCGCCAGAGAAATCATTCCTTCACCGGCACTATAGGTTGGTTTTCCTGTTTCACAAGCCGTTAAGATGGCCAGATTCGAGCTGAGGTTCTGATTGTAAATCTCGTACGTATACAGGAAATTATTATCTATGGTTTCTTCAGAAGTGTCTGCTTCCGAAATATTCTTCGCAAAAATCAGGCGGGAAAGCTCCGGACTTACATTGTTAGATTCGGCATGTGTGCCAATATGTATGATTTTGTGCTCCTTCGCATTTGTAATAAAAACGGATTTGGAAGCTTTCTCATTTACAAATGAACTACCATCAAAAATTCTAGAATATTCCTTTGCGATATCAACGCTGAAGGGCTGTGGCAGAAGCGTTAAATAATTTTTGTCCAAAGCAACTGAATCTTTTACCGCAATTATATAATTGTCCTTCATTCCTTTAGAAAACTCAGGGGCAAAGGCAACGAAGTTATCGGAATATACATTTATAGTGGTGCTACCACCGTTGTTCAGCAGCAGGCTGAAATTATAAGAAATGGTGTATTTTGCGAGGAGACTATTAGTCGTTAACTCCTTGAAATCTAAAATAGGAGCGGGTGTTAATAATTCGAAACTTAAATTGTAAAGTTCACGATCGGGGATTATGATAACTTGATTTGTTTGTATGTGTTTATCGAAGGGTTTCCAAAGGACTTCATAAAGTTGATGTAAGAAAGCGCTAAATTCTTCAACTTCAAAGTTATTGTTCATCAGTTTCGGAATATGATCCTTTACTTGTTCAAATTGTAAGGGATACAAATGCTTGTCTTCTTTGGTAACTAGAAATACAAACAGCTTCTCTTCAATAAAGAAGTATCGAACAATCGACGTATTTGAATCTATATTTTGTTGAAGATCGTTCAAAGATGATTCAATAGTCGCATAACGCATTTTGTAGTATTTCGGGAAATGCTGTTTTAGCGAATCGAGAAAGTGATTCCAGGAAGTGGATGCCTCGAAAAATGGATCGAACTTTTCATTTGATTGGTCATTAAGCGCAGTAGCGAAATTCTTTTTAAGCTGTTGTTCCTTTTGCAACACGGTTTCAGGAATATCTGCAAAGGCAATATTATCCCTAATATTGAGGCGTGAGCGTATACGGTTATACATGCTGGATTCATGTATGGTCACTAGATCTAGCATATATTTCTCCTTACCGGTAATTTCGTAAAGGTCTAGATATAATTGCTTGGCAAAATTGAACAATTCATTATTATCATCTATTAGAATCTGGATATCCTCTGTTGAATTTATAATAGTTTTACGCCGCTCCAGTATATCAATACCTTCTGCAACTTGAGATAAGAGTTCGTTTAAATCAGCTTCTGTTCGATTATTTTGGAGTTTATATTTAGATTTAGCATTTATGAGTAAGGAACGGGGTTTGTTAAATTCAATCTGAATGGAATCTGAAAGCGAAGTTGCGGTAAAATTATTCCGGTTGAAGAAATTCAGGGCTTCTCCACTAAACTGCAAGGCACTGGGGTAGTTTTTTAGTTCAAAATGAACATCGGCCATATTCTGAATATGTGAATAATGTATAAGTGCATTTTGAAAATCTTGACGCTTCGTGTACCTATATCCGGTTTCCGCCAGCTGCATTGCTTTTTCCGAATCACCGTATTTTGAATAGAACAGAGACATGTTTATGAGTGCATCCAAGTAATCACTAGAATAGGTCCCATCAAAAGATTGCATAAAGAGCGCCTCACTTTTTTTATACATTTTTGATGCGAGTCCCATTTGCTCTAATGCTTCATATACCGATGCTCTAACGGCCAGGATATAGCTGTGTAAATAAGAAAAGTTGCTAGGGTTTTTATCTATGATCTCTAAGGCCTTATCGGCATATTCACCAGCAGCCTCATAATTTTTTGCGCTTAAATGACCATGACTTAAGATAACTAGTGAGAACACAACATTCGGATCTTCGGGGCCTAATTTTTGAAGTTTTTGAAGGTAGGAATAATTAAAGATCTCCACCGCCTTATTGTACTCACCCAGACCGTGGTAAAATGTGCCGAGGTTATCGATTGTGGCTAGTCGATAACGGACTGCCCGTGATTTTTTGGATTCATCCTTGGCTATATCAATAAAATCCTGATAGTTTTCAATAGCCTGTTTAATGAAGGCGATTGCCTCCTTCGTATGTCCAATATTTTGAAGGTTGAGTGAGATATTGTTTTTCACAATTGCCATCCAATAAAACCGATTCTCCTCAAATTTGTCCATTTCATTCAAAGCGGCGACGGCCTTTTTGTAATAAATGGTAGAGCTATCAAGTTGCGATTTACTCGCAAAATATCTACCGGTAGAATTATATGTATTGTACAATTCTTGCAAATTTTTCTTCGGTAGCCCTTCCAAAATGTTTTTCGACTTAAGTAAATGGGGTTTAGCTTCCTCCACATTCCCTAGATTGAGCATTGCAGTACCAATATTGTAATGCAGTGTAGCGATGAGTCGTTCATCTTTTGGTGTAGCTAGTTTTGCATATTTTAAAGCCTCGAAGGCCACTTCCAAGACCTTGTCGTTTTGTTTTGCACTAAAGTAAATATTGTTTAATTGTAGTAAGGCCTTGGCCTTAACAGCTGCAGTTGAGTTTTGAAGTATTATATCAACCAATGAAGAAGCCCCAACAATGGCTGCATTCGAATCTCCTTCGTTAAGTGTAAGACTGCCCACTAAAGGAATGTAGGCTACAAGTGTATCGTAATTCCCTTGCTTTTTAAACGCCTCAATCTCTGAATATAGTGTTGTAATTGCCAGTTCCAGCTTGTTCTGTGCTATTAGGTCTTCAATATATTTTGGGCCTGATGTAACCGAGTTTTGAGCCTGAACAGATAATGTGCCTAACACAACAAGCAGCAGTATTGTTCTTAGAGGGCTTGTTCGATTCCACATTATTGTCCTATTTTATATCTAACAAAAGTTTAGCGTTTCTTTCAGAAGGATTAGCTTTAAGCAATTGAGTTGCTTGTTCTGCTTTTCCACTTTTTAATAGCGCTAGTGCACGATAAAAAATGGCATCATTTGTAAAAATACTATTGGGTTGATTACTTAATTTTTGAAGGTATTCCTCGGCCAAACTACCATTTCCCTTTGCTAGGTAAGAAACGCCTAAAAAGTATTGCAAGGAATCATTCTGTGGTTTTTCCCGAAGTAGCTTTTCCCACTTGGCAATCGCAAGGTCGTATTCTGCACGTTTATAATTCACCATGGCATCATAAAAATCAAAGTTCGAAGTATTGCTCATGGTGGTAGGCAAACCGGGATCGGGGATAAAATGTTTTGCAAAAAGTTTTTCAGAAGACGTTTCCGCATTCATAATGTAGAGTACTCCAAAGGCTACAACAAGTATGGCTGCAATAGCATAAATTGAAGACTTCGAACGCCTGCGAATTAAAGTACGTTTAGGTGCATCAATAAGTGATGCTTTTGAGTCTTTTATCGACTCGTGAAAACGTTCTAATTTAGACTTAAGTGCGGCCGTTTCCACAGTTTCAATAAGAAACCGTATTTCGGCTACTTTCTCTTGTAAGCTGGTGTCTTTGGCAAGTTGTGCTTCAAACTGAACTTTTTCACCGGCATCCATAGTGTGATCCAGATACCTTTCTATGGTTTCCAATTGTTCTATTGTAAAAGTATGTTGTGTGTCCACTGTATATTTTAATTTGGGGTTTTTACCAACCTACGCAATTTTTGCATACATCGGTATTTTTTGTTTCTGGCGGAAGCCTCGTCAATACCTAAAGTTTGCGCTATTTCCCGCATCGACTTTTTTTGGTAATAAAACTGCATTAAAAGTTGTTTGCACGAATCTCCCATATCGTTGAATACGCTCATTGCGTCTTGCATCAAAACACCGGATGTCCAATTCAAGTTTTCAGTTTCGCTTTCAATTTCTTCACTTGACACGGTATTTAAAGGGTGTAAGGAAATGGTCTTTTTATATTGTGAAGAACGAAGAAAGTCTGTCCATTTGTTCTTTGCAATTTGGTACAGATATCCTTGAATGGCGGTTTCGCTCTGCGGAATAAATTTATCATCCTTAACGTTTTTCCAAACCGCTATAAATGCTTCCTGATAAATGTCTTTGGCATGGGGAATCGTACCATTGTTTTTTAGAATATGCATTTCCACTTTCCTGAAATTATCTTGATATAATTTTTTCAACACAAACTCATTGTTATTCTTAATTGCTTCAATTATCTGAAACTGTTTTTCTATGTGTTGTCTTTCCCCCATCCTTGTAGATAAAAGAAAGGTAAGAATTTTTTATTATTTCTCCACTGCAAATTTGGTCCAGTCTGTATTGTTAGTTGCGTTATTGATGTTTGGATCGAATAAAGCATTGTCCGTTCCAATGTATTTTCCATCGTTGTTTACCCAATAAAAATTGCTCCCCGATGTTACATTGTAGTGCTCCCCGGTTTCATGATTTCCTATCACGGCCGTTTCTGTCAACATATTAATTGTTTTTTGATGACCCTTTTCCTGGATATTACTACGGCTCAAATATCCTTCGTGCATTATATCTAATATATCGCTGTTGGTTTTCCCCGCCTCTAAGCTAGCTTGACCTCTTGCTGCTATGGCCTGCATGCGCTGTTGGTGTGCAGCAGCACTTTTTGCAGAGGCATCTGCCCAAAAATTATTGGTGCGTTGTATGTCCCCCATCAACTTGCCATTGGCGTATGCAACCCATTGTGGATTGATTTGGGTATTGGCCCATGAATATAAATACGCATTTTTGGCTTCATCAAAATATGCAGGAGAAGTTTCCATCTCTGATGTCTGTACGATCCAAACCATGGATTGGGATGTAACGGTTTCCATTTTCGACAAAACAATGAATGATTTTGTACCATTAGGGGTATTCCATTCTGTGCCTATAGTTTCAATTTTTCGTTGGGAGCCGGTGTTGGGCATTCCAGCGGTGAACTTTTGCCAAAAACCGTCTACTTCGGGCAAGGGATAGCTATTAATGAGGCTGTAGCCCTGTGACTGGGCGCTTGGCAAAATATTTTGTTGAAGTATTTGTTGAGTGTTCATAGGGGCCGCTAATGTCTGACCGCTCATTTGTATGGTCTGTTGCATAAAGGGATCATTGGACCAGGCAAAATTGTTGGTCTGGGTTTGGTAGATTTTTAACCCATTTGGGCCTTCTATATAAACAGGGGCGTTGGGACCGTTTACCTTCCAACTATTTGGAATGGGGGAGCGGGCTTGGACCATTCCGTTTTGCGGATCTCTTATTTCATGAAACTTTGTTTTTTCGACACTTGCCATTCCTTTATCAAATAATGTTTTTACATTTTCTATTGAAGAATTATCCCCTTGCGCATCATTTTTGGATACATCGTTTTCAGATTGTTTAGCATCCATACAGCCTTGTAAGGTGATGCAAGTAATGATTAATGTGAATATTAGATATTTCATGATTCGTTTTTTTAATGCATCGGAATGATTTTAAAATGTCATCAAAAAGCAGCCGTTTTTTTTAAGAGGAATGTTTTTGATGTCCGAAATATTCACATTTATAACTATTTAGTGCTAATTCGAATGATTTCTTTTGAATTGAGAAGGTGTCACCCCCGCAATTTTTTTGAAGGCACTGTTAAAGGTTGATTTCGAATTGAATCCGGCTTCTAATCCAATAGCTACCAGGGTGTAGCTGGAAAATTCAGCATTTTTAAGATACGATTTAGCTTCCTCTACCCGTAAGGTATTTATGTAATCTGAAAAACTGATGCTTAGTTCAGTATTAACAACTCTAGACAGGTGTCCTTTGCTAATATTCAGCTCATTTGCAATGGAATCTAGGGTTATTGATGAATCTTGGAACCATCTTTCTTCTACCAACAGTTTTTCGAGCGAGGCAATATGTTCGTTTTTGGGTTTTTCCACAATGGAGAAACTGCGATTTTCCTTTGAGAATTTTCGTAATTTTTTGCGCTCTTCCTGAACGCCTATTTTGTATATTCCAATATATCCCAATACATAGATGATTATTGAAACCATAGCAAAAAGAGGCAAGAACAATATTTCAAAATCTATGGCGTATTGAATCGTAAAATAGATCCAAGGTAATGTTGTTATAAAAAGGAAAAAAAGCAATATTTTTAACCAAAGTAGTCGGTTCTTAATTATTTCTAAATCGAATTTTTTTTGCTTTTGTTCGAATTTTTTTATGTTGAGCAGTAGCACGACTAACACAAAAAGAAACAAAGGGATATTTATAAAGTCCCCATACGCATCTACAAATACCTCCGTCCCCTGCATAGCACTTTTTACGAACTCAGTTTGGGGAATCAACAAAGCGATTTTGTAAAGCGCTGCTAAAAAAAGGAAGAGTAAAAAGGGTAGGTATAGTATTTTTTCTTTGCTTTTTGTTTTCCGCTTAGGATAGAGAAAAGTCATTACAAAGAAGTAAAGAAATGGCGGAGTCAGAAAGAAATAAGGGAAATAAATAATATTAAAAGTAAAGGTGGAAATCAAGCCTATAGCATCCAAGCTATACTGTAGGTTAGAAAGTGTAAAAGCGAGAATTAGTAATCCCAAATACACCGAGGACCGCGTTTTGTTTTTTTTGGAAAATAAAATAAAAGCACTTAAAAATAAACCCTGAATGATTCCCGCAAGTATGAGGCTATTGTAAATGGTGAAATCCAAATTGCTATTCGTTTACAAAATTAAATATAAGAAAATTAACTTGTTTCTGTCTCCCATTGATTTGGTTATATTTGTCCCATAAAATGATTGTCATGCCGGAAGCTCAATTTGTTCCAAAAAGCGATACCAAAGCACTTCGTAACGGGAGTTTTTCCTGGCAATCGCCCAGTAATATTGCTTTAGTAAAATATTGGGGAAAGTATGGCGAACAACTCCCAAAAAATGCCTCGATTAGTTTTACCCTTTCTAGCAGTTGTACCACGACAACCCTTTCTTTTTCAGAAAAGAATACGGAAGATTTTGAGTTTGAAGTGTATCTCGATGGAAAAAGAGAGCGCACATTTGAACCTAAAATTATAAAATTCTTTGAAAGGGTAGAGGTGTATTTACCCTTTCTGAAGGAATATCACTTCAAGATTGAAACCTCTAACAGCTTTCCACACAGTAGCGGGATTGCTTCTTCGGCAAGCGGAATGAGTGCATTGGCGCTGTGTTTGATGAGTTTGGAAAGGGAATTGTCCAATTTCGAAATGGCCGAAGCATTTTTCTATAAAAAAGCTTCCTTTTTAGCCAGATTGGGATCCGGGAGCGCCTGTCGAAGTATGGAAGGAGAGCTTGTAGTTTGGGGGGAGCATTCAAAGATTAAGGGGAGTAGTAATTTATTCGGAATTAAATACCCGTATGAAGTACACGATCGCTTTAAAAATTTTCAGGATACTATCTTACTTGTCGATAAAGGGGAGAAACAGGTAAGCAGTACCGTAGGGCACAATTTGATGCAGGATCATCCATTTGCCGAACAACGCTTTCAGCAAGCGAATGACAATCTCTCACGACTGATTCCGGTTTTGGAAAACGGGAATCTTCCCGAGTTTATAAAAATAGTGGAGCAGGAAGCCTTGTCATTACACGCCATGATGCTCACGTCACAACCGAATTTCATATTGATGAAACCCAATACGCTGGAGATTATTAATAGAATTTGGAATTTCAGGAAGGAGACTAAAAGCAATGTGTGTTTTACCCTGGATGCCGGTGCCAATGTACATGTGCTCTATCCCGAACATGAAAAAGAAGAAATACTCGGCTTTATAAAGCAGGAACTCGTTCCTTTTTGCAAGCAGGGAGAATTTATTTTAGATCAGGTGGGTTTTGGTGCCAAGCCATTGTAAACTATAGCTTCACAAACTTAGAAATTGCCAAAGTAGTTTTTCCTGAATATAATCTGGCTACATAAATTCCGCTTGCCAGGTGCGATCCATTAAACGGTGTGTATTCAGACATTGTTGAAATTCGCTCTATCTCTTGCCCCAAAGAATTAAGTATCGAAATATAGGCTTCGGGATACAATTGCAGTACGTCTGAAGGAAATATAAATTGAGAATTATCAGTTACGGGATTGGGTTGTACATAAAATTCAATTTTTTCAGAAGCAAAATCGGGGGTAGCCAAATTTATTTCCACCATGCGCAGCGTCACATTAGTCGAGTTACAAAAAACAATAAAGGTATATTCCAAGCCTTCATAGGTGGCATACACGTAATCGGATAAGGTACAAGAGGTAATGTCGTTGGCAGTGATAATCCCATATTCGTCACCAATTTCAGGGGCATAGGTCAAATTAATTTGTATGGAACCACCCAGATCGGGGAAGCCAAAAACCTCCATGACGTCATACGCGCCTGGATTAGCTCCTGCAATGTCGATTTCGAGCTTAGCATTTGCCGTAAATGTAAAATTGTTTACCACATCCATCGTTCCTACCGTTCCCGATCCTGCAGGAGAAAAGGTGCCGTCATTTGTAAAAGTGGCGGTAATGTCATAGGCGCCGCTGCCCTGCATTACACCGGTTTCGGCATTATAGAGGTTTGCGGAGGTCACCAAAAAGAGATATTGATGCCCTTCGGCAATGTCAAGCGTCCCAAAATTATTCATGTCGTAGATCATATAAAAAGAGCCTCCGCCTCCGCTGCCATCATCTAATTTATTGATGGTTCCGTAATTGTTTAACGAATTGCCTAGATCATCCTGAACCATGCCGCCATTGCTCAATATATCAATGTTCGCATTTTCGTAATTATTAATAACGACACCTTGTTCGAGCCGAATGAGGTTTGAATTGGTGATATAAATAGCGCCATAATTGTTTAAGGTAATGTTTGAGAGTTTTTTATCTTCAAACGATTCTAACTGAATTAATCCGTCATTATCTATGGTGCCTCCTCCATTTATTACACCCCCTAGCCAGTTTATATTGCTAGCGGCGGGCAGGGTTAATAAAGAAACCAATGTCAGGTTGTTTTCGATGGTTAAGGTAGTAACCCCGGTTAAGGCAATCGAATTTGCTTCGGCCGGAGCAGTACTAATTTCCACAAGGAATCCGGTTGGAATGACCACATCACTGGCCACCGAAGGAATCGTTGCCACGTCCCAGTTGGCGACGTTAAACCAATCGTTGTCTCCGCCATTCCCTGTCCAAATATGTGTTTGTGCAAAAAGGGCGCTTTGAAAAATTAGGACTGAAAATAGACAAAGTAGGAATTTTGATTTCATAATGGACAAATAAAGTCAGACTAAGATACTAATTATCTGATTATTAAGTTATTTTTAATAGGCAACTGTAAAAATTTTCCAATGGAACTTGTATCTTTGTCGGATATTTCGTTTTAAAAAGATAAAAACTGTATTTTTAACAAACCATAGTTCTCAGTCGTATGCGCGGACCCCTATTTTATTCAAAGATCCTTTTATTTGGCGAGTACGGTATTATTAAAGATTCGAAAGGTCTGTCAATCCCTTACAATTTTTACAAAGGCGCCTTAAAGATCGATCCGCACCACACCGTTGCAAATCATAAATCGAATGAAAGTCTAAAACGTTTTACAACCTATTTAGAGCAGTTGCAAAAGGAGAAACCCAATCTGGTTCGGTTCTATTTGGACGCTTTAAAAGCAGATGTTGAAAAGGGACTGTATTTCGACTCCAGTATTCCACAGGGATATGGTGTAGGAAGTAGCGGGGCATTGGTAGCGGCCATTTACGATAAATATGCTTCAGAAAAGATTACGGTACTTGAAAATTTAACACGAGAAAAGCTACTTCAGCTCAAAGGTATTTTTGCTGAAATGGAATCGTTCTTCCATGGTAAATCTTCAGGATTAGACCCATTGAACAGCTATTTAAGCCTTCCTATTTTAATAAATTCACAGGATAATATTGAACCTGCGGGAATTCCGTCTCAAACCGAAAATAGCAAAGGAGCAGTATTTTTATTGGACAGTGGTGTCACGGGCGAAACAGCACCGATGGTTCATATTTTTATGGAGAATATGAAGCAAGAGGGGTTCCGAAACATGTTAAAAGATCAATTTGTAAAGCATACCGATGCCTGTGTGGAGGATTTTCTTCAGGGTGATGTGAAGTCATTGTTTGGAAATATCAAGCAGCTATCCAAAGTAGTATTGGACAATTTTAAGCCTATGATTCCGAAGCAATTTCACAAGCTTTGGAAAAAAGGGATCGAGACCAATGCCTACTATTTGAAATTATGCGGATCTGGCGGAGGTGGTTATATGTTAGGATTCACCGAAGATATTGACAAGGCCAGAGCGGCATTGAAAGACTATAAGCTTGAGGTGGTTTATAGTTTTTAATTAAGATTGCTACCCTTTTTCCTAAAAGTCTTTAACGGATGCTTACTAGAAAACAAAAACACTTTTTACTAAAGTTTTTCAGTTTGTTTTCAATTATTCGCGGTTATAATATCTTAATTATTGTCATTGCGCAATACCTCACTTCCATCTATATTCTCGCGCCCGATCTTCCATTAAAAAAGGTGCTTTTCGATCTCAATCTGTTAATGTTGGTATTGGCTTCGTCTTCAGCCATTGCGGGAGGATACATTATTAATAGTTTTTACGATAGTGAGAAGGATCTCATCAACCGTCCGCGAAAAACCATGTTGGACAAATTGGTAAGTCAGCGGACCAAGCTTTCGGCCTATTTTGTGCTTAATTTTCTATCCGTAGTATTTGCCAGTTACGTTTCCTTTAGAGCGGTATTGTTCTTTTCATTGTATATTTTCGGAATTTGGTTCTATTCTCATAAATTAAAGAAATATCCCTTTGTTGGGAACATTACGGCTGCGATCTTGGCAGTGGTACCTTTCTTTGCTGTGTTTATTTATTACAAGAATTTCGATCTGGTGATTTTTGTACACGCCACCTTTTTATTTCTGATCATTTCCATGCGGGAATTGGTAAAGGATCTGGAGAATTTAAGAGGTGATTTAGCGCAAAACTACCGAACTATTCCGGTAGTGTATGGAGAGCAAGTCTCAAAGCGAATGTTGACCTTCTTAAGCATGTTAACCCTAATTCCTGCGCTGCTACTAATCACCAAGTTTGAAATAGGGTATATGGATTACTTTTTCTACGGGAGTATTTTTGCCTTGGCTGTATTTCTTTTATTTCTTTGGATTTCTGAAAAGAAGATTCACTACCTTATTTTACATAATATCCTTAAATTTATCATTGTCATAGGTGTTTTCAGTATTGTGCTGATCGATGTCAATGTCTTATTGAACCGTATTTTATAATAAATTATGGAAGCAAATCTTTTAAAAGTGGCACTGGCTCAAATCGCTCCAGTCTGGTTGAATAAAGCCAAAACACTTGAGAAAATAAAAAATCATATTACTAAGGCGGCTAAGAATGATGCCGAACTCATCGTTTTTGGTGAAGGGGTACTGCCGGGCTACCCATTTTGGTTAGCCCTCACCGAAGGCGCCGAATGGGATACTAAAATCAACAAAGAACTCCATGCGCATTATGTTCGGAATTCGATTACAATTGAAAAAGGTGATTTGAATGAAATCTGTACACTCGCGAAAAACCATCAAATCGCTATTTACATAGGAATTATAGAACGCCCTCAAGATAGAGGAGGGCATAGTCTGTATGCTTCTTTGGTGTATATCGATGCAAAAGGTGTGATCCAGTCGGTACACCGAAAGTTGCAACCTACCTACGATGAGCGACTCACTTGGTCCATAGGAGATGGGCATGGGCTTAGAACGCATTCGCTAAAACAATTTACCGTGGGAGGATTGAATTGCTGGGAGAACTGGATGCCGCTGCCAAGAGCTTCGCTCTACGCGCAGGGCGAAGACCTGCACGTGGCCGTATGGCCCGGCAGCGACCGCAACACCAAAGACATTACTCGGTTTATTGCGCTCGAATCAAGAAGTTTTGTCATCTCGGTTTCGGCACTTATGCGGATTGAAGATTTCCCTCAAAACACCCCGCATCTGGAAAAAATATTTGAAAAATCACCAAAAGTATTGGCCAATGGTGGTAGCTGTATTGCCGGACCCGATGGCGAATGGCTGGTAAAACCTGTACTTCTTAAGGAGGGAAATATCTATCATACACTAAATTTTAATCGCGTCTTGGAAGAACGCCAAAACTTCGATCCGGTGGGGCATTATTCACGTCCCGATGTTACCAAATTGTTGGTCAATAGAGAACGGCAATCCACGGTGGCCTTTAAAAAGTTTAAAGAATAGTTGCTTTTAGCAGTAAGAATAGGCATTTTGAGTTGCTTCATTTTACTGCTTGAAACCCAATCCCCTTTCCGTATCTTTGCAACATAGTTATAAAGAATAATTAAATAACATCCTGCGTTAGTGGGAGATACTAATGAGTAGACAAGATCAAAGTGGTAAAGGAAAAGCTTCAGGACGAGGAGGTGATAACAATCGAAAGAGAAGCAGCGCCAGAGGGAATGCCCCTTTTAAAAAGGAAAGCTTTAAAAAACCGTCCGGGAGGCAAAATACCGTGAGTAAGGCTCCTAAGAAATCGGATGGGATCCGACTTAATAAATATATTGCGCACAGCGGTATTTGTTCGCGCCGAGAAGCCGATATGTATATCGCTACAGGCTTGGTCACCGTAAATGGAAAGGTCGTTAATGAAATGGGTTATCAGGTCAAATTAGACGATGATGTCCGTTTTGATGGTCGGCGTATTTCTCCCGAACCAAATACCTATGTTTTATTGAATAAACCGAAAGGTTTTGCAACTACTACCAGTGATGGCAAAGGGCAAACCGTTATGGATCTGGTTGCCAATGCAACCACCGCCCGTATCACGCCTATTGGGAGACTGGGTAGAAATGCTACAGGACTACTCTTCTTCACAAACGACGACCAGCTCAAAGAAAAGCTTAGTAAAAAGGGAATGGCCCGCTTATTTCACGTTGAGTTGGATAAGAATTTAAAGGCGGCAGACCTTCAAAAAATTAAAGCCGGACTAACTATCGATGGAAAAGATGTGATGGTCGAAGAGGTGAGCTATGTAAACAATGCTCCTAAAAAAGAGGTTGGACTCAAGATTAAACATATGGGGAACAGTGTCATTAGAAATCTCTTCGAACATTTAGGATATGATGTCGTTCGTGTAGATTGCGTGACCATTGCACATCTTACCAAAAAAGACTTACCGAGAGGACGTTGGAAACACTTGTCGAAGGCAGAAATCGAATTATTCGGGATGTTGTAATAATCCATTCAAAAATTAAGTGAAATTTCTTTGTGTTTCAATTTTTTTTATTTCTTTTGCCACGCATTTAGCTGAACAAATGAACCCTGTTTCTGTGTTCGGGCATTTGAAGATTAGGAAGTCAAATTCAAAAGCAGTCCGCCAGGCGGACAACCGAAATCTAAAGCTAGCTTCCGCTTTTTCCGCCCTATTGAGCAGGGAACCTCTACAACAAAGATTGGCCTATTGGGTCAATCCCATTCGTATCTGATTTTCGGGTTAATTTTGTGTTATACTTCGCAATTCTTGAAGTATTTATATTATTATTCTTAATTTCATTTTCAATAAACACATCACATGAAGACCAAATACATCGATTTAATTAGTCAGACCTATGATTTTCCACAGGAAGAATTTACCTTAAACGATGCAAATTTAGAATTTCACGGAATCGATTTGATGGGGCTTGTAGAGAAGTATGGTGCTCCCTTAAAGTTTACTTATTTACCGAAAATTTCAGAAAATATTCAGCGCGCAAAAAAATGGTTTGGAAATGCGATTGCGGAGCAAAACTATAATGGCAACTATAACTATTGCTATTGTACTAAAAGCTCACATTTTAAACATGTACTAAACACAGCACTGGAGAATGATATACATATTGAAACCTCTTCTGCCTTCGATATAGATATTGTTGAAAACCTAAAAGCCGAAGGGAAGGTAACCGATAAGACCTATGTAATATGCAATGGGTTTAAGCGCGATCAATATATTCAAAATATTGGGCGTTTGATCAATTCGGGGCATAAAAACTGCATTCCTATCATTGATAATTACGAGGAGATTGGTTTGCTCTCTGAAGCTATCAAAGGAAAGTTCCGTGTTGGGATTCGAATTGCTTCGGAAGAAGAACCCAAATTCGAATTTTATACCTCTCGATTGGGCATTGGCTATAAAAACATTGTCCCCTTCTACGAAAGACAAATCAAAGACAACAAAAAGGTAGAGTTAAAAATGCTTCACTTTTTTATCAATACCGGTATCCGCGATACAGCCTATTACTGGAACGAACTCCTCAAGTGTTTGACGGTATATACGCGTCTAAAAAAAATATGTCCTACATTAGACAGTCTTAATATTGGCGGGGGCTTTCCTATAAAGAATTCTTTGGCGTTCGAGTATGATTATGAATACATGATCGATGAGATCGTCAATCAAATTAATGTCACCTGTGCCGATGCCGAGGTGGATGTGCCAAATATATTTACCGAATTTGGCAGTTTTACAGTAGGGGAAAGCGGTGGAGCCATCTATGAAATTTTATATCAAAAACAACAGAACGATCGGGAGAAGTGGAATATGATAAATTCTTCTTTTATTACTACCTTGCCCGATACTTGGGCCATCAGCAAACGTTTTATCATGTTGGCGGTCAACCGATGGAACGATGAATACGAACGAATTTTACTGGGCGGACTTACCTGCGATAGTGACGATTATTACAACAGTGAGCAGCATATGAACGCAATCTATCTTCCGAAGTTTAGAAAGGAGAAACCACTGTACATTGGATTTTTCAACACTGGAGCCTATCAGGAAACCATTGGCGGATTTGGCGGATTGCAACACTGCCTGATACCTTCACCAAAACATATTTTAATTAATAAAGATAGTGATGGTAACATCACAACCGAATTATTTTCACCCCAACAAACTAGTAAACAGTTATTAAATATTTTAGGTTATGAGCACTAAAACGTATGCCGGCATCCCACAACAATACGGGGCGCTGGAAACCAGTAAAATTGTATTAATTCCCGTTCCTTACGATGGTACAAGCACTTTTCAAAAAGGAGCCGATAAGGGCCCGGATGCTTTTTTACACGCTTCAGAAAACATGGAACTTTACGACATCGAGACCCAAAGTGAAGTGTATAAACAAGGAATTTACCTAGCAGATCCCATAACTGAAAATTCGTCCCCCGAAGCGGTCGTAGAGGCAGTGCATAAAATTACCAAAGAACATATCATAAAGAATAAATTCGTAACCATTTTTGGAGGCGAACACAGTATTTCTATTGGAACCATTCGCGCTTTTAATGAATGTTTCGATAATCTTACCGTATTACATATCGATGCACATGCAGATCTGCGGAAAGAATATCAAGGCTCTTCTTGCAATCATGCCTGTGCCGTTTATGAGGCAAGTCAGACCACCAATTTAATACAGGTGGGAATCCGAAGCATGGACATCGCAGAAACGAGCGTAATGGACGAAGAAAAAACCTTCTTCGCTCACGATATGGCAAAGGATGAATACTGGATGGATACCGTAATTGAAGCCTTGGGAGACAATGTATTTATTACCTTCGATCTTGATGCATTAGACCCATCCATCATGCCTTCCACCGGGACTCCGGAGCCGGGGGGCTTGTTTTGGTATGAGACACTGGATTTTTTAAAACAGGTTTTTGCCGAAAAAAATGTTGTAGGGTTCGATATTGTTGAACTTTGCCCCAATGAAGCTGATAAATCTTCCGATTTTCTAGCTGCAAAATTATACTACAAGATGCTTACCTATAAGTTTGACGGTACCGACGAAGAAGATGAATTTGAAAGCAACTTCCACGAATCGAAAAAAGAAATTTCAAAATTTAACAACGAAGAAGATGAGTACTAAAAAAGGAGCAATTTCAGAATTTATTCAAAAATATTACCTGCACTTTAACGCTGCAGCCTTGGTCGATGCCGCAAAAGGCTACGAAGCACAGCTTAAAGACGGTTCTAAAATGTTGGTTTCGCTCGCCGGAGCCATGAGTACTGCCGAGTTGGGGAAGATTTTTGCTGAAATGATCCGCCAAGATAAAGTACACATTATCTCCTGTACAGGAGCGAATTTGGAAGAAGACATCATGAATTTGGTGGCTCACTCTCATTACAAGCGAGTTCCAAATTATCGAGACCTTACCCCTCAGGATGAATGGGAATTATTGGAGAAGGGGATGAATCGAGTGACCGATACCTGTATTCCCGAAGAAGAAGCCTTCCGAAGAATTCAAAAGCATATTGTCAAGATCTGGAAAGATGCCGAAGCAAATGGAGAACGCTATTTACCACATGAATATATGTATAAATTATTGTTGAGTGGTGTTATGGAAGAACACTATGAGATCGATCTAAAAGATTCATGGATGTATGCGGCAGCCGAAAAAAACCTTCCTATTATATGCCCGGGTTGGGAGGATAGCACCATGGGGAATATTTTCGCCAGCTACGTATTAAAAGGAGAACTAAAAGCTTCCACCATGAAAAGTGGCATTGAATATATGACCTTCTTGGCCGATTGGTACACAGATAATTCGAAAAAGGGAATTGGGTTCTTCCAAATAGGCGGAGGGATCGCAGGAGATTTCCCGATCTGTGTTGTGCCAATGCTGTATCAGGATATGGAACGCCCCGATACGCCTTTCTGGAGTTATTTTTGCCAGATAAGCGACTCAACCACGAGTTACGGAAGCTATTCAGGTGCTGTGCCCAATGAAAAAATAACCTGGGGAAAGCTGGATATTGACACCCCAAAATTTATTATCGAAAGTGATGCTACTATAGTGGCGCCTTTAATTTTTGCATACTTATTAGACATGTAATTCAACAGATCGTTGAGAATATTTTAAAATATGAAAGGGCAACAACCAGCTTTGAAGCGAGTTATAGTAGACTTCAAAAAATTAACTGAAGAGATTTTAAACCTGTTGGTGGAAAAATATCCAAATGGATATAAGGAAAAGGACATTATTGTCTTTAGAAATGCACAAAACGAGATTATTGAAGCCGTAGAGGTGAGGACGGAGGACACCGTATATCTTGTAAAAGTAAGTCAGCGACTAGCCGACACCATGGAAGATTATGATGGTGATGACGACGATGATTTCGACGATGACGATTCGGGTGATGAAGGTTTAGAAATTGCCGATGAATCTTCAGGAGAAGGTGATTTTGATTAAGAAATATTTTGTAATTTAATTATATCAAATTTGTTCTTTATGGAAAATCGTTTTCATATTTCACTGCCTTGTCTTAGTACCAAAGCTACGAAAGACTATTACTGTGACATAATAGGTGCTCAAATGGGTCGTCGTGCCGAAAAATGGGTTGATATTAACCTCTTCAATCATCAAATCACTTTTATAAAGTCCGGGAAATTCAAATTCGATTATGCGAATTACGGCTTTGAAAACACGGTACTTCCATCTTTTCATTTTGGTGTTATTTTAGAAAATGCCGAATGGAAGAAATTGTATCAGAAGTTGAAAGCGCATGTGCATATAGACATTACTCACTTTTTAAAGGGAAGTAATGGCGAGCACGAGTCGTTCTTTATAAAAGATCCCAACGGCTATGTGATCGAATTCAAATGCTTTAAAGACGGCGATACGATTTTTAAGGCGTAGCCGTTTCAAAGTGTTCCTTTTCGGAATTCGATTTTTTTCTGAAACACAGTTCCCAAATGGCAAAACCGATTACTATGGTGTACTCTATAGCGATAAGCCATAAATTTTCCTGAAAGCCTGCATTCCCATAGGCCGAATAACTTACCATAACCATAAGGCTCCAAACTATGGGAAACTTGTATTTCGTAAATACCGAAAGCAATAATGGAGTGGCAATGTACCATGGGTGAACCGTTGTGGATAGCAATAAATAAAGTGATATGGCAAAAAGCATCGCAGTTATCAATTGTTGAAGCGATGTGTTTTTTCTGAAAAAACTAAGCAGCAACACTGCCAAAAGAACTATTGCCGGAAGTATTTTCCCGGTTGTTTCTATAAGATTCCAGCCTACGGTTTTAAAACTAATCCACCGTATTACATAATGAACACTTGCGTTAAATTCGAATTCCTGAAACCAGAGTCCGATAGTTGCACCAAAGTTTTCGACAAATTGGCCGGACAGGAACGGTGCAAACGCTGCTAAAACGGTCGCTAAGGTTACCCATCCAAACTTCTTCAACGTCCAAAATCCTTTTCCAAAGAGACCTTTCTTAATAAAAAACCGGAAGAACAGCGGCAGAAAAAGTAAGGGAATTAATTTAACCGAGATTGAGATTCCCAATAAAATCGCCGCCCAAAACCAGTTTTTATTGTGCAATAAATACAGCGACCAGATCAAAAAGAACAACATGACCCCTTCAAAATGAAGGTTTCCGGTAAGTTCCAGTATCACAAAAGGATTGAGGAAGTACCAAAAGATATTGTGTGGATTAAGTTCAAGTGCTTTTAGAAGTTTTCTTCCGAAGTATAAGATACCTATATCTGCGAGAATCATTATAATTCGGAGTACAATCACAGCACCCAGAATACTCTTTCCTGAAATCAAAGCAGCTATAGCAAAGAAGACTTGATTTATTGGGGGATAGTTACTAAAATGGCCGGCATTTAAACTGCCCATGCCTTCGTATAGCGCCTCTGCCTGATGCATGGTAATAGTGGCCTTTTCAAAATATAATCCCGAATTCTCCACGAACATATCGGGTGTAAACAAATACGGATTAATCCCTTGGAGTAAAAGGCGACCATCCCATAAAAACCTGTAAAAATCTTGCGAAAGATTGGGAATGCTTAGCAAAAGGAGTAATCTAAATACAAGTCCGAAGCCGGCTAGCAACCAAAAATCCCTTTTCGAAATTTGTAAAATCTTATACGCCAGGAAAAACAAGGCGGCGTATAGCATACTGAGTTTTATAAAATCACTTCTATCCAGATCGTATCCAAAACTTAAATAGAAAGCTGCACTAATAAGTGCAAGGAACAAGGGAATAGGGCGGGATTTTACAAAATCAAGCATGTTTTAGATTAGTCCTGCCATTCGGCAATAAAAAGGTTGGTGTCCCTTCCGCCACCATTGTGTCGGTTGGAGGAGAATACCAAATATTTTCCATCATTCGAAAATACCGGAAAGGCATCAAAGGTTTCGCCATGCGTAATACGCTCTAAATTTTTCCCATCCAGATCGATCATATACAAATTGAAAGGGAATCCTCTTTCGGCTTCAAAATTGCTCGAGAATAAAATCTTTTCTCCACTGGGGTGGAAAAACGGACTCCAATTGGCATTTCCTAAATTGGTGAGCTGCCGAAGATCACTTCCATCGGCATTGCAAATATACAGCTCCATTTCGGTAGGCTGAACCAGTCCTTGAGCGAGCATCTCTTTGTAATCCCTTATTTCATCCTCGGTTTTAGGTCTTGAAGAACGAAAGATAAGCTTTGTTCCATCGGGAGAGAAAAAGGCGCCACCATCGTAGCCTAATTGATCCGTGATCTGCTTAACATCACTTCCATCAATATTCATGGTGTATAATTCGAGGTCGCCGCTTCGGGTAGAGGTAAACACAATTTTATCTCCCTTTGGCGACACAGTCGCTTCGGCATCGTAACCCGGCTCATTGGTAAGTTGTGCCGTAATATTTCCTTCGAGATCTGCCACGAAGATGTCGAACGAAGGGTATACGGGCCATACGTATTTACCATTTTTCCGAAGGGGAACTTCAGGACAGGCTTCATCTGCTAAATGTGTTGAAGCATATACAAAATGCTTGTTATCGGGCAGGAAATAGGCGCAGGTAGTTCGTCCTTTACCGGTACTAATCATGGGCGGTTTCTTATCTTGAAAGGTATCGGTAGCATGCATCAAAAACATTTGATCACATTCCATACCCCAATCCTTAAAGTTAGATTGGAACACCAATTGTTTGTCGTCAAAACTCCAATAAGCTTCGGCATTATCTCCTCCAAAGGTGACTTGACGCATCGATTTAAAATGCTTTTCTTCGGGATAGATCAAACTAACGGTTTTGGATTCCTGGACAGTAGTTGACTCATTATTTATTGTATTGGATTTATCTTCTGAATTGTTCTTACAGGAAATTAACACCATAACAAAGGTGACAAATAGGATATTTTTCATTTTAAGCAGTACTTTTGTGCAAAAGTAACGATATGAGAGCATTTATTATAGTATTTATTTTAGCGATTCTCTTTTCTTGTAAGGAGACCGTTGTAGAAAAGATTTCGATGCAGGACGATGTCGCTGTGTTAGCAAGTGATAGCCTTGATGGAAGGGAGACAGGAACGCTGGGAGAACGTCTGGCTGCAGAGTACATAGTGAAACGTTATAAAGACTTGTCATTGCTGCCCAAGGGGACGCAAGGATACTATCAAACCTTTTCTTTTAAGCCGAGTACTGACCCTCACAAGCAAGCTGAAGTTACCGATACTATTTCCGATAGTTTGGCGCAAGGAATGAATATAGTGGGTTATATAGATAACAAGGCCGCGACTACTGTGGTAATAGGAGCTCACTACGATCATCTAGGTATGGGCGGCGAAGGTTCTCTGTATCGAGAAGGGGAAGCCATCCATAACGGAGCCGATGACAATGCCAGTGGCGTTGCTGTTATGTTTGATTTGGCTGAAAAATTATCAACTACAAATACAAATAACAACTATTTGTTCATCGCTTTCTCGGGCGAAGAAATGGGGTTATTGGGATCCAACTATTTTGTAAAGAACCCAACAATCGACACCAAACAAGTGTCGTATATGATCAATATGGACATGGTGGGACGCTTAAATGAAGAGAATACCCTTGCGGTGCATGGGGTAGGAACGTCCCCTGTTTTTAAACAAACCTTGTTTGCAAATAACGAAGGGTTGAATATCGCCGAACACGAAAGCGGCATTGGCCCTAGTGACCATACTTCCTTTTATTTGGCCGATATCCCGGTACTCCACTTTTTTACCGGTCAGCATACTGACTACCACAAACCGAGCGATGATGCCGAAAAATTGAACTACGAAGGCATGCAAAAGGTGTCGGATTATATTTTTCGGGTGATAACCGATTTAGATGACAATGGAAAGCTGGCGTTCAGAAAGACAAAGAATGAATCGGAAACAGTCCCCGATTTTAAAGTGACCTTAGGTGTGGTTCCAGATTATTTGTTTACCGGAAAAGGAATGCGGATCGACGGGGTAAGTGAGGACAAGCCCGCTCAAAAGGCAGGCTTACAAAAAGGAGATATCGTTTTGAAAATGGGAGAGCACGATGTAGTGGATATGATGAGTTATATGAAATCCTTATCCTTATTTGAAAAGGGGCAAGCTGCTATGGTTACCGTGGATAGAGGCGGAGAAATCATGGTAAAAGAGGTTAGGTTTTAGCGTCAAAACCTTCTTGCTACTGAGATTGTAAAATAGATATGCCATTTGGTGAGAGGAGATTCACTGGAAACATATTGATACCCCAATCTAATATCGTTTCTTCTCGAACGATAGCAACCCTCCATGCCGTATAGAAATAATTCGCGTACAGGAGGCACTAGAAACTCGGAATTATCGCCTCCTAAATGACCTTCAAGAAGCGCATTGTGTCCAACATAGCGATAGGTGAAATTTATAGAAAAGAACAGCTCGTTTTGGGTAGCCCCCACTTGATTATACGCTAACGATTCTTGTAACGGATTTCTATTTCCGAAATAGAATTTTGCACTGTGGTCTATGTAAATGTCTTTCGAACCAAATGCAATTTTTGGTTGAATAGCCGCGTACACACTAAAGGGTTCGGGGTTAAGAAGCCATTCCTTTATATAGGTTGCATAGGCATTAAAGTGAAAACTGTTCTTGATTTGTCCTTCCCAAGGCGGTGTTGAAATACCACCACTGCTGTGAAATAAATTTTGAAAACCTTCAGCAAATGCGATGGGGCCCGTAACTCCAACGGCCACCGAAATATCTGTTGCATGTTTTTTTCTTACCACAAAACTACCCGCAGAGAGCCCCAAATACCCCACGTACGGGCGGTCATAGTCGGTTATTTCGTGGGAGAGTATATTGGTTGGCGTGTAGAATAAATGGGCCAAGCCAATTGTAATCTGTTCTTTCCGGAGTTTCGATTTAATTTTCTTCGGAATATATCTGTACTCAATATAGCTCCCTGTAGTATAATATCGATCGGTAAATATCAAGAAATCATTGTCGTGTCGCAATTCTATTTGCCGATTATAAATAATCGAATCGGTCGTAAAATTCTCTTCAGTTTGGGATAGGCCAATTAACGAATTTAACTGAATTAATACACAAACAAATAGTAGCCTCACTTCAATAACTTCGACTTTAATCGTTACAAATTCCTTTTTTGAAAGTGTACTAAGGTAACACCATTTTATAAATAAATTGAAGTTGTTTTAAGCTTTGCTGGTAAGGCTTTTAAAGAATACAAATCCGAAGCCTAAGAAGAGCATTAGATGAAAAGGGAAAAGCCCGAAATCACCGCCCTGATCTCCAACGACGAATGCAGAGTACATCCCGAAGGCAAAGTACAGCATTAGAAGCCCTTCAATTATTACATTGGGAGAGATGTTCTTTTTTAGATATTTATTTCCTTTCCAACTATCCTTCAGGTTATGGATATTAAATTTCGGCGTACGTATAAATTCGCTTTTTTTCCCAAAATGTCCCTCAATTACTGCTATAGAATTATGCAACGAAAAACCCATGGCTATAGAGAAGAAGGTAAAAAACATTCCGGTGTATTTGACAAAGCGTTTAATTCCGCCTCCATACATATTTTTATACATGAACCAATAGCAGATAAAGAAGATGATGGTGCTAATCACAAAAAAGCTCATCACATAGAAATACAGCTTTAGGTGTTCGTATTCGTTCTTAATATAAAGCATAGGAATACTCAGTACCGCAACGATGAGAATGTTTAAGAACATCGTGCTGTTTAGCAGGTGCAATAAACTATGAATCTTTGTTTTAAAAGGAACCGTATTGCTTTTAATCACGCGCCCCGCCATCTTCTGAAAATTTTCGGCTCCTCCTTTGTTCCATCGAAATTGTTGCGAACGTGCCGCACTAATAACCACGGGCAACTCTGCAGGCGTCACCACCTCTTCCAAATATTTGAATTTCCAATTTTTTAACTGTGCGCGGTAGCTTAGATCAAGATCTTCGGTCAAGGTATCCCCTTCCCAATTTCCTGCGTCAAGAATACACTCGCGTCGCCAGACACCAGCTGTACCATTGAAATTGATAAAGTGTCCCTTACTGTTTCTACCCACCTGTTCTAAGGTAAAATGGGCATCTAGTGCAAACGCTTGCACTCGGGTAAGTATGGAGTAATTTCTATTTAGATGTCCCCAGCGGGTTTGTACCACTCCAATTTCGGGATCTTTAAAATAAGGGATGGTTCTCTTTAACCAGTTTGGCTTCGGAAGGAAATCTGCATCAAAAATGGCAATGAACTCCCCCTTGGCAATTTTCAACCCTTCCTTCAGAGCACCGGCTTTAAATCCTGATCGATCTTTCCTCGTGATGTGCTGAATGTCAAGTCCGCTAGCTCTTAATTGCTTTATTTGAAGCGCAGTCGTTTCAAAAGATTCATCCGTCGAATCGTCCAGAACTTGAATCTCCAGCTTGTCTTTTGGGTAGTCTAATCCGGAAATATTTTTCAATAAACGATCCATTACGTATAGTTCGTTATACACCGGCAACTGAATGGTCACAATTGGAATTTCGGCAGGATTGTCAAAATTGAATTTCTCACAGTGTTGTTCACACTTTCTTCTGGCACTTAGATAATTGAACAACAAATTTAGTTGCGCCAATGCATACATGAAAATAAGGAGGAGGGCAATGGAATATATGGTAATGACCAGCGTTTCAAGTATCATTTTTTAAGACTGTATTTAAAAATCCAAGTCAGAATTTTTATACCTGCAAAGATAGCACCTTTTACGGTACCCGAAACTTTTGACACCCCTATTCGGTTTCTATAATGCACCGGAACCTCCATATAGGAATATTTTCGGCGAAGGGCTTTTAACTGCATTTCGACGGTCCATCCATAGGTTTTGTCTTCCATGTTCAGGGCGAGTAGTTTGTTGTATTTAATAGCTCGGAAAGGCCCGAGGTCTGTAAAAGTAGCGCCAAAAAAAAGTTTCATTAGCGAGGTTGCCAACCAATTCCCGAATCGCTGCGGAAAGGTCATTGATCCTTTTTCACGTAATGCGCTCACTCGTGCGCCAATGACAAAATCGCAATCGTCTTCGATGATAGGTGTTACAATTTTAATGAGTTCTTCGGGATAATCACTATAGTCTCCATCCAGAAATACAACAATGTCCGGTTTTTCTGAAAGAGCAGCAATATAATTCATTCCTTTTAAGCAGGCATTGCCATAGCCTCGGTTGGGTTCGGAAAGCACAGTAGCTCCGGCCGCCTTTGCAACTTCAGAAGTGGCATCTGTCGAGTTGTTATTAACAACAATGACTTCAGAAACCATTTCGGGAATTTCGGCAATCACAAGAGCAATCGAGTCTTCCTCGTTATAGGCTGGGATAATAACTTTTATGTTGTGTTTCATCTTGGGAATTGGTGATGCGAATTTCAGAAAAATTTACAACACTGCCTTAGACGAAGCAGCTTTTAATACCTAACCAAAATTTGGACACTCGAATTTCAGCAATCGCCCGTTTCTGTTGAAATAATAACTTAGTTCTTATGCACATAATTCATAAGATCCACATCGTTACCAAGCAATATTTCATTGGGTGCAATTCGGTTTTCCAAGGGGCCGTTCTCCAATTTGAGTACCCCTCTCGGGCATACCGCCGAGCAAATGCCACAGCCTACACAGCTTGCCCGTACAATATTTTCACCTTTTTGTGCATAGGTGCGTACGTCAATGCCCATTTCACAATAGGTCGAACAGTTTCCGCAGGAAATACACTGTCCGCCATTGGTGGTAATTCTGAATTTTGAGAACAGTCGTTGCTGCAATCCCAGGATGGCCGCCATTGGACATCCAAAACGACACCAAACTCTGCTTCCGAAGATAGGGTAGAAGCCGGTGCCAATCACACCACTAAATATAGCTCCGATTAAAAATCCATACGATTTCCGAAGCGTTTCGGCTTCAAATAAAAACAAGGTTTTTCCCGAAGTGAAATGCATTCCGATTAACACCAAAACAATCACCAAGTAGCCTATCGCGCCATAACGGGCATCTTTCTTTAGTTCATTTCGCTTAAAGAACCAGATTCCCGCAAAAAGAAGGGTAAGAAAAACTGCGACACTGATTAAAAATAGGTCTTTGGTAAGCCAATAGGCGGAAGCGTCATCACCCAAGTACGAATGGACAACCGCTGTCGTCATCACTACCACAAACACCAAGACACTATGCACCACCCATCGTTCAATTTTCCAGGCATTCATGGTTTTGTCACTCAATTGTCGGAACGAATCGCCAGCAGTTTCGGCCAAGCCGCCACAGCCACACACCCAGCTGCAGTACCAGCGTTTTCCGTACTTGTAGGTTAAGATGGGAGTGATAATAAAGATCGAGACAATTCCGAAGAGCAACAATGCCAACCCAACATCACCCGCCGAGATAAAACTATCAATTCGGTATTGTTCAAAGTTGTAATAATTGAGGGGCCAGATATTTTTTAAGTCGTAATAGGGCAACGAAAAGCTATCACTATTGAGTCGTGCCATAAACTCGGGAATCAAAAAGGCAAAGGCGGTCTGAAAGAACATAACGCTCCAGGTTCGCAGCCGTTCATACCGATTGTGACGGTATTTCCAGATAAATTTAATTCCGAAGGAAAAAATGGCAAGGGTATACAAAGTTCCATATACAAACCACTGGCTCGCAGGATTCCCACTCAGCAGCGTACTAAGCGGGTCGAAAAAAGCAATGAGCCCGGTATTCGATCCCTCTTTTGAGAGTCCTAAAAATTGAGGATAGAAATAGAGAACAATGTAAAATCCTGTGAGTGAAATGGCAGTGAGCCATCCCAAATACCCGCGAGATGAAATCGATTTAAACCAAACGCCGTCGTTTTTGATTCCCTCGTGCTTAGCGGTATAGGCAGCCCTTGCAAACCATATAATCCCAAGGGTGATGGCCAATAAGGAAAGTATAAACCAAAGGGTTTTATTCGGAAAATCGACATTTAAACTCGCCAGTAATAGCATCAGTAAACCCGACATTCCCAAAAGGGTAGCGATCTTTTGCTGTGTTGTAATAGTTTTTGGTGGTTCGCCAGTTAAGGACATATTTCGCTGTACAGTACTCATGGCTTAGGCTATTACGGGTTGATTGTTATAAGCTGAAAGAATTTCTTTTTCAAAGTGGGTGTAAAATTCGGGATCGAAATTAGCTTCAATTAAATGTTCAATAATATAATCTAACGATCTTTTTTCGGTAAGCCATCGATCGAATACTTCATGTTTCATACGTATCCCGAAGGTGTTGATTCCTAAAAAGACACCGGATTCTTTATGGTAGGCAATAGTAATGCATTTGGTATCATCCTCATGTTTCCAATGAAAATGTGCCTCATAGTCTTTTTTCTCGGAGAAGACCCAACCATAGGTTTGGTATTCGATGTCGAAGAACTTCGCACTATTAAACCAATGTCCCGGATTGTATTGGGACTTGTTGCCACATATAGTTTGGGCAACTGTTTCCCCCATCATGCGTCCGGTATACCAAACCGCTTCGATAGGACGACGATTACCAATGGGTTGGTGTTGTTCGGCGCAATCGCCTATCGCATAAATGTCCTTGAAATTGGTTTCTAAAAACCGATCGACCTTCACACCTCTACCCAATGCAATACCACTGTCCTTTAAAAAATCAATATTGGGAGATACTCCGGCGGTCAATCCAACTACATTACAGGGAATTTCTTCGCCCGTCTCTTCAACTACCACAGCGCGTACTTGTCCATTTTCGTCGGAAAGGATTTCCTTTAGGTTAGAAGAAAGGCGTAAATCGATACGATGACTTCTAATATGGCGGTTTAGCATTTCACTTTCGCCCTGCGGAAGCACACCATTCCAAAAACTGTCTTCGCGCACTAAAAATGTGACCGGAATTTTTCGGGTAGAGAGCATTTCTGCTAATTCAATACCAATGAGTCCGCCACCCACTATCACCGCTCGCTGACAAATCTTGTTGTTGGGGGCATATTTTTCTAAGGCCTCCAAGTCTTGAAAAGAATACAATCCCTGTACTCCTTTTAAATCCTGTCCCGGCCATCCGAACATATTCGATTTAGATCCAACGGCGATAATCAATGTGTCGAATGGCATCGTATCTCCTTCTGAAAAAACAATCTCTTTGGTTTCGGGAAGTACTTTTTTTACAAAGCCGCGACGAAGTTCTATATTGTTTTTTTTCCAGAAATAGTCTTCGTAAGGTTTGGTATGTTCATATTTCATATGCCCCATATAGATATACATAAGGGCGGTGCGCGAAAAGAAGTGATCGGTTTCGGCCGATATAATTGTAATTTTTTTGTCGGAAAGTTTTCGAATGTGCCGGGCTGCCGTAACGCCGGAAATTCCGTTGCCAATAATCACAATATGTTCCATAGAAGTCAATTAGTTGAAGGTTCTGTCGCAATTAAAGTTACTAACATTACAAAGAATACGGATTTTAAAACAATAAAGTTTTCACAATGCATACTTTATCTGTGTTCTGTAAGTTATTTTAATGGTATTCCGACCTATTGGTTATTACTTTGATCCTAATGAAACGAATCTTTTTATCTATCCTTCTACTTATCTCAAGTTTTACCGCTTGTTTTTCGCAAAGTACACAAGATTTTTTTGATGAAGCCGATGCCCTTTTCGGAACCTATGTAGCCAATGGAATGGTAGATTATGAAGGATTGCATGGAAATTTGGAAACCTTGAACAACATCCTGGCAATCGCAAAAAATATAAAGATTACCACTTCCAAAGCCGACACCTATAAAGCCTTTTGGATCAATGCTTACAATCTGGCTGTGCTAAAAGGAATCTTGGACGTGTATCCAACAACTTCGCCTTTGGATACCAAGGGTTTTTTTGATAAGAAAAAATTTAATTTGGGAGGCCTTTCCCTTACCCTAAACGATATTGAGAACAACTTACTTCGTGCCAAGTTCGATGAACCTCGATTTCATTTTGTATTGGTCTGTGGTGCAAAAGGGTGTCCGCCCTTGATCTCAAAAGCCTATCGTCCGGCCGAATTGGAAATGCAGTTGCAGCAACAAACGGTTAAGGCGCTAAACAACGATGCGTTCATTAGAGTGAGTGATGGAAAGGTGATGGTTTCTGAAATATTTAAATGGTACCGAGAAGATTTTAGAAAGGAAGGACAGTCTGAGATCGATTTTTTAAACAAATACCGAAAGGTAAAAATTCCAGCCAATGCGAAGCTTTCGTTTTATAACTACGACTGGCGTTTGAACAGCAAATAGATAAGTCTTCCCGCCTGTTGTGTATTCCTCAAACACAGCAGGCCGCGGAAGCACAAAATTTTCGGATGCTACCGAAGTGGATCTTCTTCAGAAAATAATTGTATTTTTCTAGTGAAAATACAAGTCGATGAACAATTTAAACCGGTGTATTCTACTACTTTTTGGCCTTTCTGTATTATGCTCTTGTGCCCAAAAGGCAGTAGATTACCCCAAAATAAACGGAGTGAGCTTTGTGGCTTCACCAAAGGAGGTTCAGCAGGTAAATATATTGCCGCTGCAAGCGATACACGCCAATTATGCGGCAATCATGCCTTTTGGTTTTATAAAGACGCTAGATCATCCTGAAATTGTTTTTAACACCGAACGCCAATGGTTTGGCGAAACAAACGACGGCGCCAAACAATATATTACAAAACTTCACGAGAACAATATAAGCGTAATGCTCAAACCCCAAATTTGGATCTGGCGAGGCGAGTTTACAGGAAATTTGAAAATGAAATCGGAGGCCAATTGGAAATTGTTAGAGGAGGCATACCGACTATTTATTTTAGATTTTGCTCGTTTGGCGGAAGAAACCCATGTCGCCATGTTTTGCATTGGAACCGAACTGGAACAATTTATCGTACATCGTCCCGCCTATTGGACAGATCTTATTGCTGAAATACGCTCCATATATCATGGAAAACTTACCTATGCAGCCAACTGGGACGAATACAAGCGAGTTCCATTTTGGGATCAACTGGATTATATAGGAGTAGACGCCTATTTTCCTATTTCTGAAAATCAAACGCCTTCTCTGGAAGAAGCTCGAATAGGTTGGCAACCTTGGTTGGCCGAATTAAAAGAGATGGCAAAAGCACATAATAAAAAGGTGGTATTTGCCGAATACGGCTACCGAAGTGTCGATTTTGCTGGAAAGGAACCCTGGAAAAGCGATCTTGATATGAGCGTAGTAAATCAAGAAGCCCAATCCAATTTAACCCGTGCCTTGTTTGCTGAAGTTTGGGATCAGGAATGGTTTGCAGGTGGTTTTATATGGAAGTGGTTTATAGATCATAAAGCGGTTGGAGGAATAGAAGATTCGCAGTTTACGCCTCAAAACAAACCTGCCGAAGCCGTAGTAAGAGAAACCTATGCTACCTCAAACTAATACACGTGTTTATTATAATACCTGTATAAGGTTTCGGGCTTATTGCCCATTCGATGCTTCAAGTGTATCACCGTAAATAGGAATTGTAGTTTCCACATGCCAATATGTTTGTATTTTCGGGCCGAAGTAATAATGTATTTTGGTATAATCGAAAAGCTATAGTGGTCATAAATCCGATTTATAAATTCGCAGTCTTCATAAATAATATATTTTTCATTAAAACCATTCAGTTCTGTAAACAGCTCTTTGGAAACGAACAAGGATTGATCTCCTCCTCTGCAGAATTTAAAATTGAATCGCGTAAACCATTGAGAAAAACGCAGGAGCGGATGTGAACTGTCAAATTTCATCCGGAAGCAGCCGGCTTTATTGCCTTTAGCTATTTCTGAAAGGATCAATTGGTCAAAATTTTGCGGCGGAAAGGAATCGGCGTGTAAAAAATAGTAGGTACTCCCTTTGGCAAATTTAGCCCCGAGATTCATTTGTTTAGCTCTTCCTTTTTCGGAAGGAATGAGTTTTACGGGCATAGTAGTATTTTCCGAAAACCGAAGCACAGCTTCCTGTGTACCATCGCTACTTCCTCCGTCAACAATAAGAATTTCAGTAATATGCCTTTCCGAAGTAGTTTCAGTAATATGAACCAAGAGCTGTTCAATACTTTCAATTTCATTTAAAACGGGGATGATAATACTAATCATTTTGTTAAACTGCTAGTCTTGTTCGTTTAAATTCCAATTGAATGCTTTGTACTGCAATTTGACTTTGTTGTCCACCTTGCCGTCGCTGTATAAATTGATAAACCCAATCACATCCTGTTTTCCGTTTACGGTAAAATCCTTGGCATACCAATCGAATATCGATGATATCTTTGGATGCTTTGCTGATAGCTCATTTTTGTCGCTATTGATAAACTCCCGAGTTACACGATCCAGTTGTTCATTGATTTTCGACGCGGTAAAGGCTTCGTTTAACAGTTTCGGACATGAGATGGAGGCGCAATTAATAGCAAAATGGATTCGGGGCTCGTTCATTTTCCGAAGGACACCGTTTTCAACTCCCGCCAAGGAAAGTTGATTGTCAGCTATGGGTATTGATCCGCCAATCCAAACACCACTGATATCTTTGATGCTTTGTACAGGGTAGTTGTCCAAAATGGCCTGTACCGTATAAGCGTTGTAGGTATTAATATAATAGGCCAATAACTCCTGAACGCTCCATCCGTAGGTAGGCGCATTTGCAGAAAGCATTTTCAAATAAGAAGCCAAGGCTGTACTATCCTTTTGAAAGCCTTTATAATTAACCATCCCATTGCTATCCACATGCTTTTTTAGTAATTCATCCCATTGCGAATGATCCATATTAACTGAAGAATCGGTTATGGTGGAAATTAATTCCCCTTGTACTTCTTTGATGGGTTGTCCTTGGCTACTCAATCCTGCCGCCGAAAAGAGATTGCAGCTTTGAAAGAGAAGCGTAATCATTGCCAATACCGCTAGAATTCTAAAATGCTTCATAGTAATTTTTTCTGAAAAATATACGCAGCAACTTATTCTTTGGTTTTTAGCGGATACAATTCCTGAGTTATAAAATCTTTTGGGAAGGTTTCATCTCCTTTGAAGCCCAATTCAATGTCACGTCCGTCCGACGGAACGTGATTGGTCTTAAAGAGGTAATCCCAAATACTCAGTGTTAGTCCGTAATTTACACCATACTTTACATTAGAGGGCAATTTTTTAGCGTGATGCCAAATATGCATTTTTGGATTGTTGAAAAGATACCGCAAAGGCCCATAATCCCATCCCAAATTGGCATGGTTTAAATGGCCTACGGTGAGTGCAAAAAAGTGAACAATGGCAACATCTTCGATGTCAAAACCACCAATGATAGCGATAGGAATATACAGCAATGATTTATAGACAACCGGTTCCATCCAATGATAGCGCAGGTGCGCGGCAAAGCCCATTTCCTTAACCGAATGATGTACTTTGTGAAAATTCCACAAAAAAGGAACTCGATGTAATAGCCTATGGGTATTCCATTGTACAAAATCTGACACTAAGAAAAACACCAATAAGCCCATTCCATAGGGGAGGGCATCGACATCGAACCATTGAAAGTTGGAAACCTGAAGGTTAAAAACCGATAACATATCATTAAAAACTGCTTCAGCCGTATTGGAAAGAAAAATTAGTACGATGAGGTTCAGAATAAAGAAATTGAAAAACATATAAAAGGTGTCCAACCAGAAATCCTTTCGGAAGACAGCTTGCTTTTTCCGCCATGGAAATAAAAGCTCCAATCCCCATACTATTAAAGAAACCAATATCAAACCATAGAAATAATTTCCCCAATGAAAGTTTGTGATCTCACTCAGTAAATAATTCCAATAACCGGAATAGGAGTCTTTTAATATGTCGATGTATTTGTCCATGGTCAAACTGTGTATTTAAAAAGTCACAGACCTAAAATTACATTTTTAATTGAATTCTTTATAAGCATTATCCTAACAACAACCACCACCGTCGTAGTGAAAGGTCGATTCGCTGAAATAGATATCGTTTCTACCAAGACTCTGCAAGGCATTTGCTGTTTTATCACAAATGGCCAATGGCTGATTTTTCAAAAGGATATGTCCTTGCTTATCATCGAAATAATCGGTATCGCCATAATAAATAGCAGCTTTACCGGTAAAGACACAAGGGCCGTCTTCGGGCATGGGGTCTTTGATAGCAGCTACCTCAATGGATTCGATATAAATAAGTTCGTCGGTTGGATAGTTTTTCGGATCCAAGATTCGGTAGGGTTTTCGGGCTCTGATTTCGATCGTACCAAAGCCTACATCGGTGAGTGCTTTTATGTATTCGGCTATGGGGATGCTTCCGCTAAGGCATAAGGCTCTAAGGCGGTCATCGTTTCTCAGTGTTTCGTTCATGGGCTGCTCGCAGGTAGGATCACTCATCACCAAACGTCCATGAGGCTTCAATACGCGGTACATTTCTTCGATAGCGCGTTTTAAATCTTCCGCTTTAAAAATATTAAACAAGCAATTTTGAGCCGCCACATCAATTGAATTGTCTTCCACCGGCAAGTGAAGTGCATCGCCTTTTTTCAATGCAACAAACTCACTTTTAAACCATGGGTTTAGTGCTTCCGCTGCTATAAAATTCTTTCGGGAAGCTTCCAGCATTTCATCTACTACATCCACACCAACAACACCACCTTTTTGTCGGTTGAAGTAGGCAAACTGCAATAGTTCCATGCCCCCGCCCACACCTACATACAAGGTACGCGGGTTATTGGTAAGGTCCCGGGCATGCACGGTGCTGCCACAGCCATAGTTCATTTCTTGCATGATCCGCGGAATTTTCAATCCAGGTAATTCCCAAACAGGGTTGGTAGTGCAACAAAGACCCACATCGGGAGTGAGGGCGGCTTCCTTGTAAAGATTGTGCGTGGTTTCTAAATAGCTCATAGGTTTGTGGGGTATTAAAGTTGTTTAATCAATTCAGTAAAAAGGGTTGTCATATGTGGTTCTGCCTTACCAGCCATGGCAATAATTTCGTTAATGTCGACCGGTTTTAAATGGTCGGGATCACATTCGTCGGTCAAAACAGACAAGGCCGACACGGCCAATCCAAGATGGTTTGCTACAATAACTTCGGGAACGGTACTCATCCCTACGGCATCGGCTCCAATTATTTTCAGGTAGCGATATTCGGCGCGGGTTTCCAATTGGGGTCCAATGACACTGGCGTATACCCCTTTGTGTAAGATGATATTATTGGCTTTTGCGATCTGCTCAAATTTTGAATTCATTTCCACATCGTAAGGAGCGCTCATATCTACAAAACGCTCACCCATCAATTCGACCCCCCTAAAAGCCAAGGGCGAATCTCCTTGTAAATTGATATGGTCATCAATCAACATGATCTCTCCTTTTTTAAATTTTAGGTTGATGGCGCCGCTGGCATTGCTCACGAGTAATTTCTTGATGCCTAATTGATGCATCACTCGCACCGGAAAGGTGACATCTGCCAACGAATATCCTTCATACAAATGAAAGCGCCCTTGCATTACAATTACCTTTTTCCCTGAAAGATTTCCATAAATCAATTTGCCTTTGTGAAATTCAACAGTGGCAGTAGGGAAATTAGGAATATGGTTGTAGCTCACTTCGCTTTCCACAACTACCTCGTCTAAAATTTGTCCGAGACCGGTACCTAAAATGATGCCAATTTCAGGGGCCTCAAAGCCTTTTTGTTGTAAATATTCAGCAGACTGTTCAATGTATCGGTTCATCGTTTATGCGGTTGTATTTATAATTTGATTTAAATAGGGCTGAAACACTTCAATATCTCTAAGGTCTTCGTAGACATCAATATCGTTTCTGAGAGGTAATTTAAAAACAAGATCGTTTTTGAGATCGTGCAAAGTAGCTTTTAAAACCGAATTAGTCCCCCAGTTTTTATTGCTGAAAACCTTTTGTTCTAAACATTTCATCCCTAAAAGATAATAACCTCCATCTTCGGCCGGGCCAATAACAACATCGTGCTTTTCTAGTTGAAGAAAAGCATTTTGAAGATCGGGAGTCCTTAGATCGTACATGTCGCTTCCTATAATGACCACTTCGTTATAGCCACTCGCAAATATTTCGGTGAAGGCATTTTCCATACGTGCCCCAAGATCGTCTCCACGCTGTAATTTTTTTCTAAAAACAGCGTCATCCCAAATATCATTGGTGTGAATTTTTTCTGAATAATACACAAACTTATCGGCATCGACAGGTCGCGTTATTGCTGCGGTATGCTTCAGCAAAACAGTGTAAACGGCGAGCGCATTTTCATCTCCAATCACCTTGGCTAAGCGAGTTTTACAACGGCCTAATTCGGGGTTGCGCGTAAAAATGAGTAAGGCCCTTTTTGAAGTAGGAAAATGAAAATCGAAGGCCAAGTCCTCGGCTCCGTTGGTGTTTTTGTTCGACAATAATCCCATTAGTATATTTTTTCAGCCTTGAGCAGCCATTTTCCCCAGATTTTGGAGTAGGCATGCACTTTTTCCGTTTGATTTCCTTCGGCATCGACCACTTGATACCCGGCATTTTTCCAAGTAAAGATACCGCCATAGAGATTTTTAATATTCGTATAGCCTGCCTTTTGAAGCTTTTCGCCAATAGTTTCAGAACGGATTCCAAGAGAGCAATAGACGACAATAGGTGTGTCTTTCTTCGGGATCATTTTTGAAATATTTTCTGAAGAAAATTCAGAATAACCTATATATCTGGCTGAAGCGATTCGGCTTACATCAAATTCTTCCTTTTCGCGGGTATCTAGAATAACAATGGGTTCATTCACTTGCAAACGGCGTAATTCCTGTACCGAAATATACGAAACACTCCCCGAATTGAATGTCTTTAACAGATTGTCCAGCGACTCCTGTGCTGTGGCAGAAGCCATACTTAAAAAGACACAAATGAATAGTATATTTTTCATGGTTGAAGTCACTAATTATCCTGATACAGTACCCTGACAACTACTACCTGCACCGGCCGTACATCCATAGCAATGTTGTGAGATTATAATATCTCTATTTGAGAGGGTTTCTTCATTGTACTCGCTAATATGTTTCACTTTACTGGCTACTTTTAAATCTAGCATTTGATTAAAGTCGCAGTCGTACAACCAGCCGTCCCAGCTTACCGAAATGGTATTCGTACACATGACATTGGAAACAGCAGCTGGATTGTATGCCTCGACGAGTTGGTACATATAATCTTCGTAATTTTCGGAAGCAATTAAATAGTCTAAAAAACGGGAGATTGGTAAATTAGTAATGGCAAACAGATTGTGAAATTGTATACCAAAGTCTTCGAGCAACGCCTTTTTAAAATCTTTTTCCATGCTGTTTTGATCACCCGGTAAGAAAGCACCACTGGGGTTATAGACCAAATCCAACCGAAGGTCACTTCCAGGTATTCCGTAGCCCACGGCGTTTAATGCTTGAAGGGCAGTAATCGATTTGTCGAACACGCCGTCACCTCTTTGTTTATCGGTTTTACCTCGCGTCCAATGGGGCATCGAACTCACTACATGCACATTGTGCTCTTTAAAAAATTGCGGGAGGTCATGATATTTTTTATTTGCCCGAATGATGGTGAGATTGCTGCGGACAATAAAATCTTTAATTCCGGCTTTACTGGCTTCATCGACAAACCATCGAAAATTAGGATTCATCTCTGGGGCCCCACCCGTTAGGTCGAGTGTGTGCGCACTGGTCTTTTTTATCACCTCAAGACATTCTAGCATGGTTTCTTTGGTCATGATCTCGGTCCTATCGGGGCCGGCATCTACGTGACAGTGATCGCACACCTGATTGCACATATAGCCTACATTAATTTGAAGGATCTCCAGCTTTTTAGGTCGGAGAGGATACTGCTGTGTTTCGTTTATTTTATTGGCAAAGGTGGGCAAATCACCCCCTTGAAAGATACCGTTGGAAAGTATTTCAAGTTGGCGTTTTGCCTGAGCGAGTTCACTCTCGCGTTTGTGTAGTGATTGGGTTTTTAATTTCAACATAAAAAGGGCTTGTGATTATCCATCCAGCTTATTCACTTTATTCATCATCATTACACCATGAACCAAAGTTGCACCACTTTTAATAGCGGCTCCTACATGGACAGCCTCCATCATTTCTTCTTTGGTGATTCCGCGTTGCAGTCCGTCTTTTGTATAGGCATCGATGCAATAGGGACACATTTCTGTATGCGATACGGCCAAGGCTATTAATGATTTTTCACGAGCGGTTAAGGCACCTTCCTCAAAGACTTTGCTATAGTAGTCGAAAAATTTTGTACCTAATTCTTCGCTCCATTCGGTGATGGAGCCAAATTTCCGAAGATCTGCCGGGTCGTAATAATTGTTAGTTGCCATAGATGATTATATTATAAGTACGAAATAACCGTATCACCGGTTTTGAAGTTCGTAAATATAAACAAGTAGTCTATGGAAAGAAAAAAACTTACAAAGTTTTAAGAATTTAATCGAAGTAATAAGTTACCCCGGTCGTAAAATTATATTGAGAGTTTGGGATGCCTATGGCGGGAAACTCGTCATATAAAAACATATAGTTGGTAGCAAATGCAAAGTTCTTAAATACCGATATGATTAATGAGGACTGACTCGAAATTCGATAATCGCCAAATTGAGAGATCTTAGGTTGATAATAGGTAGTGCTTATAAAACTCAGGGTTTCGGTGGGGTAAAGGCTAAAGGAAAAATAGGCGCTGCCCCTAAAATCACGCTGAATGGGTGTTATTCCATCGGCTAATTCTTCATGTTCGTACATGACCAATGTCCCAAGGTAGAATTTATATTTTTCGGAATTGCCAATTTTAAAACGTGGTCCGGTACCTGCCAATGCCCTGAAATCTATTAACGACACCTTGTTATATTGTGCTTGTACAAATACTTCCCAGCCAATATAGGGATGAAAGCGATAGTTGTATCGAAGATGTGAAATACCGTTATTCTCCAATTTTTCACCCTCTATTTTTTGAAACTCCACATCGTTTTTAAACAGCACTAAATGGTTACCCATTTTGTATTGTAAATGAATATTACTCGATATGGTAAGGAAGTCGTTCGTATTGCGCTTTAGTGCAAAATTGATCCCGGCTGATCCGGAATACCCACTGGTATCGGTTACTTTCCGAAGGGATTCGGCATTTAATACTTGAGATAAGGCGCTTGCCGATATAAAAAGAAAGAGCGTGAGAAGGACGTATCTCATAATAGGATTGTTAGTTGGTTCAATAAAAATAGGGAAAAGGATTATAATTTAAAGTCTTCGAAGGATATTTCAAATTAAAAATAAGTGAAGAAATAAAATTAGGGCACAACTATTTGTAAATTAAGTGACTTATTTTGATTTAATGTGTCTTATTAATAAAGTAACCATACAAAGCCTTGAAAACAAATGATAGTTTCCAAAGTCTTACCGACGAGGAACTGGTAGCACAAATAGTTAAAACACAAAATACAATGCTTTTTGGAGTGTTGTACGATCGTTATGGCGATACCGTTTATAACAAGTGCTATAATTTTGTAAAAACTGAAGACGAGGCCGAGGACTTAGTACAGGATATTTTTTTAAAGTTATTTATGAAGCTCGGCAACTACAAAGGAACGGCTAAATTTTCTACGTGGCTCTATGCTTTTACATATAATTTCTGTGTGAATTATGTAACTAGAGATACTGCTCGAAAAATGGATAGAGCTTCGGTTTCTGTAGAAGATTACGATCATTTATTAATTGAGACAGACGATTATAGTTTGTTTCAACTTCAAGTTGATAAACTTAGAAAAGCGTTAGACATTATTAATCCAGACGATAAGATGTTATTACTGCTCAAATATCAAGACGACCTGTCCATAAAAGATCTAGCGAATGTGCTGGAACTTGGTGAAAGTGCGGTCAAAATGAGACTTAAAAGAGCCAAAGCCCGAATTGTAGAATTGTGTAATGAAAAAGTATAAACGATATGGAGAATCCATTTAAGAAATTGGTACATCCACCCAAGGAGGCACCTAAAGAAATGAAGAAAAAAGTGATGGATGATGTATCGGCTTATAAATTATTTATGGAAGCCGCTCGTCTCTTTTCATTTAATTATGCTTCGGCTGCTGAGAGCTTTTTCAAAAAAAGAAAAAAAAAGAATAACAAAAACTAAATAAGCAAAACCATGGAAACTTTGACAAACTGGAAAGAATTAACCTTCAATTCCCTAAATGAGATGGGAATAAATATTATGGAGGCAGTACCTAATGTAATAGGAGCCCTTCTCATTCTATTAATTGGATGGATTATAACGAAGATAATTGTGTATTTACTACGTAAGGTCTTACATCTTGTAAAAGTTGATAAGCTTACTGATATTATCAATGAAAAGGATCTATTTGGGAAAACAGATTTAAAATTCAATGTAACAAGTGTAATCGTCGCTTTTGTAAAATGGATTATGTTTTTGGTTTTTCTTATTGTTGCTTCAGATATCATGAATTGGGAAATTGTTTCAGTAGAAATAGGGAAACTACTTAGTTATTTGCCAAAGCTGTTTAGTGCACTTGCACTTTTTATGGTGGGTCTATACATTGCCAGTTTTATAAAAAAGGCGATTCGGGGGTTATTCGACTCTTTCGATTTAAGCGGGGCAAAGATTATTAGTAGTTTGGTGTTCTATGTAATTGCCATCATAATAACGGTGACCGCTTTAAACCAAGCCGGAATAGATACTGATATTATCACGAATAATTTGACCATCATCTTAGGAGCGTTCTTAGCAACAATTGCTATAGGTTTTGGGCTGGGGTCTAAGGACATTGTGAGTGACTTGCTAAAAACGTTTTATACCCGTAAAAGTTATGAAATTGGACAAGCTATTCAGTTTAATAACATTTCGGGAACGATAGAATCTATTAATAGCATTTCAATAACCTTGAAAACCGCAAGCGGAAGAATTGTAGTGCCTATCAAGGATATTGTTGAAAACCAAATTGAAATAAAAGAATAGTTTACACCAAGGGAAACGGTCATTTGAATAAAAAACTAAAAAGAGCAAAGTAAGTTGTTTAAACTTATAACCTGTTTTTCCATTGGTTTAGAAACAATCATTCAATGTAGTATGTATACTATACCGAATCATTGTTTCATTTTAAACGTAACATAGTTAAGATATTAATTTGTTTGAAATGGTCGAAAAACAAAAAGGCTTCGGAAAAATTAAAAATGAAATTTACGAATACATAATTCTAACGTTTCCTAATCGCTATTCTGAAATGGAAAGTGAATCGAAAATGGAATTATTTCTTCAAAAATGGGAAACTTTTTATAAGGAAGAATATTCTAAACTTATGAATTCTGAACAAGATGCAACCTACTATTTAGATTATTCAGATTTTGAGTGTTATTGTCGGAATGCGGCATATACTCAAATTTTCAACAGAATTTCAGATGGGTTTAGTTCGGGCAATTAAATAATGCACATTTGTGACTTCATTGACTTTTCAGGCTCATAATAAGGAACAGTAATCAAATCATTAAACTATGAAAATTAAAATTAGTGTAATTACCTTACTCATAATATGTACAAGTTTACTTGCACAGAAAAAACCAAAAATTCAAGGCAGCAAAGTAATTGTTGATGTTTATAAATCCCTTGAAGACTTTAGTGCTATTGAAATTAGCGATAATCTAGTAGTTTCGTTAACTCAAACAGAACAAAATGGCTATCATTTAAAAACAGATGACAACTTAATTGGAATTGTAAGATTTGATGTTGAGGATGATGTTTTAAAAATTTATACTATTAACAGAATTACTTCATACAAAAAATTGGAAATTAATGTCACGTTTAAACAAGTGGATAAGATAGCTATTCGAGATGAAGTTGAGTTAGAATCTCTAAATAAGTTGAATTGTAAAGAATTAACCTTTACGGCAATTAACGATACTAAATATAAATTGGATTTAGCTATTGAAAACGGAACTTTTTTGTTTAGCGATAGTACAAAAGGCGAATTATTATTAAGGGGTATAAAAGCTAATTTGATTCTAAATGAGAATGCTTATCTTAATACGACGGTGAGTATGGATACGATTTCGTTAAATGTGAATAAGCGGTCTGATATAAATATCAGTGGAGACGTACTTGATTTGCAATTGACTGCGACCGGCTCTACCGATATAAAAGCCAAAAAACTGAAAGCTACTTCGGCAAATATTATTGCATCGAATTATTCTGATATTTATATGTATGTTGGATCTGACTTAAAACTCTATGCTCAGGGGAAGAGCAATATTTATGTTTATGGAAATCCGAATATTCAAGTAGAAGGATTAAATGATAAATCGCAAATAATAAAGAAATAATAACACTTGGAGCCTTTTTATACATGCTTAAAACGCTTCTGTTTAGAGGCGTTTTTTGCAGTATTTTAGAGAGTAAGGTGCCGTATAATTTATTAATATTCAAATTAAATGGATTCAAAAAAAAATAAAATAGCTCCAAAATTTGGCACCATGGCGGGTGTTTTCACCCCTACTTTTTTAACCATCCTAGGGGTGATCATGTATATCCGACATCCGTGGGTAGTTGGAAATGCAGGAATTGTAGGTGCATTCCTTATTATCATTGTCGCAGTTGCAATCACATTCTCAACGGCGCTATCACTTTCTAGTATTACTACTAATATTAGAATTGGTTCGGGAGGGGCATTTAGTTTAATTTCCCAATCACTAGGCCTAGAAATAGGAGGAGCCATAGGAATACCATTTTTCTTTTCACAGGCGATTGCAGTCGCGATGTATGTATTTGGATTCCGTGAAGGCTTGCAAAGTCTTATCGACCTAAGTCCGTTATTACTGGATTTGATGGTCTTTGTCTTGGTACTAGCTATTGCATTTATTAGTACCAGTTTTGCTTTTAAAATTCAATATGTAATTATGGCAATTATTATATTGTCAATAGCCTCTATTGTTGGTGGCTTGTTTGTAAATGAGCTCAATTATGACTTTGTTTGGTTTGGGAACTATCAAGGTTCACCAGAGACCAACTTTAGCGGCACGTCTTTCTGGTTGGTTTTCGCAGTTTTTTTCCCTGCAGTGACAGGGGTTATGGCGGGGGCGAATATGTCGGGCGATTTAAAGAATCCAAGAAAGAGTATTCCCAGTGGAACTATAACTGCCGTTATAATTACGACAATAGTTTATATGGCTTTAGTTTTTGTGGCGGCCTTACTGGCAACGCCTCAAGAATTATTAAATAACTATAATGTATTTATTGATAAGGCTTATTATGCGCCAATTGTATTGGCCGGATTGCTTGGTGCAACATTATCTTCGGCCTTGGGCTCTTTTGTTGGGGCTCCCAGAATCTTATTGGCATTAGGTGAGAAAAGAATCCTACCCAAAAGTGAATTTCTTTCGAAGACCAATAAAAAAGGAGAACCGTTTAATGCGATGTTGATTACTGCCGTCATTGTTTTATTTGGACTTTCATTGCGAGACCTTAATACAATTGCACCACTCATTACCATGTTCTTTATGATAACATATGCCATGGTAAACATCGTAGCACTTATCGAACAATCATTGGCATTACCCAGTTTTAGACCAACTTTGAAAATCCCAATAATTGTGCCTATTATAGGAGCATTTGGATCGTTAACCGTTATGTTTATTATAAATGCAGCGGTGGCATTGGCGTCGTTAATTTTGATCATTTTGTTCTATTTCTATTTGGTAAAAAAGAAATTGAAGTCGGACGCAGGCGACTCTAGAAGTGGTTTGTTTACCGCCTTAGCAGAATGGTCCACCAAAAAAACAACCGAATTAAGCCCTACTAAGGAGGTTCGTTCGTGGAGACCCGATTTATTGATACCCGTTACGGCACCTAAAGAAATTCGAAGTTCCTTCAAGCTTATTGAAAGTATTGTGGCTCCGAAAGGGTCCATTAAATTATTGGCCTTGAAGAACCATACAGAAAGTGTATCCGATAAACTAAATATTTTTTTACCACGGGTAAAACGGCGACTTCAGAAACAAAATATAGCAACCAGCTATACCTATGTTGATGGTGATGACCTTGCTGATACATTAAAGATTAGTATGCAATCATTACATGCAGCCTTTTTTAAACCAAATACCGTGTTTATAACAGTAAGTAATAATCCAGCACAAAACATCTCTTATGAACGACTTATAAGCGCAGCCAAACAAAATCAATATGGTGTTTTGGTGTATGTCCCGTTTGAGAATGTCGGGCTTTCACTAGAGAAGAGCGTAAATTTATGGATAAGGGATGTGCCCGAAATGTGGAATACAAATTATGACATAAATAATAACGATTTGTCGATTCTTGTATCTCTTCTAATTCATAAAAACTGGAACGGGAATCTTTCAGTAAATATTTCTCTACATGAAAATGGAATAGCCGGACAAGAAGATATCGATTTATTGAAGGACCTGGTTCGATTTCCAATTGATACTGTCATAAAAAGCTATGATCCAATCTCAGAGGAACAAGTATTGAAAGATTCCAATGCAGATTTGAATATTATGCCGTTAGCCTCTGGAATGAACATTGATGATTTGGTTGCAATGGTTAATATGAGTAGAACTTCGGCTTTATTCTGTTTAGACAGTACAACAGAGAATGCATTGGTTTAATTAAATAATCATGAAGAAGAATTTAGACTTATATTCATATTCTTGAATAAAGCGATATTGAGAAAAGAAATATCAATATTTAATGGAGGTAAAAACCAAAGCGCCATCAGTTCCGATAACAAATGTGTCTTCAGTAGGGTTTGAGAACTCGCTTTTAAGCTACAAAAAGGGCATTGGCTAAAGTGGATTCATTTCTTACTCGCAAAGAAATTATATCTAGAAATTTTGTAGATATGATCATGCAGTTTTTTGCTTTGGGTAATTAGGAGTTCGAAACTCAAGAAGCACTTGTAACTAAGGACTTAAATGAGGTGTATTTATTACATTTTCAGCTTTCGGAAGACTGTAAGCGTCTTATAATTTTGCAAAGAGATGTGTTATTGCAAAGTACCTTATGGAAATATCAAGAAAACTGACAGGCTTAAGAGTGACTTCTAAAGAAATTTTGGGTCTTAATAAATAGAACATTAACATAAGATATGCAAAATAGTGGTAAAATAACAACGATAGTTGTACTGGTGATAGTTGCCTTATTTATAGTTTTTGCCTTACAGAATATTGAAGTAACTGAAGTGAAAATATTTTTTTGGAAGATTTCAATATCTCGCATATTAATCATACTTGGTAGCTTTGTTGCTGGTCTTTTAGTTGGCTTGTTATTTTCTGCTAAAAAACAGTTTTCAAGAAAAACAAATCAATAATATTTATTAAAACTCCTTTTTAAATTATGGCTAAAATTATCTCAGTCGAATTAATGAGTGTCCCAGACGTTATCCATGTTGGGGATGAATTGAGCGAGATCAAAGTAACCACTAAAATTCAATTTCACAAAATGGATATCCAGCTCGGAATGGAATATTGTTTGAATTTATTTGTGTACGATGTGCATGGAAAAACAGATACGCCTATTATAATTCCAAATTGGGATGAAAGTAAACTTATTCCAATTTCGTCAGATAGAAGAGATGATTTTATGGGTCGAGAAGTTGTTAAATTGGTGGCCGGAGTGCCTGAAATTGTACTTGAAACGCCCATCGCACTTAAGTTAGGAAAACTAAGTAAAAAAAATGGCAGTTACTTTTCAAGGAAATTAGAGGTTTTTGCAACTATCGCTCCTGCAGTCGGACGAGCTTCAAAATGGTCAGGACCGTTTGAAGCTACTTTGGTTTACTAGCTAGCTAATTAAAAAAAAGAAAGGTCGAAAGTTTAACTTTCGATCTTTCTTTTAAACATATTTTTCGATTAAATCAATCCAAATTCTCATAAGCTTCTAGCAATTCCATTTCCATTATGGATAACCGCTTTATAAATGATTTCTCACTCGAAGATGTAGTTGCTTTATTATTCCTAGAGGACGTTTTTTCATACTTCACATGATAAGTGATTCGAAAGGTCTTTTTAAGATATTTCTTATCGGTTAAATTGTATTTTTTTAGTACATCGTCTGCAATCTTTTCAAAAATAATAGTGCTCTGGTCGAGGTCCTTAGTAAAAAAATATGCAATATCCGAGTAGCCATCATAGGTTGCCACTGTAGTCTTTGTCTCGTTATTGGGAAGTTTCTGAGAAAAGACACTTCCAGAAATTGCTATGGCTGTGAAAATGATTATAAGTTTTTTCATGGCGTTTTGTATTTTAGGTTTATATTATTTTAGACCCAAAATAAGACTGTAAGTCACACCTAGAAGAAACAAATATATTTCAAGATTTCAGAATCTTATAAACTAAAAAAGACCGTCTTTCGATAGTCTTTTTATGTGGTACCTCCAGGCATTCCCTCACCAAGTTCGGGACAGGCCTCGATTCGTTCTGCCTACGGCATAAAAAAAGCACCCTAAAAAGAGTGCTTTTCTGTCGATACCCCTCGCGGGGCTCGTGGTACCTCCAGGCATTCCCTCACCAAGTTCGGGACAGGC
>NZ_JAIOHK010000001.1 GCF_019913785.1 Altibacter sp.
TTTTCTTTTTTTCATTGCGTTGTGCTGTACCGTAAATGTATATTCACAACAGGATTGGGGGTATTTAAACTTTGAAATTCCTAGCGGAAATAGCCATGGTGCCATTTACCCCATAAATGAAAACATTGTACACATCGCTGCCGATTTTGGCTATTTTTATAAAACGGAAGACGGCGGAAGCAATTGGGTTGCCTACGACAGTGGGGTTTCGGAATATTTTTTAGATATGGTTTTTCAGGATTCGAATACCGGTTTTGCCGTTGGAACCCATGGGGCTATTCTAAAAACTGTCGATGGAGGACAAAATTGGTCGCAACAGGTTTCGGGTACTTCCGAAGATTTAATTTCGATCGCCATCGCTGCCTCTAATAATATATGGGTTGTTGGTAATGAAGGAGTCGTATTGCACTCAACAGATGGAGGTCTGACGTGGATTCTAAACACAGCGATTACGAGTGAAAAACTAAATAGCATACAATTTAAAGATGAAAACGTTGGATATTTCGCCGGAAATAACGGTGCATTTTTCCACACTTCAACAGGAGGAGCTATATGGAATCCTTTATCCATAGGTACTTCAGAAGATCTATTTTCTATTTCCATCACCGAGAATTACACGCAGGTCTTAGCTGGATTCGCCGAAGACGGCGGAAGTTATTATTATATGGGCAATAGTATTTTTAAAACAATAGATAACATTCAGTGGACGAATTATATATTAGAAGATATTTTAGAGGGTGCCGCCGATTTGTATTTTCAAAATGACAATTTGGGTTTTGTTATGAGTTCGGCAGCGCTTTTATGTGATTGTTGTTATGTTAAAATAAATAAATCCTTCGATGTAGGTGACACTTGGATTGAAAGCTATTTTGAAGAAACAAACGCTGATAATTGCAATGCAAATCCAGGTTATGCCGACTTAAAATTTGCGGATGAAGATATTGGTTATGCGCTCCTAGGAAATAAAATTCTTACTACCAACCCCATTGTTTTTGGTGTTCTCGATTATACGCGTCCACAAATTACACTATACCCAAATCCGGTAGAGGGTGGGCATTTCAATATAGAAATTAGCAATACTAAATCGGATACTATTTCTATTGAAATCTTTGATATAAACGGGAAAATGATCTATTCTGAAAAAATCCTGAAAAGCAAGACGAAGGTTTCGATACCTCAAGCCAAAGCAGGGCTCTATTTTGTACAACTAACGCGAAATGGAGATGCCATTGAAACTCAAAAATTAATTCTGATTCAATAAAAAACCACCTATTGCGTAGGTGGTTTCGTATTAGTATATAAACGATGGTCTTAGAACATCTCTCTTCCTGAAAAATGAAAAGCACCTTCAATCGCTGCATTTTCGTCGCTATCGCTTCCGTGTACGGCATTTTCACCAATAGAAGCAGCATATAATTTACGAATGGTACCTTCGGCAGCATCGGCAGGATTGGTTGCACCAATCAACGTACGGAAATCCTCCACCGCATTTTCCTTTTCGAGAATGGCAGCTACAATTGGACCTCGCGTCATATATTCCACTAATTCTCCAAAGAACGGGCGCTCTTTGTGCACCGCATAAAATGCCTTCGCATCATCTGTGGTCATCTGGGTTAGTTTCATCGCTACAATTCTGAAACCTGAAGCAGCAATTTTTTCAAGAATAGCACCAATATGTCCTTTTTCAACACTGTCGGGCTTTAACATAGTAAACGTTCTATCTGTTCTCATAGGTTTTTTAAAATTTTGTGCAAAAGTAGACATTTGTACTACAAAAACAAGGAATAAACCATAGTTTAATAATGGCGCATTGGGTTCGCATAAAAATAATCGCTGTTTCAAAATATGAATAAGTTGTATCTTCGCAAACTATGAATGCAGAAACAACGCTTCGGCTTACCCAATTACTCGACACACCTAAAAAAGTGGTGGTTGTAGGTCATAAAAATCCGGATGGAGATGCTGTTGGCTCCTGTTTGGGATTGACTTTTTTTCTGAAACAATTGCGACATGAGCTTACTATTATCATGCCCAATGATTTCCCCGATTTTTTAAAATGGTTGCCGGGCTGCGATGAAATTGTAATTCACGACAAGGATACAGCGGCCAGTGCTGCTTTATTGGATAAGGCTGAAGTGATCTTTACCTTGGACTTTAACAGTCTGGATCGCACAGGAGATATGCAAACCTATCTCGAAAAGGCCTCAGCCCAATTTGTGATGATCGATCACCATCAGGCACCCGATGGATATGCGGTAGCGACGTATAGCGACGTGGCGATGAGTTCTACCTCCGAAATGGTCTATCACCTCATCGCGGCTTTGAAGGGTTTACATTTGCTGAATAAAGACATAGCTACCCAATTATATACAGGAATTATGACCGATACCGGTTCGTTCCGGTTTCCATCAACGACGGCTACAACGCATAAGGTGATTGCACATCTTATTGAAGTGGGTGCTAATAATTCTGAAATTCATCAGAAAGTATATGATACCAATAGCCCAGACCGACTCAAACTATTGGGTGTGGCCTTAAAGAATATGCGCTTCCTACCGGAATACCATACGGCCTATATTTCACTTTCCCAAAAGGAGCTGGATGCTAACAATTTTAAAAAAGGCGATACCGAAGGTTTTGTAAACTACGCACTTTCGGTGGAGGGCATTTGCTTCGCCGTAATCTTTATAGAGAATAAGCAGGATGGAATTGTTAAAATGTCTTTCAGAAGTAAAGGCACTTTTTCAGTAAACGAATTTGCGCGAAATCACTACAGCGGTGGCGGGCACATTAACGCGGCCGGAGGACGAAGTTTAAAGACATTATCAAAAACAATTTCTGAATTTATTAGTATCTTGCCTAGCTATTCAGATGCCTTGTCCCATGATTCGTAACCTATTTTATCTGTTTCTACTGCTAGTCGCTTTCGCCTCTTGTAAAAGTCCGGAAGCCCGAAAACCGGTACAAAGAAGTTCAGGCTCGTTTATAAAAGAATCGGCCGAACGCAATAAAAAGATTTTTGAAAAAGAAGAAGCCCGAATTTCGGAACTCATGCAAGCCAACCCACAATATGAATATAAAGCTTCGGAAAATGGGTTTTGGTATTTCTATAATATCGAAGATACCATTGCAACCAAGTTACCCGAGTTTGGAGATGAAGTTACCTTCACCTTCGACATCAAAGATTTGAATGGCACTACCATCATTTCAGAAACAGAAAACGGCCTACAACTGTACAAGGTAGACCAAAGCAATCAAGATCTTATCTCAGGGATCCGTGACGGGATTAAACTAATGAACGTAGGTGAGCAGGTGACCTTCCTATTCCCTTCGTATAAGGCCTATGGTTACTACGGAATTGAAAACAAACTAGGCACCAATATTCCTGTGCAAAGTACAGTTACGCTAAAATCCATCTTAGATCCGCACGGAAATTAGAAAATCCTAACTTTCTGCTTAAATAATTCATAATTTTCTATGTTAAATCGAGGATTCAATTATTTTTGCAACATCCAAAATAAGACAAACTGAGTGTCGTATTTTTTAAAACAAAAATTTAAAAAGATGAAAAAACTAACATTGTTATTTTTATTAATTTCATTAACACTCGCTTCATGCGAGAATAAGTACCCCGACTTAAAGGATGGCGTCTATGCCGAATTCGTCACCAATAAAGGTACGTTTGTAGCAAAACTCTATCACGAAGATACTCCATTAACCGTTGCCAACTTTATTGCATTGGCGGAAGGTAATAACACCATGGTTGATTCTACTTTTAAAGGGAAAAAGTTCTTTAACGGACTTACTTTTCACCGAGTGATCAAGGATTTTATGATCCAAGGGGGAGACCCAAAAGGAGATGGTACTGGAAATCCGGGATACCGTTTTCCGGATGAATTCGTCGACAGTTTGGCACATAGTAAAAAAGGGATTTTATCCATGGCAAATTCGGGCCCCGATACCAATGGGAGTCAGTTTTTCATCACATTAAAGGAAACTCCTTGGTTGGACGGAAAGCACTCGGTATTTGGTGAGATTGTAATTGGACAAGAAATCGTAGATTCTATCGGTACTATGGAAACAACCAAGCCGGGAGACAAGCCTGTTGAAACAGTTACCATGCAGGAAGTCAATATCATTAACAAAGGAAATATAAAAGTAGCTTCATTTACGGAAGCGATGGAAAATATTGAGAAGAAGACAAAAGAGAAAGAAGAGCGTATTGCTAAAGTAGCAGCGGCAAAGGCTGTTGAATTAGCTGCGGTACTTGAGGGAGCTGAAACTTTTCCTTCCGGAATTAAAATCTATTGGAATACCAAAGGAACTGAAGCAAAACCAGCTGAGGGTAGTAAAGTGCTTATGAACTATGCTGGATATTTGACCAACGGTATGCTTTTCGATTCAAACTTATTAGATGTGACCGAAGCGTACGAAGCAGTTGACCACCGCAAAGTAGACGGTGGTATGTACAGTCCAACGGCTACCGATTATAGCCCGGACGCTCGTTTGATCCCTGGATTTAGAGAGGGTCTTTTGGCAATGACAATTGGCGATAAGATCACCTTAATGATCCCATCGCATTTGGCCTATGGAGAGCGCGGTTACCCACCGGTGATTGCTCCGGATAGCGACCTGATTTTCGAATTGGAATTGGTCGGTATCGTTGAATAAACGATCTATATAAATAAAAAAAGCCGCTTGAAACAAGCGGCTTTTTTTATTATAGGTGAAATTATTTTTTTGGGATGTTTTTCAAGATCTCCAATACAAATTCCCAGTATTTCTGAGTAGACGAAATACTAGCTCGTTCATCGGGCGAATGTGCTCCTTTGATGGTAGGACCAAATGAAATCATATCCATCCCGGGATAGTTTTGACCCAAAATACCACACTCAAGACCTGCATGGCAGGCCGCAACATTTGCTTTTTCCCCATTCAGCTTTGTATATAGGATATCCAAGACCTTTAGGATGGCACTGTCCATATTGGGCTCCCAACCCGGATACGACCCGGTTAAAGTAACATTGCATCCGGCAAGTGCAAACACCGCTTTTAGCGTATTGGCCATATCGTACTTAGAAGACTCTACCGAAGAACGTGTTAAGCATTCGATCTTGATAGCTCCATCCTTTGCTGTAACTTTCGCAATATTGTTAGATGTTTCCACCAAATCCTCGATCGCAGGGCTCATTCTAAAAACACCGTTGTGAGCGCCATAAATCACATTCAGAAACGCGTTTTGATCGTTTCGATCCATTACTTTATTTGGCACTTCCGAAATTTTTTCAGCTGAAATAACAAGTCCCTTTTCAAGTAATTTGTATTCATCAAGAAGTTGGGCTTTGACCTTATTTATTTCGGCCATAAACAAATCTGCTTTTTCCGAAGGAACCACAACAATAGCTACACTTTCTCTGGGAATAGCATTCCGAAGACTTCCTCCCTGTAATTCGGCTAGCTGCATCGTAGAATTCGCCGCATATAGTAATCGGTTCATCATTTTATTGGCATTCCCCAATCCCTTAATAATGTCCATCCCGCTATGACCGCCGTTTAGCCCCTTTACCGTAATCTTATAGGCTTCAGACTTGACAGCAGGCGTCACTTCGGCATAGTTTCTGGTCGCGGTAACATCTACACCTCCGGCACATCCCACTCCAATCTCATCATCTTCTTCGGTATCGAGATTTAACAAAATCTCCCCTTTCAGCAATCCCCCTTTTAGACCCATAGCACCTGTCATTCCGGTCTCTTCATCTATGGTAAATAATGCTTCCAACGCAGGATGGGCAATCTCTTTACTTTCCAAAATAGCCATGATGGTTGCAACGCCCAGGCCGTTATCTGCACCAAGGGTCGTTCCTTTGGCACGTACCCAATCTCCGTCCACAAACATTTCTATTCCTTGGGTATCAAAGTTGAAGTCGGTATCGTTATTCTTTTGATGTACCATGTCCAAATGTGACTGCATGACAATGGCTTTTCGGTCTTCCATCCCGGGGGTAGCTGGCTTCCGTATAATTACATTGCCAACGGCATCTTCTATTGTTTCCAATCCGAGTTGATTTCCAAAATCCTTCATAAAGGCAATCACGCGCTCTTCTTTTTTGGAGGGTCTGGGAACCGCATTTAAATCGGCAAATTTGTTCCAAATCGCTTTTGGTTCTAAGTTTCTAACCGCTTCATTCATGTGTTTAATGTTTGTTGTTTTACTGAAATAATTTCAGCCTTGACAAAATTACCATTTTAAGACACGATTTAAAATTATGTGATAAAAGATTTCTTTGTATGTTTGAAATATGCAAAGAAGAACACGCCTCATCCTTACCTTTTTGTTACCGGTTCAGATTATTTTTTTGCAGCTTCTCAAAAATTTTCCAGAGTTTGTTGAAACCTATTATAGCAGAGGCCTTTATACGGTTTTATCGAAAGTATCGCGTTATCTATTTGGCTGGATCCCTTTTTCAATAGGAGACCTGTTCTATCTGCTAATCGCCATAGTAGCGATTCGGTGGGTCTATAAAAACTACCATCGTCTTTGGCGAGAACCTGTTTGGTTTTTTATGGATATTACTGCCACGTTATCCATTGTTTATTTTGTATTTAATATGCTTTGGGGGTTCAACTATTATCGCGTGCCCTTACACCAAACCCTCGACCTGGACAATGAGTATACCACCGAAGCGCTGATTAGAACAACCGAAAGGCTCATTCTAAAATCCAATGAGTTGCATGCTCAACTGGGTTATGCAGATACGGTGAAAATTGATCTTCCCTTTACCCAAAAGGAAATGTTCAAAAAATCGATTAATGGATATCAAAATTTAGAGAAAGAATTTCCGAGTCTGGCCTATTCACCCCGAAGCATCAAAAAAAGTGGGTGGAGCTTGGCGTTGACCTATATGGGCTATAGCGGTTACTACAATCCGTTTTCGGGAGAAGCGCAGGTGAATAACCTCATGAAAACCTATAAGTTTCCGGTGATAAGTTGTCACGAAGAAGCACACCAAATTGGGTATGCACGTGAAAACGAAGCCAATTTTATCGCGACCTTGGCTACACTTCACAATGATGACCCATATATTCAATACACAGGATATATTTTTGCGCTGCGTTATTGTATCAACGAAATTGCAAGGCGGGATCTAGACAAATATGAAGAAATACTTGCTACGGTAAATCCGGGAATTTTAAAAAGCTATAAGGAGATGCGTGATTTTTGGGCGAGCTATGCCAACCCCTTCGAAACACTGTCTAAGAGTTTTTGGGATCAGTTCTTAAAAGCAAATAACCAATCCAAAGGAATTATGAGCTATAGCTATATGGTTGCACTGGTAGTGAATTACTTTGAAGACAAACCCTTTTAATGTTAAAAAACTTAACAAGATGTTAAAAGCCAACTCGATGTTTCCCAAACTTGTTTTACATTCCTATCTTTAAAAACCTATTATAAATACAACCAACCACACTATGAAACAAATAACAAGTATCCTCTTGTTGTTCCTATGTATACAGCTGGTTTCTGCTCAGGATTATTTTCCGAAGAACGATGGTGTTAAAGAAGAAAACAACAATTTTACGGCATTTACCAATACCACTATTTTTATTACGCCTACTCAGAAGATTGACAATGGTACCCTATTGATTCAAAAGGGAAAAGTAGTTGCTTCGGGAAAATCGGTTACTATTCCGAAGAATACCGTGGTAATCGACCTGCAAGGGAAATTCATCTACCCCTCTTTTATAGATCCCTATACCGGATTTGGAGTGGAAAAGCCCGAGCGTGCCGAAGGTCGAGGCCGTTCCCCTCAATACGAACCAAGTCGGGAAGGCTTTTATTGGAACGATCATATCATGCCCGAAAATGCGGCCATCAATTCGTTTAAATACAATAAAAAAGATGCCGATGAATTTCGGAAGGCGGGTTTTGGTGTTGTAAATACACATATTATGGATGGGATTGCCCGTGGAACGGGGGTTCTGGTAGCACTAAATGATGACGATGGCGATGCCACTAGGATCATTGAAGATGCATCGGGGCAGTATTTTTCCTTTTCTAAAAGTGTGGCTAGCAGACAATCCTATCCGGGATCACTTATGGGTGCTATGGCCTTGTTACGGCAGATGTATCACGATGCCGACTGGTACGCCAAAGGCAATGTTACGACCAAGGATCGTTCGTTGGAAGCACTCATTAAAAACAGGTCCCTTACTTCGTTTATTGAAGCCGGAAATAAGGGAAATGATCTACGAGCCGATAACATTGGCGACAAGTTCAGTATCGATTACGTAATTGTTGGTGGCGGCGATGAATACGAGATGATCGATAAGATTAAAGCGACCAATGCCCGGTATATCATTCCTATCAACTTTAAGGATGCCTTTGATGTGAGTGATCCGTATATGGCCAATTATATATCCTTAGAAGATATGCGAGCCTGGAATCAAGGTCCTATGAATCCGAAGGTATTGGCCGACAACGGTATTACCTTTTCACTAACCACACATGATCTGAAGAAGCCATCCGAATTCAGTGAAAAACTGAAAAAGGCCTTGGAATATGGTTTGGATAAGACAAAGGCCTTGGAAGCCTTAACTACTGTTCCCGCTCAATTATTGGGCAAGAGCGATCTTATAGGTTCTTTACAACCGGGACGTTTTGCAAATTTTTTAATTACTTCGGGTGATGTATTTGATAAAGAGACCACCCTCTATGAGAATTGGGTACAAGGTGCTAAAAACGTGATCAACGACAAGGATCAAAAAGACATCCGAGGAAGCTACAACCTCAGTGCTGGGGGTAAAATTTACGATATGAACCTTTCAGGGGAAGCTTCAAAACCGAAAATTGAAGTCAGCATAGGCGATGTAAAATACCCTTCAAAAATAGAGTATACTTCAAATTGGGTGACTTTTTCATTTACCGATGATACTTCGAAAGAGGTGTATCGCGCCACAGCTGTCATTCCGAAGGAGGGCACTAATTTCTCCGGAAAATTAGTACTGCCAAACGGTTTAGAAGCAACATTTATGGCAAGCCGAAAAGGAGCTGCTGTTGCCGAAGAGGAAGCGAAGAAAGACACTTCAGAAGAAAGCAAAATAGAAATAGTTCCCCTTACCTATCCCAATGTGGGCTACGGCTTTACTACAAAACCGCGACAGCAAGATATGCTGTTCAAAAATGCGACGGTTTGGACCAGTGAAGCGGCCGGTGTATTGACCGAAACGGATGTTTTGGTAAAGAATGGAAAGATCTCGAAAATAGGAAAGAACCTTTCGGCAGGTGGTGCTCTAGTTGTAGACGCTACCGGTAAACATTTGACCGCCGGAGTGATCGATGAGCATTCGCATATCGCTGCACTGTCGATAAACGAAAGCGGCCACAATTCTTCTGCCGAAGTAAGCATTGAAGATGTAGTAGATCCCGAAGATATTGATATCTACCGAAATCTGGCAGGTGGGGTTACCTCCATTCAAATCTTACACGGCTCGGCCAATCCCATTGGCGGTAGATCGGCCATCATAAAATTAAAATGGGGCGAAGAGGCAGATGGGCTAATTTATAAGAATAGTCCGAAATTTATAAAATTCGCCTTGGGTGAAAATGTAAAACAATCCAATTGGTCGAGTTTCGAACGTTTCCCACAAACGCGTATGGGTGTGGAGCAGTTGTATGTGAATTATTTTAACCGCGCCAAGGAATACGATGCCAAAAAGAAAAGCGGGCAAGCCTTCCGATACGATGAAGAGCTGGAGGTTTTAGCCGAAATCTTAAACGGTGAACGCTTTATAAGCTGTCACTCCTACGTTCAAAGCGAGATCAATATGTTGATGAAGGTCGCCGAACGTTTCAATTTTCGCGTCAATACATTTACCCATATTTTGGAAGGATATAAAGTAGCCGATAAAATGGCGGCACATGGCGTGGGTGGATCTACTTTCAGTGACTGGTGGGCCTATAAATATGAAGTAAATGATGCCATACCTTATAATGCTACGATTATGAGTAGCCAAGGCGTGACAGTGGCCATCAATAGTGATGATGGCGAAATGTCCAGAAGACTCAATCAGGAAGCTGCTAAAAGTGTAAAGTATGGAGGTATGACAGAAGAAGAGGCATGGAAGATGGTGACCATCAATCCGGCGAAACTGCTTCATTTGGACGATCGTGTAGGAAGTATCAAGGAAGGAAAAGATGCCGACTTGGTTTTATGGTCAGACAATCCGCTATCGGTCTATGCGAAAGCAGAAAAGACCTTAATCGAAGGAACCGTTTATTTTGACCTAGCGGAAGATATAGCAAAGCGGAACGCGATTTCAGCGGAACGAAACAAACTGATGAAGCTAATGCTCAACGAAAAAAATGGAGGCGGTAAAACGCGTCCTCCAAAGAAAGAAGATAAAATTCATTTTACCTGTGAAACCATAAACTAAACTGCCATGAAAAAAGTAAAACAATTTAGTATAGCCATAGCATTGTGTGCAGGTTTCGCAATAAGTGCTCAGCAAACACCGGGACCAGATCAAAAAGAAGCCATTACTATTAGCGGAGCAACAGCCCATATTGGAAATGGGGCCGTTATTGAAAACGCTGTATTGGTATTTGAAAACGGAAAGATAACCGCCATAGGTGGGGCAAATACCCCATCCAAAGGCCGTGTGATTAATGCACAGGGCAAACATCTGTATCCGGGATTTATTGCCCCTGCGACCTCTTTAGGGCTTGTAGAAGTAGGAGCCGTACGTGCGAGTGACGATCAGGATGAATTGGGCGATTTTATCCCCAATATTCGAAGCATTATTGCGTATAATGCCGAAAGTAAGGTGGTGGAAAGCTTGCGTCCCAATGGTGTCTTAGTAGCACAGGTTGCACCACAAGGAGGTACCATTTCTGGGACTTCAAGTATTGTTCAGTTTGACGCGTGGAATTGGGAGGATGCTGCTGTAAAGCTAGACGATGGAATTCATTTAAACTGGCCCAATAGCTTCCGAAGAGGACGCTGGTGGATGGGTGAAGAACGCGGTTGGAGTCCGAACAAGGACTATACAAAAGATATCGATGCTATCAAGCACTTTATTGCCAATGCAAAGGCGTATGGAAATTCGAAAAGTGCTTCAGAAAATGAAGGCTTTAAAAACATGAAAGGTCTTTTCGATGGAAGTCAGAAACTATACATTTATGCACATGGAGAAAAGGAATTGATTGATGCCGTTACCGCCGCCAAGGAAAGTGGCGTTCAGGAAGTAGTGATTGTTGGCGGCTACGAGGCCTACAAGATTATTCCATTTTTAAAGCAACACAATGTTCCTGTTCTTGTAAGACATACGCATCAATTGCCCCTTATGGCCGATGATGATTATGACTTGCCATACAAACTACCCAAACTATTGGTAGATGGCGGTTTACTGGTTGCCTTGCAGAATTCGAGTACTTCCGGTTTCCAAACACGTAATCTGCCGTTTTATGCAGGGCAAATGGTGGGTCAGGGCATGGATAAAGAAACTGCTTTACAGCTTATCTCAGGAAATGCTGCAAAGATCTTGGGACTTGACAATTATGGAACCTTGGAGACAGGTAAAAGTGCTACCTTATTTATTAGTGAGGGAGATGCACTGGATATGCGGACCAACCAATTGACAAAGGCGTTTGTTGATGGAAGAGAAATTTCTTTGGAAACCCATCAAACCGAATTGTGGAAACGCTATATGGAAAAATACAGCAGAGATTAAACTGTTTTAAGAATAAAAAAAGCAGCTCAATGAGCTGTTTTTTTTATTCGTTTTATACATATGATTTTTAGCTTCTCAGTGATTGAATAACAATCCACTTACTATCTTTGTTGCATGGAAAAAACGATCTCCAGTCTTCAAAATCCGTTGGTAAAGCAATTGGTTCTACTTTCCGAAAAATCCCGTGAACGAAAGAAAACAGGACTATTTGTAATTGAAGGGCAACGTGAGATTGCTCTGGCCCTAAAAAGCGACTATTTGCTAAAAACTGTACTATTCTGTTCCGACATACTTTCTGAAGAAGACCTGTATGTCATAAAAGAGCAGGCGAACAGCAAAGCTGAATTTATCGAATTATCCATTGAAGTGTATCAGAAGGTGGCCTACCGGGGCAGTACAGAGGGAATTCTAGCCATCACCCAAGCAAAGGAGTTAGGTCTTCAAAATCTGGCGATTACAAATCCGAAGCCGTTAATTCTTATAGCCGAAGCCCCCGAAAAACCGGGCAATATTGGTGCCTTGCTCCGCACAGCAGATGCTGCCAAGCTGGATGCCGTGATCATCGCAAACCCCAAAACTGATATCTACAACCCAAATATTGTTAGGAGTAGTGTGGGTTGTGTATTTACTAATCATATCGCAACGGGAACTACCTCAGAAATCATTTCGTTTTTAAAAGACAAAAACATTGCAATTTATTGCGCTGCGCTACAGGCCTCTAGCCCCTATTACAGTTGTGATTTTAAGGAGGCGGCTGCTATTGTAGTGGGTACAGAAGCCACCGGATTGTCAAAAGAATGGTTGGCTCATAGCAATCAAAATATAATCATCCCTATGCAGGGTGAAATAGATTCTATGAATGTTTCAGTAGCGGCGGGAATCCTTATCTTTGAAGCCAAACGACAGAGAGGGTTCAATGAATAATGAATAATGAATAATGAATGATGAATGATGAATAATGAATAATGAAAGAGAATCTTATTGCGAACAAATCCTATTCATTTGCCATTAAAATTGTTAACCTCAATAAACAATTGATTGCGAAAAATGAATATGTTCTTTCAAAACAACTTTTGCGCTCAGGAACATCAATTGGCGCGAATGTTGAAGAAGCCATAGGAGGAATTTCAAAAAAGGATTTCAGAGCAAAAATGGCAATCGCCTATAAAGAGGCTCGTGAAACCCATTATTGGTTAAGGTTATTGAAGGATACAGATCAAATAAAGGAAAATGAATTTGATCTTTTAAATATTGAATTAACAAGTATTTTAAAAATATTGTACAAAATTATTGAGTCATCAAAGTGATTGTTAATCATGCATCATTAATTACTCATCTTTAATAACTTATGACCTCACAACTACTATTTTATATCATCATCGGAATTCTTGTACTGAATTTTATAATCGATAAAATACTGGACACACTCAATGCCAAACATTTTAACGATCCTATTCCTGAAGAATTACAAGACGTATACGACGCTTCCGAATACCAAAGATCGCAGCAGTACAAAAAAGAAAATTATCGCTTCGCTACCTTAACGGCGAGTATTTCGCTGGTTGCCACCTTGATGTTTTTCTTTTTCGATGGGTTTGCCTGGGTGGATACATGGGCGCGAACATTTAGCGAGAACAATATTGTTATAGCCCTAATCTTCTTCGGAAGTATACTCTTTGCCAGTGACCTACTAAGCACGCCATTTAGTTATTACCACACCTTCGTGATCGAAGAAAAATACGGTTTCAACAAAACAACGAAAAAAACGTTTATACTGGACAAGCTGAAGGGATGGTTTATGTTGGCCGTAATTGGAGGCGGTTTGTTGGCTGTGATTATTTGGTTCTATGAAACCACCGGGAGTCAGTTCTGGTTGTACGCTTGGGGAATCCTAACCATCTTCACCGTTTTCCTGAATTTATTCTATGCGCGTTTGATCGTTCCGCTTTTTAACAAACAAACACCCTTAGCTCCCGGCGATCTCCGCTCGAAAATTGAGGCATATGCAAACAAGGTGGGATTCAATTTAAGCAAGATCTTCGTCATTGACGGCTCCAAACGCAGTACCAAGGCCAACGCCTATTTTTCCGGTTTCGGAAGTGAAAAAAGAGTCACTTTGTACGATACCCTGATCAACGATCTGGACGAGGAAGAGATCGTGGCTGTATTGGCACATGAGGTGGGGCATTACAAAAAACATCATATAATTTTTAATCTGGGAGCCTCAATACTCACCACCGGGTTTACCTTTTGGGTATTATCCCTTTTGGTGGGTAACCCATTACTTTCCGAAGCACTGCAAGTTACGCAACCCTCTTTCCATATAGGATTGATCGCTTTCGGGGTATTGTATACGCCCATATCAGAAATCACCGGCTTGGTGATGAATTTCCTCTCCCGAAAGTTCGAATACCAGGCAGATGCCTACGCCAAAAATACCTACAAGGCACCACCGCTTATTTCGGGCTTAAAAAAACTTTCGAAAAACAATCTGAGTAACCTTACCCCCCATCCGGCCTATGTCTTTGTGCATTACTCACACCCTACTTTGTTGGAACGCTTCCGTAATTTAAAAAAATAGAAAGGGCTTATCCGAAGTGAAAGGCCGTACCTTTCTTTAAAAGAATCAGATTCCGTATATTGTTTCTTACAAACGGAAATCGTACTTTTAACCTATGACAGAAGCGGTTTTAGAAGCGGAAAAAAAAGAACTTGCCAGACAGTATAAGGAGCTCTTAAAGGTTAGTTATCGCACGCTTTCGGCGGAAGATAAAAAACTCATACGAAGTGCCTTCGATGTCGCTGTTGACGCCCATAAAGAACAGCGCCGAAAAAGTGGTGAAGCCTATATTTTCCACCCGATTGCTGTAGCGAAAATCGTCGCTTCAGAAATTGGGCTGGACGCTACTTCTATTGCTGCTGCCCTGTTACACGATGTGGTTGAAGATACCTCCTATACGCTAGCCGATATTGAACAAATGTTTGGTGAGACCGTAGCCCGCATTGTAGACGGGCTTACCAAAATCTCTAATATGCCCTACGACAAGGATGCATCGTTGCAGGCAGAGAACTTTCGGAAGATGCTCTTAACGCTCAACGAGGACATTCGGGTGATCATTATAAAGATCGCCGACCGTTTACACAATATGCAGACGATGGATTCCATGCCTGCCGAAAAACAGGCTAAGATCGCTTCAGAAACACTCTACATCTATGCCCCTATGGCGCATCGTATTGGACTGTACAATATTAAAACCGAATTGGAGGATTTAGGGTTAAAGTATACCGAACCTGAAGTCTATGAAGATATCCTGAGTAAGATTAAGGAAAGTAAGGAGGAACAGGACGAATACATTGAAGCATTTTCAAAGATCATCAAGGACTCACTGGACGCCGAAAAGTTGGAGTATTCCATCAAAGGGCGACCCAAATCGATTTTTTCTATCCGAAGAAAGATGATGACTCAGCATGTGAGCTTTGACGAGGTCTATGATAAGTTTGCGGTCCGAATTATTTACAAAAGCGATACCATTGAAAGCGAAAAGTTTATAGCGTGGAAGATCTATTCTATCGTTACAGATCACTTCCGTCCAAATCCTATACGGCTTAGGGATTGGATCTCTTCTCCCAAATCCACCGGCTACGAGGCGCTTCATATTACCGTCATGGGGCCAAAAGGTCGTTGGGTGGAAGTGCAAATTCGCAGCGAACGCATGAACGAAATTGCCGAAAAAGGATATGCAGCGCATTATAAATATAAGAATACCGAGAAAGATGACGGCGGCCTAGACGACTGGCTCAACAAATTACAAGATACCCTGGAAAACGCCGAGATTAATGCGGTTGATTTTGTGGAAGAATTTAAACTGAATTTATATGCGAAGGAGATCTTTGCCTTTTCTCCAAAGGGAGATCTGTATTCACTTCCGAAGGGATCCACAGCCCTGGACTTTGCCTTTCACATCCATACCGAAGTCGGTCTGCATACAAGAGGAGCCAAGGTAAATGGAAAATTGGTACCACTCAGCCACGAACTAAAAAGTGGGGATCAGGTTGAAATTATTACATCCGATAAATCGAAACCTTCGGCCAACTGGCTTGATTATGCCACCACAGGCCGCGCGCGTTCGAAGATAAAATCCTCCCTCAAGGATGAGCAAAAACAACTGGCCGATGAAGGGAAGGTTATCCTTGCCCGTAAGCTGAAATCCCTTAAAATTACACTTGACGAGAAGACGGTCAACCAATTGGTGGTATACTTTAAAGTGAAGACGAGCCTCGATCTTTTCTATCGGGTAGGCGCCGGTATTATCGACAATCAAAAACTAAAGGACTTTGCAGCCTCCCGAAGCAATGCCTTTGTGAGCTTCTTTAAGAATAGAATTCGCAAACCCGGCAGTCTTGAAGATGTTCATAAGGAAGAGATTACCCATAAATACGATCAACTTGTTTTTGGCAAGGAAGAAGAAAAACTGGATTACAAGATGTCTAACTGCTGTAACGCCATCCCGGGTGACGATGTCTTTGGCTTTATTACCGTAAACGAAGGGATCAAAGTACATAAAAAGAATTGCCCAAATGCGGTACAACTGCGTAGCAACTACAGCTACCGTATTATGCCTGCAAAGTGGATCGACTCTACACAAAGCGATTTTAAAGCCGAATTATCCATTACCGGAATCGACACCATTGGTCTGGTCAATGAGGTGACTAAAGTAGTTTCTAACAATCTGCATATCAATATGAAAAGCGTACACTTTGATAGCAATGATGGGGTCTTCACCGGAAAGATTGTCGTAATTGTAAAAAACAAATCTATTCTTGATAACCTCGTGGAAAACATTAAAAAAATAAACGGAATAGATAAAGTTACCAGGTCATAATTGAGTAACTTTGCTGCTTTATTATGAGCTCAAAGACAAATCAAAATAATCAGGCTATTGTCAAGAATGTTTTTACGGCTTTTCTAGAGGAAAAAGGACACCGTAAAACACCGGAACGCTATGCGATTCTGCAGGAAATCTATGACCACGACGATCATTTTGATATTGAATCGCTTTACGTTAACATGAAGAACAAAAATTACCGTGTGAGCAGAGCGACTTTGTACAATACTATTGAATTGCTCCTGGATTGTAGATTGGTGCGCAAACATCAATTCGGGCAAAATCAAGCGCATTACGAAAAATCATATTTCGATAGACAGCACGATCATGTAATCCTATCGGACGGTGAAGTGATCGAATTTTGCGATCCGCGCATTCAATCTATCAAAAAAACCATCGAAGAGGTTTTCGATATAGAAATTACAAAACATTCGTTGTATTTCTACGGAAACAAAAAAACATCCAATTCTGAATAAATTATGGCAGTAGACTTACTACTTGGATTACAATGGGGAGACGAAGGAAAAGGAAAGATCGTCGACGTACTTACCAAAAATTATGATATCATCGCACGTTTTCAGGGAGGTCCCAACGCAGGACACACCTTGGAGTTTGACGGGATAAAACACGTATTACATACGATCCCCAGCGGTATTTTTCATGAAAACGCCATGAATTTGGTGGGTAATGGCGTGGTCATCGACCCCGTAATCTTTAAGAAGGAATTAGACAATCTGTCCAAATTTGAAGGGAATTTCAAGGAAAAACTGCTTATCTCTCGAAAAGCACATCTTATCCTGCCAACGCATCGTTTGTTAGACGCTGCTTCCGAAGCCTCTAAAGGTAAGGCAAAGATTGGCTCGACCCTCAAAGGAATTGGCCCAACCTATATGGATAAGACCGGCAGAAACGGAATCCGCGTAGGCGATCTGGAAATGGACAATTGGCAAGAAAAATACAGAGCTTTGGCAAATAAACACGAGGCCATGATCGATTTCTACAATGTGCAATTGCAATATAATTTGGCCGAATTGGAAGCCGATTTCTTTGAAGCAGTAGAAGTATTGAAGTCGTTGAAATTTATCGACAGCGAAGAATATTTATATCAGGCACAAAAGGCGAATAAAACGATTTTGGCAGAAGGTGCTCAAGGCTCTTTGCTCGATATCGATTTTGGAACCTATCCCTTTGTAACTTCTTCTAACACCACAGCTGCCGGTGCTTGTACTGGTTTAGGTGTTGCTCCCGGAAAAATTGGCGAAGTATTCGGTATTTTCAAAGCGTATACAACGCGTGTGGGCAGTGGCCCCTTCCCAACCGAATTGTTCGATCAGTACGGTGAGACCATGGGACGTGTTGGAAAAGAGTTTGGCGCCACCACAGGCCGTCCTAGACGTTGTGGCTGGATAGATCTGGTGGCATTAAAATATGCTGTGCAGGTGAACGGAGTGACGCAACTGATAATGATGAAAGGCGATGTGCTGAGTGGTTTTGATAAACTTAAAATCTGTACCGCTTATAACTACAGGGGTGAAAAAATTGAACATTTTCCATTCAATATTGAAGCAGAAAATGTAACTCCGGTCTATACCGAAATGCCGGGTTGGAAAGAAGATCTAACTAAAATGACCTCCGCTTCTCAAATGCCAAAGGCTTTAAACGATTATATCGAATATCTGGAAAAAGAATTGGAAGTGCCTATTAAAATTGTTTCGGTAGGACCGGATAGAACGCAGACCATTCATAGGTAGCCCACTATTTTCAGCTCCCTAACGTTAGTGTTTATAACAAGAACTGTATTTTGAATTTATTTATACAAAATTTAATTACTGCGCATGTTGGGTTGAACACTTTCAAAACGACAAGGAGCTTTACTTGCTTGTTCTTTTTTTTCTTCGGAATTACAGTATTCGCACAGAACGATACCAATACCACGAAAGTTTCGGTACAATCCGGATACTTAGAAAAGAAACCCGAATTTCCCGATGCCGTTATTTATACCAAGGACGAGACCGGACAAGTATATATTGTTCATGAAGGGGTGGAAATGTGGTGCGATCAAGCCTTTGTGTACCTCAAAGACAATTTTGTAAAGGCCTACGGAACGGTTCGAATTACACAGGGAGATACGGTTTCCATGAACAGTAAATACGCCGAATACAACGGTAACACCCAATTTGCCTTTGCCAGCGGAGATGTCCTCTTAACCGAACCCAAAACCACCCTTAAAACCGACACGCTGTACTTTGACCGCATCAAGCAGCAGGCCTACTATCGCACAGGAGGAACCGTTCGGGATACCGCCAGCACCCTAACTAGCAGGATAGGCCGTTATTATGCCGAAACTAAAAAGTATCAATTCCTTTCGGCCGTAAAGATTGTCAATCCGAAGTATACAGTGCATAGTGAACAGTTGGATTTTTATTCCGAAACCGGAGGCGCTTACCTCTATGGCAAATCCACCATTGTAAGTGAGACAAGTACGGTCTATTGCGAACGCGGGTACTACGACACCCGAAACGACAACGGCTATTTTGTAAAAAACTCGAGGGTGGACTACAACAACCGAATACTTTATGGCGACAGTATCTATTTTGACCGAACAAAGAGCTTTGCTTCTGCGACCAACAATATAAAAGTGTTGGATACGGTTAATAAGAGCATCATCCGGGGTCATTATGCCGAAGTATTTCGGGAAAAGGATTCGGTCTTTATCACCAAACGGGCGGTTGCCGTTACTCTTCGCGACAACGATTCTATCTATGTCCACGCAGACACCCTTCAGGTAACCGGAAAACCAGAAAATAGGATCATTAAAGGGTTTTACCGCGCTAGAATGTTCAAACTAGGCAAACCGGGCGAAGCACCTACAAGCGGGAAGTGCGATTCGATCTTTGTAGACCAAAAGAAAGGAATTACCAAGTTACTCCGTAATCCGGTACTTTGGAGTGGTGAGAATCAAATGACCGGAGATACCATTCATATCCTTTCCAACACCAAAACTGAAAAATTAGACAGTTTAAAGGTCTTTAAAAATGCATTTTTGGTGCAAAAGGACAGTGCCGGATACAATCAGGTTTCAGGGGAACGGCTAATTGGGTTGTTTACCAATAACGAACTGGACACCGTAGACATTATTAAAAATGCACAGGTAATTTACTATCCGCGAAATGATAAGCAAGAACTAATCGGCATCAACAATACCGTTTCCAGTTCCATTCAGTTGTATTTGGAACAGCAACAGATTGTTGGAATTCGGTTTATAAAACAGGCCAAAGGAAAGATCTACCCATTGTCTGAATTTCCTAAAAATGCACGACTGTTACCCGGTTTTATATGGCGTGGTGACGAACGATTGTTAAAAGTGAATGACCTTTTCAAAGGCAAAGAAGCTCCTGTATTACCGAAAATTAAAGGAATACCGCTGCCAAAGGATGAAGGTGAATTTTTTGAAAATATTTCTGAAGAAGAACTTGATCTTCCGGAGGCATCCAAACTAAAACCGAAAAATCTTCAGAACAACCCGGACGACCCGAAACCGATGACCCTCGATTCCGAAATCGAACAGGCTTCAAAAGCCACAGATACTTTAGATAATAGGAAGCAAGTTATAAAAAAGGACAACTAATGTTGGACGACTTTTTCACATATCAGGCGCAAACCACACCGCATCCCTTGGCCATGGAAATCTCACATGCCAAAGGGAGTTATATCTATGACACCAATGGGAAAAAACATCTGGATTTTGTAGCAGGTGTTTCAGCCTGTACCCTAGGACACTGTCATCCACGTGTTGTCCGGGCTATCCAAGAACAATCAGACCGCTACCTACATGTGATGGTCTATGGAGAATATGTTCAGGCGCCGGCGGTTGCCTTGTCAAAATTACTGGCGCAGCAGCTACCAGCACCTTTGGAATCCACCTATTTAGTAAACAGCGGTGCCGAAGCCATTGAAGGTGCACTAAAACTAGCGCGGAGAGTGACCGGTCGAAGTGAAATACTGTACGCAGACCATGCCTATCACGGCAATACCTTCGGCGCTTTGAGTGTGATGGGTCATGAAGAACGTAAAAAACCCTTTGCACCCCTACTCCCCGACTGCCATCCCATAAAATTCAACAGTCTTTCAGATATTGATAGAATCACGTCCGAAACTGCAGCGATCATTCTAGAAACCATCCAGGGTGGTGCCGGTTTTATTCTCCCTGAAAATGCGTATCTCAAAAAAGTTAAAAAACGTTGTCAGCAAGTGGGCGCGCTGCTTATTTTGGATGAAATTCAACCGGGTTTCGGCCGAACCGGAAAACTCTTCGGGTTTGAACATTACGATGTGGTGCCCGATATTATCGTTGCCGGAAAAGGGATGGGCGGTGGCTTGCCCATAGGTGCTTTTACAGCTTCGAAAGCACATATGGCCCTGTTGAAAGACAATCCGAAATTAGGCCATATCACAACCTTTGGCGGAAATCCGGTGATCGCATCGGCGGCACTGGCAACGCTTCAAGAGCTAATGGAAACGACCCTTATTCAAGATGCACTTCAGAAAGAAAAACACTTCAGAAAATTGCTGCAACACCCCCTTATTAAAGAAGTTAGGGGAAAAGGCCTGATGCTGGCTGCGCTCTTCGAATCGGCCGAAATTGCTTCGGAAGTGATACTGGAATGCAAAGAAAAGGGACTGGTCCTTTTTTGGCTGCTCTTCGAGCCCAAAGCAATCCGCATAACACCTCCACTAACCATTTCAGAAGCAGAAATAGCGGAAGGCTGTGCCATACTGACAGCCGTGATGGATTCTATTCAGAAAAAAAGAAAGTAATTACCACCTTGAATTTCAGAGATTTAAAGTCTAAAAATTCTGTTAATAAGCCTGTTAACAACAATCACGGCATAACTATTGAAATCTTTTTTACATCAGTATCTTTAAATTAGAAGAAACAGTTAAACCGCTGCGTATGCAATTGAGCCCTAACGAGCATAACAACTTCTCACTTACCCGATTTGAATCCATGCTAAAAACGAATAGTATTCTCTTCTTCGACTCTGAAGAATTCGAAGAGATTATTCACTATTATTTGGAAAATGGAAAGATTGCCCTTGCAAAAAAGGCGACCAAGCTGGGACTAGCGCAACATCCCTCTTCGACCAATCTCAAATTGTTTCGGGTAGAGATGTACATTTTTGAGAACGAATTGGACACGGCCGAAGCCTTGTTGGACGAGTTATATGTTTTGGAACAATCCAATGAAGAAATCTATATACAAAAAGCGAATATTTTTTCTCGTAGGGACAAACACAAGGAAGCAATTCAACTGCTGGAACAGGCCTTGAACATTACCAACGACGAGGCCGACGTCTTGTCTTTAATGGGCATGGAGTACTTGTTTATGGAAGATTTTGAAAATGCCAAATACTATTTTATGAAGTGTTTGGAACAAGATGAGCAGGACTTTTCGGCGCTGTACAATATCATATACTGTTTCGACTATCTCGAACAACACGAAGCAGCCATAGATTATTTAAATGATTTCTTAAATAAGAATCCGTATTGTGAAGTAGCCTGGCACCAGGTGGGGAAACAATACTATATGCTTAAGGAATACAAAAAAGCCTTAGCCGCCTTCGACTTTGCCATTATAAGCGATGATAGCTTTATTGGCGCGTATCTCGAAAAAGGGAAGGTATTGGAACGTTTAAAAATGTACCATGAGGCCATAGAAAGTTATACGGTGACCCTGGGATTGGATGATCCCACTTCTTTTGCCCTGCTGCGCATTGGAAAATGCTATGAAAAATTAAAAGATTACGAAATGGCACTTCAGTTCTACACCAAATGTGTAGAAGAAGATTCGCTTTTGGATAAAGGATGGATCGCTATAACCGATTTCTATTTTAAAATGAAGAACTATCAAAAGGCCTTCTATTACATTGACAAGGCCATCAATATTGATAGTGAAAATGTACTATACTGGAAGCGGTATGCGAGAATTAGCAATCGCCTTAGTTTATTTGAAGAAGCCGAACACGGTTTCCGTAGATCCATCGAATTAGGCAACTACGAATTGGACACCTGGCTTTCAAGATCGGATATTTTAATCCGTTTAGGCGAATACGAAGCAGCTGTCAACAATCTCTTGCAGGCTATGGAGTTCTATCCGGAAAATGCCGAGATCGAATTTCGACTTTCCGGACTTTTCTATTACCTGAATGAAGACAATAAGGGAGAGTTTCATTTAAAGAACGGACTCACGCATGATGCAGAATACATCATCATCATGGAAGAATTATTCCCAACGGTATATCAAAACAAAAGGATCAAAGAAATTATAAAAATTCACCAAAATCCTTCGCTTTAATTTGTGTATTTTTGAGGCTTATACGTAACCTATATGCCCTCAAGAAGCTTATCGCAATATCTCATCATTTCGTTAAAAGGAGTAGCTATGGGTGCTGCAGATGCAGTTCCGGGCGTGTCCGGAGGTACCATCGCATTTATTTCAGGTATCTATGAAGAACTGGTAACTACCATAAGCAATATACGGCCCTCCCTACTCACCACTTGGCGAAAAGAAGGATTTCTGGCCTTTTGGAAAGCAGTAAACGGAGGTTTTTTAGTGGCCTTGCTCAGCGGAATCCTGATTAGTTTTGCTTCCTTTATGCGCTTGGCAAAATACCTCATTGAAAACCAGCCTATCTTGATCTGGTCCTTTTTTTTCGGACTAATAATTGCCAGTATTTACTATGTAGGGCGACAGATATCCAGATGGAATGGACGGGTCTTTATAGGATTAATTTTAGGAACACTTATAGCCTATTTTGTCACCACCCTACCCTCACTGGGCACGCATGAGAGTGCGCTTTATTTGTTCTTTGCAGGGGCAATTGCTATTTGCGCCATGATACTTCCGGGCATTTCCGGATCGTTTATATTGGTGGTATTAGGGGCCTACAAGGCACTGAGTGATGCCATTGTGGAATTTGACGTAAAGCGCCTGCTTGTTTTTGTTGCCGGTGCGGTGATTGGCTTGCTGAGCTTTAGTCATGTATTGAAATGGTTGTTCAAACATTATAAGAATACTACCTTGGCGCTGCTCACGGGATTTATCATTGGTTCTTTAAACAAGGTATGGCCCTGGAAGGAGACTGTTTCTGTTTTTTCTAAAACGGAGGGAAAAATAATTGAATTTTCATCGGTGGCAACTACCGGAACCCTTTCGGTGCTTCAAAAATCGACACAGGATTTTGAAACCTACAAAACTGCCTTCGAGAAAAGTGTGAGTCCGTTTTATTATTCAGAAATCAATCCGTCACAAGATCCCCAGCTGCTATACGCTGCGTTCTTCGGTCTTATCGGATTTTTAACTATTTTTATTTTAGAGCGAATTGCCGTAACCAAAAAACCCAGCTAAATGTACGAAAAGCGTTCCTTTGGAGATAAAGTTTGGTTGGTCTTAAAGGGATTGGCTATGGGCGCGGCAAATAAGGTTCCGGGGGTATCGGGAGGTGTGGTGGCATTTGTCGCAGGTTTTTATGAAGAGTTCATTTATTCGCTTCAGAAAGTAAATCGGAAAGCCTTTAAATTACTCTTTAACGGCCGTTTCAAAAGCTTCTTTCAATACATTAACGGCAGGTTCCTTGGACTGCTAATTCTTGGAATGGTAATTAGTTATTTTAGTATTTCGAAAGTGCTGGATTATTTGATTGACCATTACGAGTTATACGTTTGGAGTGCCTTTTTTGGAATGATCATCGGCTCGATTTACTTTATTGCCAAGGACTTTGGCAGTTGGAACCGAAAATATTTGGCCTATTTAATCTGCGGAATAATAGCCGGAGTGAGTATTAGTTTTTTAGAACCTGCCAAGGAAAACAGCAACCTCTTGTTTGTCTTTTTATGCGGAATCATTGGTGTTTCGGGGATGACCTTGCCGGGATTATCGGGATCTTTTATATTAATTTTGGTGGGTAATTACGTACTGCTTTTGGTGGATTCGGTGAATGCGCTATACGATACCATCGCCGATCTATTTCAATTTGATTTCGGTTTTATTGAAGACACCGAGCGTATTGAGTTATTGAAAGTCCTCAGTGTTTTTTCAACGGGATCACTGGTGGGACTTGTTTCGCTTTCACATCTATTGGCCTATGTATTAAAACGTTTTAAGAAGGCAACCTATGCCGTGATTATCGGTTTTATTGCGGGATCCCTGGGCGTGGTATGGCCTTGGAAACTAAAGAAGATCGAATACGATGCCTTGGGCAACATTCGGCTGGATGCCAACGGCAGGCAAATCATTAGTGGCTACGATCGTTATCTGCCATCTGAATTTTCTGTCGAAACCCTTTTAGCCATTTTGTTTATCATTGTAGGAATACTAATCGTACTGAGTTTAGATTGGTATCAAAAAGCACAAACCCTCAAGCATGGCTAAATACGGTTTAGTTGGTAAAAACATTGATTATTCCTTTTCAAAAGCATTTTTTACAAAAAAATTTGAAAATGAAAAGAGCTCGGATTCTTACTGCAATTTCGATATTGATTCCATTGAAAAGCTAGCTGAAGTGCTTGCTCAAAACCCGGAGCTTAAAGGTTTAAATGTTACAATCCCCTATAAGGAATCCGTCATTCCCTACTTGGACAAAATAGACAGGGAAGCAAAAAATATTGGCGCTGTAAATACCATCAAAATTAAGAAGAATGGAACACTTATAGGCTATAATACAGACCACTATGGCTTTGCAAAGGCCCTTGCCAATTTCTTCCCCATGGCTAACAAAACAGCCTTAATTCTTGGGACAGGTGGCGCCTCTAAAGCAGTTGCCTATGTGTTGGAAGCGATGTGTTTTGATTATACGTTTGTGTCACGGGACAAATCGGATACGGCCATTACCTATAGCGAACTGAACCAAGAAATCATCACAAAGTATTGCCTGATTGTAAATTGCACCCCTTTGGGAACCTTTCCAAACATTCAATTATACCCTCCTATTCCGTACGAATTTCTTTCCGAAAAACATATCTTATTCGACCTAATCTACAACCCGAGGGAAACCGAATTTCTAAAGCGTGGTTTCGCCAAAGGAGCCCGTGTGATAAACGGGCAAAAAATGCTGGAATATCAAGCAAAGAAGTCCTGGAAAATATGGAAATCATAATTTTTATCTAAAAACACCCAAAAATCAGCCGTGCGCTTTGCCAATTCCGCAGTTGTTAGTATCTTGAACGTCTAAGTATATCGAACCTAAACATTGAAAGATATGTCCGACGAAAAATTGCCAAAAGAAAAGGAAAAACCCACCGAACAAGAAGCTATTGATACAGCAGTAAATTCATCTACAGACGAAGTTGCTTCGGAAGATACAAAAGCTGTTGTGGACAGCGAAACAGCATCGCAAGAGCAAGCTGAAGAAAGTGTAGCGACCGAGACTACCGCTGAATTAGAGGAAGAAACCGCTAAAGTAGAAAGTAGTCCTTCAGAAGCAAAGAGTGAAACACCTTTAGAAGAGCAAAGCGAAACTCCATCCGAAGCTATCGAAGCGCCCAAGGCTAAAAAGGAAAAGCCCGCTGTTGAAAGTACCGAAGACACTTCAGAAGATGACGCAGATGAAGAAGATGAGGTAGCCTCATCGGATGATGAAGAGGAGGATGAACATACCGAAGAAGAAGATCACACAGATTATCACGCGCTTACAAAAAAGGAGTTAGTCGCTGCTTTTGGGAAATTAATGAGCAGCAAACCAATTCAGGAGATCAAAAATGAGGTAGAAGAGATCAAAACCGAATTCAATGCCAAATTTGCTGAGGATCTGGAGCACAAAAAGGAAGAATTCCTGACCGAAGGCGGTAATATTATTGACTTTCATTATACTACTCCGCTTAAGAAAGAATTCAATTCGCTATACTTCGATTATAAAGAAAAACGCAATAATCACTATAAAAATTTAAAGAAAGATCTACAGGCTAACTTTAACAGAAGGCAGGAATTAATTGAGGAATTGAAGGGGCTATTAAATGCCGAAGAGAACATAAATACCACCTACAAACATTTTAAAGACATCCAAGAACGGTGGCATTTGGCGGGTCCCATTCCGCGAGACAAGTACAATATCATTTGGAATACCTACCATCACCACGTTGAAAACTTTTACGACTTCTTACACCTTAACCGAGAATTTAGAGATTTAGATTTCAAGCACAATCTTGAACAGAAGTTAAAACTTATTGGAAGAGCCGAAGAGCTTTCACAGGAAGCAGACATCAACAAAGCGTTTAGGGAGTTACAGATGCTGCACAAGATGTGGAAAGAAGAAATTGGACCGGTAGCCAAGGAGTTTCGTGAAGAGGTATGGGATAAGTTTAGCAGTTTCACCAAAATTGTACACGACAGACGTCATGAACTTTTAAAAGATCAAGAAAAAGAGTTTGAAGTCAATTTTGAAAAGAAAAAACAACTTGTAGAAAGCATTAGTCAAATCACTTCTGAAACGAAAGCAAGTCACCAATCTTGGCAAAATGCCATAAAAAAGGTACAGGAATTACGGGATGCTTATTTTGAAACCGGGAAAGTTCCTCGTGCCAACAATAAGGAAATTTGGTCTCTTTTTAAAGACGCCACGCGCCAGTTTAATCGTGAGAAGAATGCGTTCTATAAAAATCAGAAAAAAGAACAATACAAGAACTTGGAGCAAAAGTTGGAACTCATTAAGATTGCTGAAGCCAACAAGGACAGCGATGATTTTGAAGTTGTGACTCCTCTGATGAAAAAGATTCAGAGCGACTGGAAACAAATTGGTCATGTACCTCGCAAGGACAGCGACAAGATCTGGAAACAATTTAAAGGCGCTTGTAACCATTATTTTAATCAGTTACACGCCCAAAAGAACGAAGCCAATAAGGAAGAGGTAGCGCATTACGAAGCCAAATCGCAACTTCTTGAAGCTTTATCTTCCTTCGAACTTACAGGAGATCACAAGGCAGATCTAAAAAATATCAAGGCGCAAATCGCTTCTTGGAAAGAAATAGGACGCGTTCCCTATAACAAACGGAATATCGAGCGTAAGTTCAATAAGGTTTTAGACGGCTTGTTCGGGCAATTGAATCTCGGGAAAAAAGAAACCGAGCTTATCAAATTTGAAAATAAGCTGAATTCGATGGTGTCTCAGGAGGATGAACGAAAGCTTCAGAATGAACAGTTCTTCATCTCGAAAAAAATTGGCGAGACAAAGGACGAGATCAGACAATTGGAAAACAACCTGGGATTCTTTCAGAATACAGAAAGTGAAAACCCGTTGGTAAAAGAGGTGCATAAAAATATAGCCAAACACAAAGAACAATTGGAAGTTTGGAAGGCCAAGCTGTCTAAGATCAAATCCATTCAATAACATCGCCCTATGGTACCCTGTATTATGTGCCATAGTGATCGTACCCAACCACTTGGCGTTTTTCAAGAGGTCCCTTATTTTCGGTGCAGGAATTGCCATACCGTGTACAAGGATCCCGTCCAATTTTTAGATCCTGAAACTGAAAAGCAACGCTATTTATTACATAAGAATGATGTGGACGATATTCATTACCAGCAGTTCGTGAAGCCCATATTCGATGCGGTTGTTCAGAAATACAACAGCAATTGCCTCGGTTTGGATTTTGGAGCAGGAAGCGGCCCGGTGATCACAAAATTATTACGGGACAGAGGGTATTCGATGTCGCTTTACGATCCTTTTTTTTATCCTGACACCGCTGTACTTGAACCTACCTATGACTTTATAGTCTGTTGTGAGGTAATAGAGCATTTCCATAATCCTTCGAAAGAATTCCAGCTGTTGTTCGACCTGTTAAAACCTCAAGGAAGGCTGTTTTGCATGAGTGAACTATTGCCCGAACAGGAAAATTTTGAAGCTTGGTATTATAAAAATGATCCCACACATGTTATTTTCTATTCCGAAGAAAACTTAGATTGGATCAAGGAACGGTTTGGATTTTTTGAAGTAATCGCAGAGGGAAGATTGATCTCCTTTAGTAAATAACCTCAAAAACCAGTAACTACAATTTTTTTGCCTCTTCCCAATACACATCCATTTCGGCCAGTGTCATTTCTTTCATGGATTTACCAAGTGCTTTCGCCTTACTTTCCAAATACTGAAATCGTTTAATAAATTTCTTATTGGTGCGTTCCAGGGCGTTTTCAGGATCTACTTTTAAGAATCGGGCGTAGTTGATCATAGAGAAAAGTACATCGCCAAACTCGGCTTCAATCTTCGTTTCACTCCCCTCCTTTACTTCGTGTTGTAATTCTTCAAGCTCTTCTTTTAATTTTTCAAAGACTTGATTAGGTTCCTCCCAATCGAAACCTACTCCCGCTACCTTATCCTGTATACGGTTGGCTTTTACCAAGGCCGGCAACGATTTTGGAACCCCTTCCAGAACACTTGTTTTGCCCTCCTTCAGCTTTAAATTTTCCCAATTGCGTTTTACTTCTTCTTCATCGGCGACTGTTATATCTCCATAAATATGCGGGTGTCGCGAAATAAGTTTATCGCATATATCATTGGCGACATCACCGATATCGAAATCCTTGGTTTCACTTCCAATTTTGGCGTAGAAAACGATGTGTAGCAACAGATCGCCCAGCTCCTTTTTAACCTCCTGAAGGTCATTCTCCAGTATCGCATCCCCCAGCTCATAGGTCTCCTCTATGGTAAGATGGCGAAGCGACAATAGTGTCTGCTTTTTATCCCAGGGGCATTGCTCCCGCAATTCATCCATGATGGTTAGGAGTCGGTCGAAAGCTTGTAACTGATCTTCTCTAGAGTTCATATGGACAAAACTACCACAAATGACCTTCAGAATTAAACGGAGTTATTAAATTTCATTAACAAAAAAACCCGCAGATCAAAAAGAAGTGCGGGCTATCAACTTGTTTAAATTGCTTATGTTTTTCTAGCCGATGTATTTTTGCCGGTTGCTCCCTTCTTGGTAGAAGATGCTTTTGCACCAGCCATCGGATTTGCTGTTTTTGGTGTTGCACTCGTCTTAGGTTCTACCCCCTTGGTAGCTTCTTTTATTTCTGAATCGGCCGAGGCTTCCGCTTCTGAAAAATCGGTCAATCCTTTTTTCTGAAGCAAATTATACCACTGCACCACTTTCTTTATATCGCTTGGATATACACGGTCTTCGTCGTAATCGGGCAATACTCCGAAAAAGTACTCTTCCAGTTCATCCTTGGATGCTTTATGACTAATAGCCGCTCCTCCATTTTCCTTTTCCTGAATCTTAGTAAACACCACACGTAAGGGTACTTCTTCGGTAAGGGTGTAGATTGCAATTTCGCTTAACAGACTTACATTTTGTCGTGCGCTCACGCTTATTTTCTTTCCGTCAAGTAATGATTCGGCTAAAAACCCGCTTCTGGTTTGTGTTTTCAACTCGTAAAGTCCGGGTTTTCCGGCAATTGATAAGATTTTTTCTAAACTCATATCGTATAACCTAAATTTAAGGGTCGCAAATATCTCTTGTTTCTAGTATATTTCCAAAGATGTTAACGTTTCTTTTTAGCCAAAGGAAAACGCATTCGATAATTCACTTCGATCTTTCCTTTTGAAATATTGGCTAATTTTCCTTTTATCAAACGTTTTTTTAAGACAGAAAGTTTATCGGTAAATAAAATTCCTTCAATATGATCGTACTCATGTTGAATGATACGAGCGACGATCCCTTCAAAGGTGTCTGTATGTTTTTTAAACTGCTCATCGAAATATTCCATCCTAATCTTTGGTTTCCGAAAGACATCTTCATTGATTTCGGGAATACTTAGACAGCCTTCATTAAAGGCCCATTCGTCACCTTCTTCTTCTAGTATTTTTGCATTAATAAAGACTTTTTTAAAGGTAGATACATATTCCTGTTCAGCTTCGGTAAGGTCTTCATCATCTTCAAAAGGCGTGGCATCTACTATAAATAAGCGTATGGATTCACCAATTTGCGGCGCGGCGAGGCCAATCCCCCTTGCTCCATACATGGTATCAAACATATTTTCAAGCAGTGTATCTAATTTTGGATATTCCGCCGTAATCTCCTTGCCTTTTTTCCGAAGTACCGGATCTCCGTATGCCACTATAGGTAATATCATTGTAATCTATTTATTATACAAATAATCCTGAAGGATAATTGTTGCGCTAATCTCATCTATTAGTGCCTTATTTTGACGCTGTTTCTTCTTCAAACCACTATCAATCATAGTTTGAAATGCCATTTTACTGGTAAACCGTTCGTCGACTCTTTTAACGGGTAACTTTGGAAATACCACTGAAAATTTGGTCAAAAATTTCTGAATTTCCACTTCCACATCACTATGGGTACCATCCTTTTGTTTGGGTTCGCCTACTATCACAATGTCTACTTTTTCTGAAGCAAAATAGCCTTCCAAAAAAGCCAGCAATTCTTTGGTCGCGATGGTTGTTAAACCCGATGCAATCAACTGCATTTCATCGGTTACAGCAATGCCGGTTCGTTTCGTTCCAAAGTCTATGGCTAGTATGCGTCCCATTCAGTTTGCAAAAATAAGGCAATAGTATATAGCATGCTAATTTATTTACTTCTGGGGGCCTTGAGTGATTCTTTGTTAGTAAGTTTGCAATTGTATTACTATGTTTATATTCGTAAATATCCTGAAGAATGACCCAACTGCAACAACTCATTGAAAAAGCATGGGAAGACCGCTCCCTTTTACAAAATCCCGAAATCATAGCTGCCATTCGAGAGGTGGTTCGCCTTTGTGATGAGGGACAATTGCGCTGTGCACAACCTACATCCACGGGCTGGCAGGTAAATGAATGGGTTAAAAAGGCCGTGGTCTTGTATTTCCCCATTCAGAAAATGGAGCGTATGGAAGTGGGTATCTTCGAATACCACGATAAAATTCCGTTAAAAAGAGGCTATGAAGAAAAAGGAATCCGCGTGGTTCCACATGCGGTTGCCAGACACGGAGCGTATATTTCGAAAGGCGTCATACTGATGCCAAGCTATGTAAATATTGGTGCTTATGTGGATGAGGGCACCATGGTAGATACTTGGGCAACGGTGGGATCTTGCGCTCAGATTGGCAAGAACGTTCATCTAAGCGGTGGTGTTGGAATTGGCGGTGTATTAGAACCCCTTCAAGCCGCTCCTGTGATTATCGAAGACAATGCGTTTATAGGTTCCCGATCCATCGTAGTGGAAGGTGTTCGCGTTGAATCTGAAGCCGTTTTAGGAGCCAATGTGGTTCTCACTGCTTCTACTAAAATTATCGATGTGACCGGAAGTACACCAAAAGAAATGAAAGGGCTGGTTCCCGCTCGGTCTGTGGTGATTCCGGGCAGTTATACAAAACAATTTCCTGCGGGAGAATACCAGGTGTCCTGTGCTTTAATAATCGGGAAACGGAAAGAAAGCACCAATAAAAAAACATCCCTGAACGACGCCTTACGTGAATATGATGTGGCCGTTTAATTGGGACTTTTAGAAAATAAGTACTACCAAAATAATCTATTGTAAATTTTGAAAATTCTTGTAATTCAGCATAAGATGATCGGTGATGTGCTCACCTCCTCCCTATTGTTTGAAATACTACAAACGCATTTTCCTTCGGCCCAATTGGATTATCTAATTAACAGTAACACATTGGCGGTAGTAGAAAACAATCCATTCATCAATAAATACTGGTTGTATTCAAAAGAACTTGAAATGTCAAGTCAGTTGGGAAAGGCATTTCGGGAAAGCATAATAGCCGAAAAGTACGATGTCGTCATCGATGTCTATTCCAAATTAGGAAGTGCTATCCTCACCAAAAAGACAGCGGCCAAAACTAGGATTGGGTATCGAAAATGGTATACCAAACACAAATACAGCCATACATTTGTTCCGAAAACGATATCGAAAAAAGACGAAGGGCTGGCCATTGAAAATAGGGTAATGTTGTTGGAGCCTTTGATAGGCCAGATTGAAGACATCCCAAAGCCGAAGATTTACTTACTTCCTGAAGAAATTGACGCCGCAAGCAAGATATTGACCAATCATGGGATTGATCTGAAAAAACCGCTCTTTATGATCGGTATTCTGGGAAGCGGTGAAAAGAAATCCTATCCCCTGCCCTATATGGCGAATTTGTTGGATTTTGTAGTTGCTGAAACCCAAGGCCAACTCATATTCAACTATATACCGTCACAACAAGCCGAAGCAGACAGGCTGTATGAAATGTGTTCTGAAATGACCCAAAAACATATTGTTAAGGAGGTCTATGGAAAGGATCTCCGTCAGTTTTTAGCACTTACCAAACACTGCACGGCACTTATTGGTAACGAGGGTGGTGCTGTTAATATGGCTAAGGCATTGTCTAGTCCAACATTTTCAATCTTCGCTCCATGGATCTTAAAAGAAGCATGGAATAGTTACGAGGCCGGTGGAGAAAATGCTTCGGTTCACCTCAAAGATTTTTATCCAGAACTGTATACCCAACATCCAAAAAAGCTGAAGAAAAAGGCGGACAACTTATACAGACAATTTGCTCCCGATTTTATTCTCCCGGAATTACGGAAGTTTCTAGCTCGATGGCATGTTTAACTTTTTATGATACCAAAAGGAGTATACACGGCTTTTTGATCTTTGGTAGCTTTTCGAATTTCGGCATTCTTTTCCAGCATTTCCGGTTTTACATACCCTCGCTCATGATCTAAATGTACGCAGATAGCCGAGTAACGCAATTGTTTTGCCTTGATTCCCAAATTAAAAAGTCGCTCTCCCAATTCGCGATCCTCTCCTCCGTATTGCATGCGTTCGTCAAAACCATTAACCTTCACAATATCTGCCTTCCATCCCGATGCATTATGACCATTCCAGGTCGCTTCGGTAGGTGTGATCCAATTCAGGAATTTTTCCTTGAATCCCGCAGCCGTAAGTTTGTTATTCTTAAATGAAGGGCTTAGCCCATATTCCATAAGCCAATGAATATCAAAGCAATTCTGATTCGCAATATCCTCTTCTGTGATTATTTCTGAAATGGCCATCGGTAGCTTAAAATACCCTCCCGAAAGGAAATAACCCTGTTCCTGAAACTTTAGATGTGTTTCAACAAAATCCTTACGAGGAATACAATCGCCGTCACTGAACAACAAATAATCGGTATTTGACGCTTCAATTGCCTTGTTAAGAATCTTTGTCTTCTGAAAACCGTTGTCCTCATGCCAAACATGGAGGAGCTTCATTTTTGACCTGTTTATAAAATAATCGATCAAATCTTTTGTTTCAGTAGAAGAACCATCGTCAGCAATAACTACCTCAAAGTCGGTTTCGGTTTGATGCTCATATCCCCATAGTACTTTTTGTAACCATTCCGGCTGATTATATGTACTGATGATTACTGAAAGTTTGGGCCTTACCATTGTGTAAAAATAACTATTTTTACTGGTGAAATAAACTGCATGTCAAAACTTAGTGCACTCCTTATTGTTTATAATGAAATAAAGCAACTTCCCGATGCAATCGACACCGTTGCTTTTGCCGATGAGATCATTGTTATCGACTCGTATAGCAACGATGGCACCTATGAAGCGCTACTGAATGACAAGCGTGTACAAGTATTTCAGAAAAAATTTGGGGACTATGCCTCGCAACGCAATTTCGCGCTCTCTAAAGCAGCCCATGAATGGGTCTTGTTTATAGATGCAGACGAACGGATCCCCGAGGTCCTTCGAGAGGAAATTCAGCAGACCCTACTTGGCAATCCACACATCGCGGCCTATTATTTTTATAGGCAGTTTATGTATAAGGGAAAACCACTGCGATTCAGCGGATTGCAAACCGACAAGATCTACCGCCTTTTCAAGAAAGATAGGGCTTCCTATATTCCGTCTAAATTGGTGCATGAAAACCTCGAAGTTGTTGGAGAAAGTGGGATGCTAAAGCATAAATTGTTACATTTCTTCTACGAAGATTACGAGACTTATAAAGGAAAGATGATTGCGTATGGCAAGTTAAAAGGAAAGGAATTATTTCTGAAAGGCGAGCGTTACAGCCTGTTAAAACGATATCTTAAACCACTGTATAAATTCCTGACACATTATATCATCCGACTCGGAATTTTGGATGGTAAGAAGGGTTGGATTATCAGCAAACTCAACGCGTTAAGCGTTTCCGAACGCTACAGAGAACTCAGAAGGTTACAAAGGCTATCTCCAGAATAGATATTTTTGTTTCAGACGCACTTTTCGGTGGTACTTATGCTGAAACTTGGAAACTAAGCTCCACATCAGCGTCACAATCTTTGTATAATCCTCTCCCGAAAGTTTTGCGTATTCATCACTCATAATTTCCACCATCTCCTTCTTTGGCGTGATACGAGAAAAATTCTTAATCCGCTCCTCAAAAGTAAGGGGTCGAAACTCCATCCTATTGAGGTCTACCAAATAAAAATCATAGCCGTTATCCTTCTTTACGATGAGGGTATTTCCGGGAGAATGGTCCTTAAACAAAATATTATTTTGATGTAATTTCCAGGTAAAGGCAGTAAACTGTCGCAAAATATTCTCATGGTCCGGATAATCCGGTTGATGCACCAATTCGCGATAGGTAAGATCGTATCTGAGGTGTTTACTAATATAGTAGCTATCCTTGAGCCCTATGACATCCGAATGCTCAAAAAATGCTATGGGTTGGGGCGTTAGAATTCCCTTATCCAATAACTTATTAGCGAAGGTATAGGAGCGTTCTGCCTTAGATTTCCTGAAATACCTATAAACGATCTTATTGATAAGGTTTGGCTTTTTGAACGACTTTACGTTGAGGGTTGTTCCGTTGAGATCGAACAATTTTATGGTATTGCGGTCTCCATCGCCCAGGCGCTTCCCCTGCGTTTTAAAATTTGTGACAATGCCTACTATTTCGGTTAACTGTGGTAAATAGTCTTTGTGGACAAGTCCTTCAAGGGGTAGCTTAGCTGTATATGAAACTTTTTCCAAGGGTTTCTTTCGTATTGCTTTCGATGCAAAAATACATTTAATAATCCGTTTCTATTTTATTCAAAAAAAGATACCTTTAGGGTGCTGTAAAATTCCTCGATTTGAAAGAAGTTTTCCTTGAAACCCATAATATTAAAAACCCCTTTACCGGCTTCGGTCAGTATAATTTTTATTTGCTGAAAGGCCTGTATCACTGTGCGGATCCTTCCATTAGATTTACGGTACACACGCAGAAAAAAGAGTTTCTGAAGCAGGAATTCGGTAACTTTTTCAATTACAAATTTTATATGGGGTTACGAAGGTATCCTGCACTTCGCCTTCGAAAAAAGTACGATGTTTGGCATTCGGTTAACCAAAACACCAAGGTAGAACCACATCACAACATACCCTATGTATTGACCATTCACGACGTTAATTTTATTGAAGAAATTTCTAGCGACCTCAACCATCCGCGTAACCGGCGCTTTATCGAAAAACTGAATCGCGCAAATGCGATTACCTATATTTCAGAATATGCCAAGCAATCGACCCATGCGAGTTTTGACGTCCCTAAAGTCCCTGAATATGTGATCTATAACGGAAATCCTTCCGAAGCCGCATTAGACCTTTCTAAGTATACTCCTGTAAACAAACCGGAGGGCAATTATCTATTCACGATTGGTGATTTTTGGGAACGGAAGAATTTTCACCTCTTGGTAGAAATGATGCCTTATTTATCCGACTTCAAATTGATCATAGCAGGAAATAACGATCGTCCATACGCCGAAAAAGTACGAGAACGGATCACAGCTTTGAAAGTAGAGCACCGTGTGACCCTTGCAGGACGTATTTCCGATGAAGAGAAGCAATACCATTTAAAAAATGCAACGGCCTTTGTCTTTCCCTCATTGCGCGAGGGCTTTGGCCTGCCACCTATTGAAGCCATGCGATTTGGTACACCGGTGTTTCTGGCCAATGCGACCTCACTTCCCGAAATTGGCGGTGATGCTGCCTTCTATTGGAAGAATTTCAATCCGGAAGATATGGCTTCGGAAGTACAGAAAGGACTCATTACGTTTCAAAAGAACAAAGAAATTCATACCCAAAAACTAGAACAGCAGGCAGCACTTTTTAATTGGAATACTGCTGCCAAACAATATCTTGAAGTATATAAGTCACTATTATGACTACTGAAATCAATAAAGCCTACGAGGTGCTTAAAAAAGGAGGTATTATACTGTACCCTACCGATACGGTTTGGGGTATTGGCTGTGATGCCACCAATGCCGAAGCCATTGAAAAGGTGTTTCAGCTAAAAAAACGCTCAGAAAGTAAGTCGTTAATCTGTTTGGTAAACGATTTCAAAATGTTGGAACAATATGTAGCGCAAGTTCCTGCGGTAGCCTATGATATTTTAAAATTTGCCAATAAGCCAACTACAATTATCTATGACAGTCCTATCCGCGTAGCGGAAAACCTAGTTGCCGAAGATAATTCACTTGCCATTAGAGTCGTCAAAAATGATTTTTGCGAACAACTTATCCGAAAACTGCACAGGCCGTTGGTATCCACATCGGCCAATATAAGCGGAGAAGTGACCCCATTGAGCTTTCAAGAAATAAGTCCGCAAATTTTGGAGGGCGTTGACTATGTTGTAAATTTGCACCGCACCAGAAAATCCGGTCAACCATCAGCTATCATCAGGCTAAAGAATGATGGTACGGTACAAGTAATCAGACAATAACTCATGCCAAAAACCGCAACATTCGAAAATGCGTTAGCGCATCCAGTTTTTAAAACTATCGCCAAGGCTGCACATAATTTGCAGTTGGAGAGTTATGTAATTGGTGGTTATGTACGCGACTATCTGCTAGAGCGAGGTGATGCAAAGGATATTGACATTGTTGCTGTGGGAAGTGGCATTGAGTTGGCCAAAGAAGTGTCCAATCTGCTTCCGGGAAAGCCAAAGGTTTCCATCTTCAAGAATTACGGTACCGCCATGCTGAAAAGTGGCCCCATAGAAATTGAATTTGTCGGCGCTAGGAAGGAATCGTATAACGAGAATAGTAGAAATCCCGCCGTGGAAGACGGTTCATTGGAAGACGATCAAAAACGCAGGGATTTTACCATCAATGCCTTGGCATTCAGCCTTCAAAAAGAAAATTTTGGATTGTTGCTTGATCCCTTCAATGGATTGGACGACCTCAACAATAAGATCATCCGTACCCCATTGGACCCGGACATTACCTTCAGCGATGATCCCTTGAGAATGCTTAGGGCGATCCGGTTTGCGACGCAGTTGGATTTTCTAATCGAAAAAGCATCTTTGGCGGCGATTACGCGGAATGCGGAACGAATTAATATAATTTCTCAAGAACGTATTGTGGATGAAATCAATAAAATATTGATGACTCCCGTACCTTCAAAAGGGTTTGGACTATTGCTCAAAACTGGGTTATTGCCTCATATCTTTCCCGAATTGGTAGCCTTGCAGGGCATCGAAGAAAAAGAAGGGCAACGCCATAAGGACAACTTTTGGCATACCTTGGAGGTGGTGGACAATATCGCCCAAACTACAGACAACCTATGGCTACGTTGGGCCGCCTTATTGCACGATATAGGAAAGGCACCCACCAAGCGTTTCGATAAAAAAATAGGATGGACCTTTCACGCACACGAATTCGTAGGCTCAAAAATGGTGTACAAATTGTTCAAACGCCTTAAAATGCCATTGAATGAAAAAATGAAATTCGTACAAAAGATGGTACTTATGAGCTCAAGACCCATCGCCCTTGCTTCGGAAGTAACTGATAGTGCCGTACGCCGACTCATATTCGACGCCGGAGAATACGTGGAAGATCTTATGACCCTTTGCGAGGCAGACATCACAACAAAAAACCCAAATAAGTTTAAAAAATATCAAAACAATTTTAAATTAGTACGCGATAAAATTGTGGAAGTGGAAGAACGGGATCATATTCGTAACTTCCAACCTCCGGTAAGTGGTGAGGAAATTATGAAAACATTTGGATTGGATCCATCACGCGAAATTGGAATTATAAAAGACGCCATCAAGGAGGCAATACTAGAAGGAGAAATACCTAATGAATATGAAGCGGCTAGAAAATATATGTTGACCAAAGGCGCAGAACTCAAACTAACACCTGTAAAATAATGTATCGAAAATGGGTTAAAATTTCATTGCTATTTGTTTTCCTAGTAATAATTGCCGGTGCCATGGTACGAATGACGGGTTCCGGTATGGGCTGCCCCGATTGGCCTAAATGTTTTGGCTACTATATCCCACCAACCGATGCGGCGGATCTTGAATGGCAACCCGACAGAAACTTTAAAAAAGGCCAGGTAATTATAAAGGATAATACCCTGCAAGTCGCAGCCTCCTCATTTACGACTTCAGATGCCTTCGACCCATCCAACTGGAATAGATATACCAAACACGATTATGCCACATTTAATGTTTGGCATACATGGATCGAATATATCAACCGACTCTTTGGCGCCTTGTCCGGCCTCGCAATTTTGATCATGGCCATACTTTCCCTTAAAAAATGGAAAAAGCATAAACGTCTCACACTACTTTCATGGTTAGGCGTGGTGTTAATTGTATTTCAAGCTTGGCTTGGAGCCGCTGTAGTGTATTCTGTTTTATCGCCCGTGAAAATTACAATACACATGGTAATGGCCTTGGTGATTGTAGCACTCCTTTTGTATTTATTATTTATTTCGAAGAAGAAACGCAAGAACTACAATGTATCACATGGATATCGGGGCATCTTGCTCATTGCCTTGATATGCAGCTTATTGCAAATAGTGTTGGGTACACAGGTGCGACAATTTGTCGATGAACAGGTAGACCTTTTGGGCTATGAAAACAAATCACAATGGCTATCTGATTCAACCATAACTTTTTATATACATCGAAGTTTCTCCATTCTGGTGGTTATGTTAAACATTGCGGTCTGGTACTTTAATAGAATATATCGCTATGGTTTAAAAATGTTGAACCTAATGATGGCACTCGTCATAGCCGAAATTGTTACAGGTATCTCCATGTATTATTTTGACTTTCCATTCCTGACTCAGCCATTGCATTTAATTTTTGCCTCCTTGTTATTTGCAATTCAATTTTATGTTCTATTAGAGGCATATCAGCAAAGAAATGAGTGGAAAAGTTCGTAGCTTTGTGCCATAGTTAATCCATCATTTCACGTATTATCTAAATTTCAGCAGATGATCTACCGTTTCAGAATAATCCTAGATACCCATGAGGACGTTTTTCGGGATATCGAAATAGAGGCCGCGTCCACCTTAGAGGATTTTCACAACGCTATTACCCAAGCCTTTGGGTTTGCCGGGCAGGAAATGGCCTCCTTTTATACAAGTAACGACCTATGGGAGCAGGAAGAAGAGATCGCCTTATTCGATATGAGCGATGAACCCGGTGGTGCGCGCGTTATGAATGAAACCTTTATTGAGGATGTGGTTTCTGAAGATGAAACCAAACTAATTTACATTTACGATTTCTTGAATATGTGGACCTTTTTAGTGGAACTGGCCGAAATTGTTGAAGCCGAACCGGGAATGAGCTATCCCAACCTCATGTTCGCTCATGGTGTCATCCCAGAAGATGCCCCTGAAAAGGAATTTGTAGCCGAAGAAATGGACGAAGACGACTTTGAAGAAGACTTCGGCCTGGATTCGGAAGATTACGAAAACCTCGACTTTGACGAAAACTGGAATTAGCATTTTTCCAACATCCAACAAACCAATTATCTAATAACCCAAACCTCTAAATGATCAACCTATTTAATACGCATATAGCGTCACTTTCTATTCACCGAGTCGGAAATAAAAGCAAGAACGAACCCATCTTATTATCCTCCCAACCCTATAAAACAGACGATGAGCTTACTCCATTGCTGAAGGAATTTTTTCTGAAACCCTTTCGCGATAAGGAGGAGAATTATTTTCAGTTTGTACACGAGACCGACTTGGAGTTTCACGAATTATTCGCCCTCACTTCGAAGATTTTCGAGGCACCCGAAACAGTGCATGAACTCGGCAAGCAGATCACACAATACTTGTTCGATCAATCCTTGCATCCCCATATTAAAAGTGGGGAGGTGTATATCGCCTATTTGGAGAATATGCAGATCGATAACGAAAAGGTAAATGGTCTGGGCATCTTTAAATCGGAGATCAAGCAGGATTTCTTGCAGTTTTCAGAAAAAGAAAATCAGTTGGAAGCACTACTGCAACAAGGAGTAAACCTAAACCGACTGGATAAGGGCTGCCTTATTTTCAATACCAAGAAAGAAGAAGGATACAAGATTCTTTCGGTAGATAGTAACCGTTATGATGCGCGTTATTGGTTGGAAAGTTTTTTGGGGGTGGATGCTTGCGAAGATGACAATTTCTTTACTAAGAAATACTTGAAATTTTGTCAGGACTTTGCCAAAGATGTGGTATTACCTGCCGAAGACAAGAAGCAAGAAGTCATGTTTATGAATCGCGCCGTAAATCATTTCGCCAAAAACGATACGTTCGAAGAGTCTAACTTTATGAATGAGGTGATCGACAATCCGGACCTGCTACCTGAATTCAGACATTATAAAAGTGAAATGGCCCCCAAATACAGCATTGAAGATCTCACCACCTTCCCTATTGCGAACACCGCCGTAACCGCAGCCAGAAAGAAGATTAAGAATGTCATCAATCTGGATACTAATATTCAAATAAAATTAGATTTCATCAATCCCGAAAGTGCCGAGCGGTTTGTAGAAAAAGGTTGGGACGAAGAAAAGCAGATGTATTATTATTTGATCTATTTCAACAACGAACAAAAGAGCTAGTTAATTAGGGTTTACGCCTTTTTTACGCACTCACTTTGAGGTGGCATTCAGCGAAGTACTGTTATGGTGATGTAACAAAATCTCCATACATTCGTCATACTTTTAACTTTTTAATCAAAAAATCACTTCGTGCATCCTATACTCACTATTAATAATCTCACCAAGAAATTTGGACCTATTACGGCAGTCGATGACTTGTCGTTTACCATTGAAAAAGGAAATGTTTACGGCATCTTAGGCCCCAACGGAAGTGGTAAATCCACGACTCTGGGGATCGTCCTTAATGTTGTGAACACGACCTTAGGCAACTTTCACTGGTTCGATGGAACAGATTCAACGCACAACGCTTTAAAGAAAGTAGGAGCCATTATAGAACGACCTAATTTTTACCCATATATGACAGCGGTTCAGAACTTGGAACTTGTTTGCAAGATCAAGGGAGTCGCAACTACCAAAGTAGAAGAAAAACTGGAAACCGTAGGTCTTTTAGACCGAAAAAATAGTCGGTTCAGTACGTTTTCATTGGGAATGAAGCAGCGTCTTGCCATAGCCTCTGCCTTGTTAAATGATCCTGAAATTCTAATTCTGGATGAACCCACCAACGGGCTCGATCCACAGGGAATCCATCAAATTCGTGAGATTATTAAAAAAATTGCTTCGGAAGGAACTACCATACTGTTGGCATCTCACCTTTTAGACGAAGTAGAAAAGGTATGTTCCCATGTGGTTATTCTTCGGAAAGGAAGAAGCCTCTACACCGGAAGTGTGGATGGTATGAATGCCAGTCACGGATTCTTTATCCTCCAAAGCAAAAATATGGTGGAATTGCAGGCGGCGCTCGAAGGAAACAATTCCTTCGGAAACATTAAAAAAGAAGGTGAGCAGTTAATCGCCTATCTTAATGAACCTATGGATAGCGGTAGCTTAAATCAATTGCTTTTCGAAAAAGGAATCGTCTTATCACATTTGGTAAAGCGGAAAGAAAGTTTGGAAGAACAATTCCTTGAAATCACCAAAAATCAAAACTAAGCGGCTATGTTACGATTACTTCAAATAGAACTCCAAAAACTGAAATACAACAAAGCGGCCAAGGTTATTTCCATTGTCTACTTTGTCCTTATCACCTTTATAGCGCTTATCGCCTCTATCGAATTCAAGTTCGGCGGGATCAATTTCCGAGTGGCAGACCAGGGGATTTTTAACTTTCCGTTTATCTGGCATTTCAATACGTTTATGGGAGCGATCCTAAAGATCTTTTTAGCGATTGTAATCGTTTCGATGATGGCAAACGAATACAGTTACCGTACCTTAAAACAGAACCTTATCGACGGTCTAAGTAAGAAAGAATTCGTGCTTTCCAAGTTTCTTACGGTCATACTGTTTGCTTCAATGTCTACAATTTTCCTATTTATTGTATCGATGCTCCTTGGATTGAGCTTTTCAGATTATAAGGAAATAGGTATCATCTTTAGCGATATGCAGTACATATTGGCTTATTTTATCAAACTAGTGGCCTTCTTTTCCTTCTGCCTATTTCTTGGAGTTTTGGTAAAGCGTTCAGCCTTTGCACTAGGCTTTCTTATTATTTGGTATGTGGTCGAGAAAATCATTTACGGCGTATTAAAGTGGAAGTTTTTTAAGGGGACCGATATTGCCGAACAAGTAACGCAATTCCTACCGCTAGAATCCATGTCGAACCTCATTGGAGAGCCTTTTTCCCGTCTGGGCGCTGTACAATCGGCTGCGAGTCAGTTGGGAGAAGAATTCACCAAGAGTTATGATGTACCGGTACTCGGGATATTCATTGTACTAGCGTGGACTGCTTTGTTTATCTACTGGTCCTTAGTTATCTTAAAACGCAGAGACTTGTAAAATACAATCGGCCTTTCCATTATTGGATGACTGAACCAAATATTCTGTATATTTAACAGTCAATCAAAACGGTATGCGCAGTCGTTATAGTACAATAAGCTTTATTTTGGCAATTTTTTCGTGGGCTCTCACGGCTCAGGATATTTCCTTGTACGAACAATTTAATGGACGCTACGACTACCTTTCCTTTGGCAATACGCTAAACACCGGTGAAAATACAGGACAAGACCCGCCTACTCCCTGTGAGATTCTAACTGAAAGCAGTGCAGATTTTGCCCTGCAACCCGGACAAACACTTGTTGCAGCCTTTCTTTACTGGGCAGGATCCAGTCCTATAGGCGATTATGATATCCTGTTTAATGGAGCACCCATGACCGCCGAAAGGACCTTTACATTAGTACAGAATGGCGGCTTGGTCTATTTTGCGGCTTTCGTCGATATCACATCCTACCTGCAGAGTAACGGTAATGCAAACTATACACTTTCAGAATTTGATATCACAGCCGATATCGATACCTATTGTGGAAATACCACCAACTTTGGCGGTTGGGCCGTCACGGTAATCTATGAAGACCCTGCACTACCTCTCAATCAAGTAAACATTTTTGACGGACTTGAAAGTGTTTCGGGAACCAATCCGGTACTAACCATAGAATTAGACAATCTAAACGTGCTAGACAATACCGGGGCAAAGATTGGCTTTCTTTCCTGGGAAGGCGATGCATCACTCGCAGTCATGGAAACGCTAAAAGTAAATGGAAACATCATTAGTAATCCACCACTTAATCCGCCAGACAACCAATTCAATAGTACCAACAGTTTTACCAATTCCGACCAACTGTATAATATGGATATCGATTTTTACAATATCGAGAGCAATATACAACCGGGAGACATAAGTGCTACGATAGAACTCACCTCGGGTCAGGATTTTGTAATGATCAATAACGTGGTAACGGTTCTTAATACCGAATTACCAGACGCCACCATAGAAATTGACGAGGTGGTTGGTGGCACCGAATGTGGCAACCGAGAGTTGGAAGTAGCCTATACCGTCTATAATGTGAATAGTACTGACGAACTCCCGGCCAATGTCCCAATCGCCTTCTATGCAAATACCACATTAGTAGGACAAGCGGCAACCACCATGGTACTGCCCATTGACGGTTCGGAAAGTGGCACTATAACACTGACAATTCCTGTTGGTATTCTTGCCGATTTTGAATTAAAAGCAGTAGTCGATGACAATGGTTCCGGAATTGGAACAGTTGCCGAACTGCATGAAGATAATAACGAATACCGCCTAGATTTCCACCTGTTGGTCTTTCCTGAAGTCGCCGCAATTTCCAATATAGTACTGTGTGATGTGGTGGGCACCGAAGTCTTCGATCTAACCGAAGCAACCGCGCAAGTCAATCCTATTTATGATATTTCCTATCACGAAACAGAAGATGATGCGAACAACAATACAAACGCCATCCCCAATCCCGAAGCCTACGAAAATATCGAAAATCCTCAAGTAATCTATGTGCGAGTGGCCAACCCCGATTGTTTTGTATTAAGACAATTTACCATAGAGGTGATCCCTTGTCCCCTCCCCGATGCCACTGTTGTAATTGATGACAATCTCAACGCATGTAGACAAAGAGAGCTAAGGGTTATGTATACCGTTTTCAATGTAAAATGCACCGGCCCACTTCCTGCACAAACTCCAATCGCCTTTTATGTAGACGGTGCGCTTGTGGCCATATCTCAAACAGTTACTACTATTCCAATTGGAGGTAATGAGCCCGGAGAAATCGTGCTTTCGATTCCCGATGAAACACAAGATCAGTTTATCATTAGAGCTGTAGTAGATGATATTGGAAACGGCAATGGCATTGTTGAAGAATTAAATGAAAACAATAATGTATTTGATATCGATGTGGAGTTCGAAACCATTCCGCCTATTGGGGAGCTTCCGGACCTACTGGTATGTGATGAAGGGATGAATACGGGAACCTTTGATCTCACCCAACAGCATGAATATATATCCACCAACCCCAACGATGTGATTACCTATTTTACGACCTATGAAAATGCAGTGGCCAATGAGAACCCCATCAGCGATCCGGGCGCTTACGTAAATGGAGCAGATCCACAGCTTATTTTCGTCCGTTTGGAAAATGAGATCTGTTTTACCATAGGAGAGTTCTTATTGACTACGGGGAAATGTCCTCCCTGGATTCCCGATGGCTTTTCACCCAATGGAGATACTATCAACGATGTCTTCGAAATATCCGGATTGTTAGATGTGTTTGAAAATTTCGAATTACAGATCTTTAGCAGGGAGGGGAATCGCATCCATACGGGCCACAATGCAGACGGTTTCTGGGATGGAATTGCAACCGAAGGTTTATTATTCAATGGAAGTTTGGTTCCCGTAGGCACCTACTATTATGTACTTCAGCTAAACAACTCCAAGTTTCCAAATCCATATCTCGGTTTTATATATATCAACTATTGAGAAAACAACGAATATGAAAGAAAACAACGCCTATATTTTAGGAACCGATACGAAAGAACTTCACAGACTGGGCATACAACATCAAGTGTGGGCGGAAGAAGCGCAACGCGGCTGGAGTTTGGCTCAATTTACCGCAGGACAAACCTTGCTGGATCTGGGGTGTGGACCGGGTTTTTGCACTAAGGAATTGGCCTATGTCGTTGGAAGCTCCGGGAAGGTGATTGGAGTGGATCGTTCGGAAGCCTATATAGCACACCTGGAACAGGTAAAAAAACTACATCATTTGAACATTGAGGGTGTACTATCCGATTTTGATACAATGAAGTTAGAGCCCAATAGCCTTGATGGAATGTATTGTCGCTGGGCCCTTGCCTGGCTTTCCAATCCGAAAGAAATTCTGAAAAAGGTGTATCAGGCACTCAAACCTGGGGGTAAAATGGTATTGCATGAGTACTACGACTGGTCTACCCATCAGACCGAACCCAATTATCCGGCCTTGGACAAGGCAATTGCAGCTGCCTTAAAAAGCTTTAAAGATTCAGCCGGAGAGATTGATGTGGGGCGGCAGCTTCCTGAAATGCTTACAGCACTAAACATGCAGGTAACGAGTATCCGACTCATGGCAAAGATCGCCACTCCCCAAAACTTGAATTGGCAATGGCCCAAAACCTTCTATCACAGTTATTATCCTCGTCTGGCAGAAATGGGCTATCTCACTCAGGAAGAAGTGTCTCAAGCGCTGGCTTCGCATAGCAAGCTGGAGCAAACGCCGGGTGCCACACTATGTTGTCCATTGATGGTGGAAGTAATAGCGGAAAAGTAATGTCATGAAACGACAACCATGGACCTCTCATATATTTAATCTGAACATCCACCCCGGATGGGCAGCCAATATCATGGCCCGTGTACAGGATACCGAAATTAGGATTCAGCACTATTGCAAAGACCTCAGCGATACACAGCTATCCTTTCAACCTGAGGGTGGGTGGAGTATCAAAGAACACATTGGACATTTGATCGACCTAGAGATATTGCACCATCAGCGCATTGCAGAATTTGCCATTTTAAAAACGGAACTCTCTGCCGCCGATATGTCCAATGCCCAAACCGAGGCTGCCAATCACAACAGTAAATCTTTTGAAAACCTGTTGAATGCATTCCGAAGTGCCCGAAATGCATTTATAACCGAGTTTGAAGCACTTCCCGAAAGCAGTTTACAACACCAAGCAATGCATCCCCGCCTGAAAGTACCCATGAAGCCGGTAGACCTCCTCTTTTTTGTAGCCGAGCATGATGATCATCATTTGGCTACTATCTTAGCACTGAAGAAAATAGTATAAGATGCACCTATCAGTTCGAGAGATACAACCAACCGATATTGACTTTATAATCCGTTACTGGCTGGAATCTAGTGATGCCCATTTGGTGGGTATGGGCGTAGATCTATCAAAAATACCCGCCAGGCAAACACTTCAACAAAACCTAAGGGAGCAGCTTAACACCCCGATGGAAGCAAAAAAGGCGTATGCGTTAATTTGGGAATTGAACAGACAACCCATTGGCCATTGCAATGTCAATCGGATCGTCTTTGGAAAAGAGGCCTATATGCATTTACACCTGTGGGAAGGACAGCATCGACAAAAAGGCATGGGAAGCCTACTCATGAAAAAATCATTGCCCTTCTTCTTCGAAAACCTAGAATTGAAAATACTTTTTTGTGAACCCTATGCCCTCAACCCGGCACCAAATAGAGCACTTGAAAAAATAGGTTTCAAATTTGAAAAAACCCATACCACCACCCCCGGATCCCTTAATTTTAAACAAGAAGTGAATCTTTGGAAGCTGGACAAAACTGACTATGAAAAAATTTTACAGAAGCCTGTGTAAAATTCCTTTTGCAGAGCTTATTGGGATTAGGTATCTTGGACCCAACACTAAATGCAACCAATGGGATTCCTTAGAAAAGTAGATAAAGTGCTAGCCGCCATGGGAAACAGCCGCGCCATGGAACGCTTGCATGTAGACAAGGTTACCGAAGCAAAGAGTATTGAAATTGAGGGAACGGCTTTGGCTTCGTCAGAACAGGGGCAGCTTTTCGGTGGAATTCAAGAGTTAAATGGTTACCTCTTTCTGGAAACCGTTATTGTTAGTGGCACTAAGATTAAGACTTTTGATGGGGGCCGACTCACTTTTATAAGCGATACCGGTAATTTTGAATTGCCTTCCGATACGCAGGAGATCGATTCAGAATATTCTAACGTATCTCGTCGTTTTATGACGCAAATCAGTTTTGACATAACAGAAGCGGAGATCGAACGCATCAAGAACAAGGATTTTACTGAAGTACATTTCGATTGGAAAAAGAAATCACTTCGCTTTGACCGTGCCAATTAACTCATAAATTTCTCTTCCGTTTACCATTTACCAAGCTAATCACTTTATAAATTTTAGTAAATTTATAGTCTAGTGACTTTCACAAATACCATATGGGATAGGCTGCCGTTAAATATCTAGAGGAGAAATAAGACATGAAAACAATCTTAGGAATACTTTTCATTGTATTGAGCATCCATCAACTGATGGCCCATCCGGGCATTGGTATTGTGATGGATGGCGAGGGAAGTGTATTCTATACCGATCTATCACATGTTTGGAAAATAGCAGCCGACGGAACTCATACAATAGCTGTTGAAGATGTACATACGCACGAATTATACCTAGATCAATACGACAACCTATACGGTGAACATGTTTGGTACGAAGGAGAAGCCACAGATAAATGGGGAAGTTATGTATGGTGCCTAAGTAGTTCCGGAGTCCTTGAACAAACCATCCCTCCTACCGAAGGATTTCTATCCAATAATACCCTAGTGCGCGATGCCGATTCGAATATGTATTGGCCGGAAAAATTAGGAGATCATGAGGTTTTAAAAAAAGAGACACCTCAGGGTGAGATCACCTTACACACCAACTCCAAATTCAAAGACATTCGCTGGATGTATTATGCTGAAAGCAATGCGTATTTATACGTCATTGACCATCTGAATTTGAAAAAAGTAAACCCTAAGGGAGAAGTAAGCCTCGTAGCTGATAATTTATACGAAGGGAAATCCTCCTTCGAAAATGTGGGCGACCACCACTATCTTATGGGAATGTGGACAGACACAATGCAAAATACATATGTTGCAGCATACGGAGCTCAAAAAGTAAAAAAAATTAGCCCGAATGGAACGGTTGAAACCGTATTCGAGTCGGATAGATTCTGGTCTCCGGCCGGGGGTTTAGTCGCTCCTGATGGTACTATGTGGATTATGGAATTTTCAGCAAGAAATAAAACGAGGGTGAGGAAGATCAATCCCGACGGAAGGGACATCGTATTTCAGAAAAAAGAATAATGTAATACTGAGAACAGAATTAGATGCAATTTTCAATTTTTGACCTACATAGTACACAAATAGCAAAAAAAATTGTTCGTTGCCCTCCTATTTCCTTTGATCTGCATGCGATTTACCGGAAGACGAATGCTAAACAAAAAAACAGAGGTGATATTAGTCATATATTTCTAAGATTTTAGGTAGTAATTTTATTTCTAAACTTGAAATAACCCGAACATGAAAGCTCAAAAAAAAATTACTGCATGGCCTCGTATGCTACTGGGACTCTTTTTAATTGTATACGCCCTTAATCAGTTTTTTCAAATTCTACCCACAAGTTATGGTACAATGCCCGAAAACACCGAAAACTTTTTGGATGCAGTGGTAGTTTATTTACCGGTCTTGTATATTTTTGAAATTCTGATAGGTCTTTTATTAATCTTTAATAAATGGACTCCGTTTTTGATTATTGTACTTTTCCCCCTCTCTATTACCTTTTTGATCTTTGTGATTTCAAATTGCGACATATCAAAAATGTGGCCCGCCTTTATTGTTGCCTTATTAAATATCTGGTTGCTCTGGATGCATCGTGGAAAATACAAGCCGCTATTTTCATAATTTCACACAAAAATAGGAAGGAATTCCCGGCATTAGTCATGGAGGGGCCATTGCATACATCGCTCGAGATACAGACGCAATCCTTACTGCGGAAATAGGATGAGTCTTGGAGAGTAGGTGGTAAACGAAGCAGGATTTATCATCCGTATTGCGGTAGCTGTGCTACAAATGTCCGGGTGAGCTGCTACTCCCGAAGCGGAGCACATCACGATGGATGCAAACAGAACAATTGCAGGCCTATCTAAGGCCTGTTGCTGTAGCTGGCTCGATTAAAATGGTCGTTTTTTTGCCAAGCACGCCTCGCCATTTTTCGTTACTTTTGCACAACGGAAAAAAGGCATATGAAATTCAAGTTAAAATCTGATTTTACCCCTCAAGGAGACCAACCTACTGCCATCAAAGCATTGGTAGCAGGAATCAATTCGGACGAAAAATACCAAACACTCTTGGGTGTAACCGGTAGTGGAAAAACCTTCACCGTAGCGAATGTCATTGAGTCCGTGCAAAAACCAACATTGGTTTTGGCGCATAATAAAACGCTGGCGGCTCAACTTTATACCGAATTTAAAAATCTATTTCCTGAAAACGCCGTAGAATACTTCGTTTCTTACTACGATTATTACCAGCCGGAGGCCTTTATTCCGTCAAGCGGTACCTATATTGAAAAGGATCTTTCGATCAATGAGGAAATCGAAGTCATGCGACTGAGCACCACTTCTTCTTTACTTTCGGGGCGACGCGATGTGATAGTAGTAGCGTCGGTATCTTGTTTATACGGTATTGGAAATCCTGCGGAATTTGAAAAGAATGTGATTCACTTACAGGCCGGACAAGTGATCTCTAGAACCAAACTGCTTCACATGTTGGTTCAAAGCCTATATTCTCGTACCGAAGCTGAATTCACTCACGGCCGTTTCAGAATAAAGGGAGATACACTTGATGTGTATCCCGGCTATGCCAACGAAGCCTTCCGTATCCATTTCTTTGGTGATGAGATTGAGGAAATCGAAGCTTTTGATCCTTTGAACAATTCGGTTATCGAAAAATACGACCGACTCAATATCTACCCCGCCAATATGTTTGTCACCTCACCGGATGTGCTACAAGATGCCATTAAAGACATACAGGACGATCTGGTGAAGCAGGTAGATTATTTTAAGGAGATTGGCAAACATCTGGAGGCAAAACGCCTAGAGGAACGTACCAATTTCGATTTAGAAATGATTCGTGAATTAGGCTATTGTAGCGGGATTGAAAACTATTCTCGCTATCTGGATCGAAGATTGCCCGGCACTCGGCCTTTCTGCCTGTTGGACTACTTCCCCGATGATTTTTTAATGATCGTAGATGAAAGTCATGTCTCCATACCTCAGGTGGGCGCCATGTATGGTGGTGATCGCTCCAGAAAGGAAAACCTCGTAGAGTATGGATTCCGTTTGCCGGCTGCCATGGACAACCGACCCTTAAAATTTGAAGAGTTTGAAGCAATGCAGAATCAGGTGATCTATGTAAGCGCTACCCCTGCAGATTATGAACTCGAGAAGACCGGAGGAGTGTTCGTAGAACAGATCATTCGTCCGACCGGATTATTGGATCCTCCTATTGAAGTAAGGCCAAGCCTGAATCAGATTGACGATCTGCTGGAAGAAATTCAATTACGCGTCGAAAAAGACGAACGAGTATTGGTCACCACCCTTACGAAGCGCATGGCTGAAGAATTAACCAAATATATGACTCGAATTCAGATTCGGTGTCGGTATATCCACAGTGATGTAGATACGTTAGAGCGTGTAGAGATCATGCAGGATCTCCGTTTGGGATTGTTTGATGTTCTCGTGGGCGTGAATTTATTAAGGGAGGGATTGGATCTTCCGGAGGTATCCCTAGTCGCCATTTTAGATGCCGATAAGGAAGGATTTCTAAGAAGTGCTCGTTCCCTTACTCAGACCGTAGGGCGTGCCGCAAGACACCTTAACGGAAAGGCAATCATGTATGCCGATAAGATTACCAAGAGTATGCAAGCGACTATCGATGGCACCGAATACCGTAGAGAAAAACAGATCGCTTATAATCTAGCCAACAACATTACCCCTACGGCAATTAAAAAGTCTTTTGAAAATTCATTGACCAAATCGAAGCAAGAGGCCTATTCGTTTGAAACTGCCGGTACCTTAGCGGCAGCAGAGCCGGATGATGTATATTTGACCAAGGCCCAGCTGGAGAAGAAGATTCGGGATACGCGAAAGGCCATGGAAAAATCGGCCAAGGAATTGGATTTCTTGATGGCAGCCAAGCTTCGGGATAAGATCAAATCACTTCAGCAACAATTGGAAAAAGTAGCTTCCTAAGATATTTAACCGAAGTCAAATTATAATTATTTAAAAACCGTAAACCTTTAATCCAATTCTAAAAATGAATCACCCCGATTCCATTCGAATAAATAAGGCCATTAGTGATAGTGGTTATTGTTCCCGTCGCCAGGCCGATACACTTATTGAACAGGGCCGTGTTACCATCAATGGAGAAAAGGTCACCCTGGGTGATCGCGCTATGCCCGGCGATGAAATAAAGGTAGATGGTAAATTGATTACTGAGAACGATGCGCTTGTATATATAGCCTTAAACAAGCCCATAGGAATAACTTGTACGACCGATCGACGCATTGATGGTAACGTGGTAGATTTTATCAATCACAAGGAGCGCATCTTCCATGTTGGACGTTTGGACAAACCAAGTGAAGGCTTGTTGTTAATGACCAACGATGGAGATATTGTTAACAAGATCCTGAGAGCGGGAAATGATCATGAAAAAGAATATATTGTAAAAGTTGATAGACCCATTACAGAAGATTTCCTAAAAAAAATGCGGGGCGGTGTGCCGCTTCACGAGTTACAGACCACAACGAAGCAATGTGAGGTGGAGCAACTGAGTCGTTTTGTATTCAGAATTGTTCTCGTTCAAGGTTTAAATAGACAAATACGTCGTATGTGTGACTATTTGGGCTATGAGGTGGTGGAACTAAAACGAATTCGCATTATGAATATTGAATTAGGGAATTTACCTATCGGCGAGTGGCGCGATCTAACATCAAAAGAATTGGACGACTTAAAGCGGGCAGTTTCGATTTCGGACAATACGCCTCAAGCAGAACGCACCGAACGCACTACAGGTAAAAGACGTAGAGGTCGTTAATTTTAGGGCAGAAAAAAACCACGTACCGATTGAGTAGCACGTGGTCATTTCAACTAACTAACCAAATTAAATTTCAATTATGAAATCTCAACCATTCTTTTAATCTCTTTCTGCTCTTCTTTCTTCGGAATGGTTATAAGCAGCAAACCATTATTATAAGTGGCATTAATTGAATCCACTTCTACTGTCTCAGGTAACGTAAACGAACGCTTAAAACTACTGTAATTGAATTCTTTACGGGTAACTTTTGTATGTTCATCTACTTTCTTAGCGTCTTCCTTTTCATTCTTAACTTCAGCAGAGATCTTTAAAACATTTTCATCGACCTCTATGGTGAAATCTTCTTTCTTTAATCCGGGTACGGCTAATTCGAGTGCAAAGTTCGCTAAATTCTCTTTAATATTTACCGCCGGAATGCTAAAGTTTTCATAATTAGGCACATCCAATCTATTTTCATTAAAAATGTCATCAAAAATAGTGGGAAACCACACGTTATTTCTTTTAACTAATTTCATATCAATTTAGTATTAAAGGTTATACTTATTTTTCAAATTGATATAAACAAATTAAAGTCCAAAACGAATAACAGGACATTTTGACCTGATTTTGAACCCAATAGCTGTCTTTTTGTCCATTCTGAATGATAAAATGACCGAATAACTAGTTGTAGTAGGTCTGGAAAATTTTTAATAGCTCCTCTGTTGGAATGATCTTATCTTTATAATCGTTCATACGCAGCAAGATTTGGTCTACCACTCCCGGACGAATACCCATTTTCAGTCCAAAATTACGCACGGCTATGATCTCCTTTTCATGCGTTTCCCTATCTACGTTCATCACTAGCACTAGTTTATAGAAGTGTGTGAGGCGTTGTAACTCGCTATTTTGTGGCTTGGAAGGCAACGGATTGTCAAAAAGTTCGGTCACATCTGCTTCAGAGAGTCCCATCTGTTCGGCAATACGTATGATAAAATCATATTCCGAGTCGGTCACCTTATTATCCGCTTGTGCGAGCAAAATAAGATCGCTTAAAAGGGCACGGTTTGTTTCTTTATCCATGCCACAATACTAAAATAAATCTTACAATTTTAAAAACATTTTTTAAAATATGCCTAGGTAGATTTTGTTGTGATTTCTGAAACGCTATAGGGCTTGATCTTGTGGTCTTTACAATATTTGTTTGCTCGAACAAGCATTTGGTCCATCTTTTCACTGAACAAAATATACAATTGATCTACATAGTTCGTATAGCTACTTTGTTTGAAGTCGATTGCAAGTCGGTTAATAGTTTCGTATGCGGGAAGTTCGGAACCACTAGTCAAAATATCGTGAATAATGCCTTCGGCTTGAAGGATTGCTTCTTTTCGTTTGGCATCATTTATCGCCCGAATATGATCTATCATATAGATCTCTAGTTTCACCGCCAAAGCAATTCCGTAGCCTTCCGTAGCCAGTAAGGACTTTTCAAGAAATTCTAAGGCAATATCGCGCTTATCACGGGACGAGGCATAATTGTGGAATGTTTCCAAGGCAATCAAAGCCCCATTGACATAGACGTTTCCTTTAAGGGTGTATTTCTTTTCGTATTCCGAGATCAATTCAATTAATTGACTATCACGTCTCTTGTTGTAAAGAATAACACTCAAATGACTAATGACAATTGGTATTTGAAATAAGTTGGTATTTGAGGATTCAATATCTTTTATGATCTGCAAGCCACGCTCAATATCTTCATCGGTATAGGTCTTTTGAGCCACCTTATTGCTCAATTCCTGAATCTCTACGTTCGTAAGATAGGCCTCTGCCCTACTTACCTGTCGTTTGGTCTGTTCATTCTGTTGTTCGATGCTTAGCAGTTTTTGGTTTACGTCATTTTTAATGGCATCAATGCTATTCCTAATATGTATGTCTTCATTTTTCAATTCTAATTTTAAACTTTCCATTTTGGGGTCAATGGACTTGATATAATCATTCTTGATATCGGTCATTGCCTTGGCCGTGTCATTGTTAATACGGGTATCGATATGTTCCCGTAACGCATTCTTGGCACGATTCGCCTGAATGATAGAAAATGTACTCAACAAAGCGATTATGGCTCCCAATAAATAAAGCAGATTGTTAAATTTTTTATTGACGCGTTCGGAGATTTGATGTTCTACGATCGCATCAAAGTCCTTTTTGGGAATTCGAATGTATTCTTCTTCTATCAATTTCTCGACGGCCTCCTTAAGCGCATCGTCAGAATTTTCGGTTACTGTAGGCTGTTGTGCCACGGCCGGTGAAAAGACACATCCCAGCACGAAAAGTAGGCATAAAAGTTTAAGTTTCATAACGTATCTATTTAATAGACACTAAGTTATGTATTTTACAAGGGATATAAAACCGAAAAGAGAAATTCAGGGAAAATCCTGTACATCGTTGACGGATTTCCCTCAAAATAAAAAATCCCGGTTGATGAGTCCGGGATTTGTATTGTTTTGTGGTTTCGACCTATGCCTTAAGTACGATAGGCACTTTGTATTCCTTTCCTATTTCTAAGGGCGTGCTTAACTTGTGATAATTCAGTCTGGCCTTAACAAAAGATTCGACGACAGCGTCTTCTGTTTCAACAGTAAGTACAATCATTTCGCCTTCTTTGTTCAACATAAATGTAACATAGGCTGAGGTGTCTTCTTCGACTGTGAAGGTTGGATCTGTTAGCAACACTCTAATTTCTTCGGAAGTTGCACTTTTCTTGTCTTTTGTAGGAATTACAGCTGCCGAGGCAACAGATCCTACAAGTAGCACTGTGGCTAATAAAATTGCTTGAAGTTTTTTCATAACGGTTCGATTTTAAAAGATTGATATACATAATAGACTAGCAAAACCGAAAAAGTGTTACGCTATTTTAAATATTTAACACTTCGTTAACGCAACCCACTAACAATCAACAAAAAAAACCTCCCAACTATTTGGGAGGTTTTTCCTTTATAACATAGTATAAGCTAGGAAAGCAATGCCTGAACTTTGTCGGCCGCTTCTTGAAACTCGATTGCACTGTACACATCGAGTCCGCTATTGTCAATTATTTCTTTGGCTATGTCGGCATTGGTCCCTTGTAAACGCACGATGATAGGCACATTAATGGTCCCCATATTCTTGTAGGCATCAACAATACCTTGTGCTACTCGATCACATCGAACGATCCCGCCAAAGATGTTCACGAGTATGGCTTTTACATTCGGGTCTTTTAGAATTAGTTTAAAGGCGATCTCGACACGCTCCGCATCGGCTGTACCTCCAACATCTAAAAAATTAGCTGGTTCTCCGCCTGCTTGTTTAATAAGATCCATAGTGGCCATTGCCAAACCGGCTCCATTCACCATACAACCAACGTTCCCATCCAAATCCACATAGTTTAATCCAACTGCCTTGGCTTCCACCTCGACCGCATTTTCCTCTCGCAAGTCGCGCATGGCCTCATAGTCCTTATGGCGGAACAATGCATTGTCATCGATGCTTACCTTTGCGTCAACTGCAATCACACGATCATCACTCGTCTTAAGCACCGGGTTGATCTCGAACAAGGAGGCATCCGATTTGATATAGGCTGTATATAGGGCGGTAACGAACTTCGTCATCTGCTTAAATGCCTGTCCGCTCAATCCAAAGTTAAATGCAATTCTTCTGGCTTGAAATGGCAGTAATCCAACGGCCGGATCAATTTCTTCGGTAAAGATAAGATGCGGCGTTTCTTCAGCAACGGTCTCAATATCCATGCCTCCTTCCGTGGAGTACATAATCATATTTCTCCCAGTACCACGATTCAACAACACACTCATATAATATTCTTCCGGCTCATTTTCACCGGGATAGTACACATCTTCAGCAATCAAAACCTGATGTACTTTTTTTCCCTCTGCAGAGGTTTGTGGTGTGATCAAATTCATCCCTATGATCTCCCCGGAAAGCTGTTCTACCTCAGCAAGACTCTTTGCCAATTTTACACCGCCTCCTTTTCCACGGCCTCCGGCATGTACCTGTGCCTTGATCACATGCCAACCGGTACCGGTATCTTCTGTTAATTTCTTTGCGGCTGCAACGGCTTCAGCGGGAGTGGTAGCCACGATCCCTCTTTGTATTTCTACTCCAAAACTGTTTAAGATCTCTTTTCCTTGATATTCGTGTAGATTCATAGTGCGCGTTTCTCAATTTAGAATGTGCAAAAATAACAAATGTTATAGGATTGGACTAATCTTTTTTAGATAGCTTCTTCCTAAATAATTCATAGCTACCAATTAGTGATATTTTAAGGCTTGTATACTAATTAATCTATTCATACCCACTATTTTTGCACCCTAATTTTTTAAACTTTTATGTATGAACCAACAAGACCTTTTAGCTGTAGTCCGGGAATATGGAAGTCCTGTGTATGTGTATGATGCCTCCAAGATCGAAGCGCAATACAAACGCTTGCATGATGCATTTAAGAAGGTGAAACAGTTAAAGATTAACTATGCTGTAAAGGCCCTGTCGAATATTTCGATTTTAAAATTATTGAGTTCATTGGGAAGCGGGATGGATACGGTTTCCATTCAGGAAGTACGTTTGGCCATGGAAGCAGGAGTAGCTCCAAATCAGATAATCTATACCCCAAACGGGGTATCCATGGAAGAGATCGAACGGGCAGCAAGCCTGGGCGTACAAATCAACATAGACAACCTATCTATCCTGGAACAGTTTGGTGCTAAACACCCTGAAATACCTGTGTGCATTCGTATCAATCCACATGTGATGGCCGGTGGAAATACCAATATTTCGGTTGGGCATATTGACAGCAAGTTTGGAATTTCTATACATCAAATGCCACATATAAAACGTATTGTAGAAAATACGAATATGACCATCAACGGTATCCACATGCACACGGGTAGTGATATTCTGGATATTGAGGTGTTTTTATATGCTTCGGAAATACTTTTTCAAGCAGCTACACATTTTGACAATTTAGAGTTTATCGATTTTGGCAGTGGCTTTAAGGTGCCTTATAAAGCAGGTGATATTGAAACCAATATCGAAGAATTGGGCGAAAAATTGAGCAAACGTTTTAATGCCTTCTGTAAAGAATACGGAAAAGACCTGACGCTGGCTTTTGAACCCGGTAAATTTCTCGTAAGTGAAGCCGGTAAATTTTTGGTGAAGGTGAATGTAGTAAAACAAACCACTTCTACCGTATTTGCACAAGTGGATAGTGGATTCAATCATTTAATTCGCCCGATGTTGTACGGATCGCAGCACGAAATTGAAAATGTTTCAAATCCGAAAGGCCGTCAGCGCTTCTACAGCGTGGTAGGGTATATCTGTGAAACCGATACCTTTGCAAACAACCGCCGGATTGCCGAGATACGCGAAGGCGACATCCTAGCTTTTAGCAATGCGGGAGCCTATTGCTTTACAATGTCGAGCAATTACAATTCGCGATATCGTCCGGCCGAAATACTTTGGTATAAGGAGAAGGCCCATTTGATCCGCAAGCGGGAAACCTTCGATGATATTATAAGAAATCAAATAGCAATCACGCTATAATAAAAGGCACCTCCAATATAGGGGGTGTTTCTTTTTTAGTACATTTAGAAATGAAAAAATTACTGTTTCTATTTTTTATATTGCTTTTGGCCTGTAGCGAAAATGGTACCGATCCTTTGGCTGTGGCCCTTAAAAGTGATCATCCGGCTATTAGTGGGATTATGCAGAATTTGGACTCCCATGAAGTGCAAATACTCTATACTCGAATTGACACCACCGCTAATGGAGCACCGCTTCTTACCGAATTTTCGTTTCAACTGGACGCTACCCATTATTTTTATCCGGCAAGCACCGTTAAATTTCCGGTAGCCGTCTTGGCATTAGAAAAGATAGATGCCCTGCACACTATTTCACGGAACACCCCATATACCATGGAAGGAGATTCGGTAGTGCATACCATCGAAGATGAAGTACGGCAACTATTTGCTGTGAGTGATAACGACGCATACAATAGGCTGTACGAGTTTTTAGGCCGTGATTATATCAATGCGCAGTTGCAACGCAAGAGGCTTCAGCCGGTACGGATCTCACATCGTCTCGCCACCGAAAATGCTTCAGATAAAGAACGGACTCCGCTGCTATTTCGGTTAAACGAATCAGATACTATTTTTCAATCCTTGCCAAATCTGAGTACAGCATCCGATTCAGAAATACAGAAACTCAAGCTGAAAAAAACAGTAAAAGGCAAAGGTTTTATGCGAAATGATACCTTGATAGCTCAACCCATGGATTTTTCAGAAAAAAATTACCTCCCTCTTCGTACCCAACATGAACTTTTAAAAAGATTGTTCTTCGCCGAATTGTTTCCTGAAGACCAACAATTTCAGTTGGCTAAAGAAACCCAAGAATTTCTTTTTAACACCATGCATACGGTACCTAGAAATTCTGGTTATGACGAATCTGAATTCTATGACAGCTATGGCAAATTTTTTATCTATGGCGATTCCAAAGAACGGATGCCGGAAAATTTAAAAATATACAACAAAGTAGGGTACGCCTTTGGTACTTTAACCGATACCGCATATATAGTCGACGAAATTAACGACATACATTTTCTGTTATCCGCCACCATTTTGGTAAATAATAATGAGATCTTCAACGATGATCACTATGAGTATGAATCTGTGGGCATCCCCTTTTTAGCACAATTGGGAAGGGAATTATATCGGTATGAATTCGCTCGAAAGAAAGCCAAATAAGTTGTATATTTAAACCTCTAACCGACTCATATACCGTTTGTTATGAAAAACTTCGATTGGACTAAATTTACACGAAAAATCGCGATTGAAGCCAATATTCAAACGCTTTACGACGCCTGGGCGATTCCATCCGAATTGGAGAGATGGTTTTTAAGTGATGCCTCTTTTTTGAATGCGGAAGGGAAAATAAAACCCAAAGAGCAACGTATTAAAGCGGGTGATAGTTATCGCTGGCAATGGTATTTGTGGGATGCGACCGAAACCGGAAATATTACCAAATCCAACGGCAAGGATCACCTTCAGTTTTCATTCGCGAATACCTGCTTGGTCGATGTGCATTTTGAATTATATGAAAAAGGCACCATTGTTTCGCTCACTCAATCGCAAATTCCAACAGATGACGAATCAAAACAAAACATTCGCCTGGGGTGTGACCAAGGTTGGTCGTTTTATCTGGTGAATTTGAAATCGGTGTATCAGGGCGGATTCGATCTGCGCAACAAAGATCCCAAACTAAAGCCAATGCTAAATAATTAAACACCTTCCTATGAAGCCATATTTCCTTGCCTTATTATTGCTAGTATCCTTCTCTATCCAAAGTCAGGAAACCGGGATTGCCAAATGGTTTTCTGAAGATCTCAAAGCAAATATTGGCAGGTGGGAAGCAGACAATTCGCCCTATGTCTCGGAAGAAGAACCCTATGAGACCTATGTGATGGAATGGTCCTGGGGCATTGGAAAGACCAGTATTATTGGAAGGTTGTTCGGGGTGAAGGATGGTCAGGAAACCGGCGATTTTTGGGAATACCGTCAATATTGGGACAATGTAAAACAGGCAGGTATGCTGTTACAATTTGGACAAGGCGGCGTCATCGGTATTGGGAAAATACAACCTATGAAGAATGGCAGTATGGAGGCTATTCAGACCTTTTCCATGCCCAATGGAACCACCTGGATCACTAAACACGACCTTAGCTTAGATGAAAGTTCGCTACAGACTACTTCGTACGACAAGGATACCGAAGGAAACTGGATAGAAAAAAGAACCTATACCTGGGTTAAGCAATAGAAAACAGCCACATTAAGAATTTTCAAAACAATTTGTTAACGAAAGATCAACCGATTGAAAATTCGATTACATTTGGCTCGTTTTTTATAAACATTGATGAACAAATTTATTGTCGTTGACAATCCTAAAAACTGGGCATTCTTAGATGAGAATACCTTAGTAATCTCTTCGCAGGAATACCTTACCAATCCACATTATTCCAATCTGAAGAAGGCAAGAATCTTTAATCTTTGCCGTAATTATTCATACCAATCCAAGGGATATTATGTCTCATTATTAGCCGAAGCACGTGGCCACTTACCCATTCCAACGGTTAAGAACCTAGTCGATTTGAAGGCGCCAAAACTGGTTCGGATTGTTTCTGAAGAATTTGACGATCTTATTCAGCAGAGTTTAAAGGGAATCAAGTCGCGAGAGTTTGTTTTGAGTGTTTACTTTGGGCAAAACGTAGCCGCCAAGTACAAAGAGCTCAGCGCTACCTTTCACAAGCACTTCCAAATTCCCTTTCTACATATTAAATTCAGTTATAGCAAGCGATGGAAAATTCAGAGTATTCGCGCCATTTCTATTCTTGAAATTCCCGAAGACCATATAGAAAGTGCCAAGCAATTTGCCCTTCAGTATTTTTCAAAAAAACGCTATGACACCCCCAAACTTTCCAAGGCAATCTACGACCTCGCCATCTTGGTACAGCCCAACGACCCTGCGCCCCCAAGCAATAACAAGGCTATCAAAAAGTTTATTGAGATAGCCGAAAAACACAATTTCTATGTGGAAGTAATCGGTCCGAAGGATTTATCACGACTTTCAGCCTTTGACGCATTGCTCATTAGGCAGAGTACCGAAGTGCATAACGAAGCCTATACCTTTTCCCGAAAAGCACAACAGGAAAATATTGCCATTGTAGATTATCCCGATGCTATTCTAAAATGTTGCAACAAGGTATTTATGGCGGAAGCCCTTGAAAATGCCGGTATTCCAGCCCCTAAGACCATCATTGTTCATCAGGATAATATTATGGAAGCCTTGGCCGAAGTAAAACTGCCCTGTGTTTTAAAAGCCCCCGATTCTACCTTTTCCTTTGGTGTGAAAAAAGCCAAGACCGAGGAAGAATATCTCGCTCTGGTAAAACAAATGCTTCAGGAATCCGATTTGATCATAGCACAGGAATTCTGCCCCTCCGACTATGATTGGCGTATCGGCATTTTAGACGGACAGCCTTTATACGCTTGTCGGTACTATATGGCAAAGGGACATTGGCAAATCTATAATTGGAGTGCCGAAAAAAAAGACGATCAGGATGGCAATGCAGATACTATGGCTATTGAAGAGGTACCAAAAATCATTATAGATACCGCCTTAGATACCGCAAAGATTATGGGTCAAGGTCTCTTCGGAATTGATATTAAGGAAGTGAACGGAAAACCGTTGGTGATCGAGATAAACGACAACCCAAATATCGATGCCGGCGTAGAAGATCGGTACTATGGTGATGTAGTCTATGCCCGAATCATCGAAGCCTTACTCAAACGACTAGAAGATAAATAAGATGGCCTATCAGCTTTTTGAAGTCTTTGGAATTGAATTGGAATACATGGTCGTTGATGCGGCCAACCTCAAAGTAAGCCCTATTGTAGATAAATTACTTACGGCGAAAAACGGATCGTTAACATCCGATGTTGACAACGGAGCCATTGAGTGGAGTAATGAGCTAGTGGCCCATGTGGTCGAACTCAAGACCAATGGTCCCGCTGCCGATCTTGACAGCTTGGCGGAAGCCTTTCACGAAAATATTCTTGAAATGAATGCCTTGCTGGAAACATTTGGCGCCACCTTACTCCCTACGGCATCCCATCCCTTGATGGATCCCACTACCGAGATGCAATTGTGGAAGCATAGTTACAGCAAAATCTATGCACTGTACAACCGTATTTTCGACTGTAAGGGGCATGGTTGGTCCAATGTGCAAAGTATGCATATTAATTTGCCCTTCGGAAATGATTCCGAATTTGAAAAATTACATGCCGCCATACGCGTATTGCTACCCATCATTCCGGGATTAAGTGCCAGTTCACCTATTTTTGAAGGAAAGAATACCGGCTTTAAAGACGCCAGAATGGAAGTCTATAAAACGAATCAAAAAGAAATTCCGGTGATGGCCGGCAAGGTAATTCCGGAGCAAGTCTTTTCAAAATCCGACTATTACAAAACCATATTCGAACCCATAAATAGCGCCATTGCACCGCACGATACCGAAAACATCCTGGATCATCATTTCTTAAATTCTCGCGGGGCCATCGCTCGATTTGACAGAAACGCCATTGAGATACGCGTGATCGACATTCAGGAATGTCCCAAGGCTGATATTGCCATAGCCGTATTGGTTATTGAGGTGTTGAAATATTTCGTGGCAGAAAAATCGGTATCGCTTGCCAAACAGAAATCTTGGCACGAAGATGACCTTTTCGACCTATTGAATGCGGTAATCAAGACAGGAGAAGAAACCGTGATTTACAACCAGAAATACCTCAGCTTATTTGGGATAGACACAACATCAAGTGTACAACAGATCTGGGAGACATTATACGCCCGGGTGAAAGATGGCATTTCAGAAGATTATCAGGATGCACTTGCCATTATACTGAAGGAAGGCACCCTCTCCACACGAATTCTAAAAGCCTTAGATGGGGATTATTCTCAAAGCGCGATACAAAACGTCTACCGGCGACTGGGGCATTGCCTATCAACAAATACACTTTTTAAGCCGTGAAGCTAATTCTTTCCTGCGAACATGGGGGTAAGGAGATACCTTCGGCCTACACACATCTATTTTCAGAGGCAAAGGGAGTACTTGCCACACATCGAGGCTATGATCCCGGCACCCTAACTTTATTTGAATATCTAAAAGAGCTGGCTGATTTTTCTAAATCCAATTCAGTGAGCCGACTTCTTATTGAATGCAACCGTTCCTTGCATCATCCGCGATTGTTTTCGGAATTTACAAAGGCCTGTTCAAAAGACATAAAAGATCAATTGATAGCAACCTATTACCTGCCCTACAGACAATCTGTGGAACAGGCTATTGCGAAGGAAATTCAGAAGGGGCATACCGTGTTACACCTGTCGCTACATTCCTTCACACCTCAATTAGCGCATACACTGCGGAATTGTGACATTGGACTTCTATACGATCCCAAACGCGCGGAAGAGCGTATCTTTTGCCGGCGTTTTAAAAAGGAATTACTAGCCGAGAACGACCGACTAAAAATTCGATTTAACTATCCTTATTTGGGCAGTGCTGACGGATTTACAAGCTTTCTTCGGAAAAAATTCCCCACGCAATATCTGGGAATTGAACTGGAAATAAACCAGCGTCATGTGGTTCAAAATAAATTCCCGCAGACACTCAAAACACAAATAAAGAACAGCTTAAAACAGCTAATCTATTGATAAATGTTAACTTTACCATTCTAGAAACAAATTTGCATAGCTATCGCCATGATGAACGAAATTGAAAATATTGAACTTAGTTTTTTAAGTCCGGACGACTACCAAGAGTTGAAGACGGCCATGATCGCCTCCTATGCAAATATGGAGAATACACATTGGTCGGAGTTGCAAATTCAGAAGTTGATCGATGAATTCCCCGAAGGACAGGTCACTATAAAAATTAACAACCAAATTGCCGGTTGTGCCCTTTCCATTATATTGGATTACGATCAGTTTGACGAGCATCATACCTATGCCGAGATCACAGGGAATTATACATTCAGCACACATACCAATGAAGGAGATGTTTTATACGGAATTGATGTCTTTATCAAACCTGAATTCCGTGGATTGCGATTGGGAAGACGTTTGTACGATTACCGCAAGGAACTCTGCGAACGGTTAAACCTCAGAGGAGTTGCTTTTGGAGGCAGAATTCCGAATTACCACAAATATTCAGACACCCTTTCACCCAAAGAGTATATTGAAAAAGTAAAGCTGAAAGAAATTCACGACCCGGTCTTTAACTTCCAAATCTCAAATGATTTTCACCCGTCTAAAATTTTGAAAAATTATTTGGAGGGCGATCACGATTCAAACGACTATGCCGTACTTCTCGAATGGGACAATATCTATTATGTCAAAAAACCGAAAAAGGCTGCCACAAAAAAAACGATTGTACGATTGGGCTTGGTACAGTGGCAAATGCGGCCTTATAAGAATTTAGATGAATTAATGCAACAGGTCGAATTCTTTGTCGATGCTGTTTCCGGATATCGATCTGATTTTGCCTTATTCCCGGAGTTCTTTATGGCTCCGCTTATGGCCGAAAATAACCATATGGCGGTTCCTGAAGCAATACGTGAACTCGCCAAACACTCGGCAGCGATTGTTGAGAAATTTTCGGAGCTGTCCATTTCGTACAACATCAATATAATCTGTGGCAGTATGCCTGAAGTAAAAGACGGAAAATTGTACAACGTAGGGTATTTATGCAGACGCGACGGTAGTATGGAACGCTATGTAAAATTGCATGTAACCCCCGATGAAGCCAAGGTATGGGGCTTACAAGGCGGCAGCGAGTTAAAGGTATTCGATACGGACTGTGGTAAGATTGGGATCCTGATCTGTTACGATTCTGAATTCCCCGAATTGAGCCGATTGTTGGCAGATGAAGGGATGGACATCCTCTTTGTCCCCTTCCTAACCGATACGCAAAACGGTTTTTCCAGAGTACGCCTCTGTGCACAGGCCCGCGCTATCGAAAACGAATGCTATGTCGCTATTGCCGGCAGTGTAGGGAACCTACCAAAAGTAGAAAATATGGACATGCAGTACGCCCAATCCATGGTGTTTACCCCCTGTGACTTTGCCTTTCCGGCAACCGGAATAAAGGCAGAGGCCACTCCAAATACCGAGATGATCCTCATTGCAGATGTGGACATCGACCTATTAAGACAATTAAATCAGTTTGGTGCCGTACGTAATTTAAAGGACCGTAGAAAAGATCTATTTGAGTTAAAGAGAAAGTAATATTCATATGGCATGGAAAGGAACGCGCATGTCAATTACGGTTCAAAAACCCATACATGGTAGACGATGCCGAGAAGCACAACTACAATTAAAGTCTGGATACTTCCTTTTTGGCCGTTTCAAACTCAGAAATCATTTCATTTACAATTTGAGCTGCGGGTTTAATATCGTGGATCAACCCTGCAATTTGTCCAATTTCCAGTTCGCCTTCAACCAGATCGCCTTCAAACATGCCGCGCTTGGCTCTGGCACGTCCAAGTAATTCTTGTAAGGCTTCTTTGGTAGGATTTGTGGCATAAAGCTGCATGATATCTTCAAAGAATTTGTTCTTTAGCATCCGTACCGGTGCTAGTTCTTTTAAGGTAAGTTGGGTATCTCCTTCCTTGGCATCTACCACCAGTTGCTTAAACGCCTGATGGGAAGAAGATTCTTCTGAAGCTACAAATCGGCTACCGACTTGTACTCCATCTGCCCCTAAAACCATGGCCGCGAGCATCCCACGGCCATTGGCAATTCCTCCCGCCGCAATCAACGGAATGCTAATCTGTTCTTTTACCATAGGGATAAGGGTAAAGGTGGTAGTCTCTTCCCTTCCGTTATGCCCCCCCGCTTCAAAACCTTCGGCAACAACAGCATCGACGCCTGCTTCTTGGGCTTTCAAGGCAAATTTTACACTACTCACCACATGGACCACTGTAATCCCGTGTTCTTTTAGGTGTTTTGTATATGTTTTTGGGTTTCCTGCGGAAGTAAATACAATTTGAACCCCTTCTTCGATTATAATCTTGATAATGGTATCGATATCGGGATACAGCATAGGGACGTTGACCCCGAAGGGCTTGTTCGTCGCCTTTTTACATTTAAGGATGTGCTCCCGAAGCACCTCAGGGTACATGGAGCCTGCACCTAACAGGCCCAAACCACCCGCATTACTCACAGCACTGGCGAGCCGCCAACCGCTGTTCCAAATCATTCCGGCCTGGATTATTGGATATTGAATGGCAAAAAGTTCCGTGATTCGGTTTTGCACTACTTTTTAATGATTTTAAAACTGTTGGTTTTATTGTTAGACGAAATAGTCGCGATATACATCCCGGAGGTCAATTCGGCTACATTTACCCAATTCTCGGCAGGTGAAACCGTATGTTCCAAAACTTTTTCTCCCAAGACATTGTAAATAGCAATCTCAGCGGTATCGACGCTTTTCGGAAAGGATACATTTAACCGATCGGTAACAGGATTTGGATAGATCGCAAATTGTACTTCCAACAAGGCATCTGCCAGTCCCAACGTAATCACCGCATTATACGCATCTTCAAAATTAGGAATACCATACCCCATTTGGTTGGTTGGATTATTAAACAGGTGGGCCGATTCCCGTATAATTTGCATGATCTGCGAATTCTTTAGTTCGGGTCGTGCCTGCCATAAGGAGGCGACAGCGCCCGCCATGATAGGCGAACTAAACGAAGTTCCATTGCCCGTTGTTACATTCCCATTCTGATCTACCACCGCGGCATCCTGCCCCTGCGCCATCACATCGGGTTTGATTCGACCGTCGACCGTAGGTCCTCTCGAACTGAACGACGCGTAATTCCCACTAGGAGTCACCGCTCCGATCGTCAATACCCCTGGGGCATCAGCCGGAGTTCCTACCGTTGGAAAACTACTATTTCCACCATTACCCGCCGAATTCACAAGAATCATCCCCTTATCAAAGGCATGATTCGCACCACGGGCACCTATGGTTGTTTGGCCGTCTAGGTCTTCGTAGGTATAATCGTAATTCGAATTGTCAAAATCTCTATAACTCAATGAGGTGTTTATCACATCTACACCAAGGCTGTCTGCTCTTTCCAAGGCTTCTACCCACCATGCTTCCTCTACAGGATTTTCGGAAGGACCATATTCGGTTCTGAACAGATAAAAGGATGCTTCGGGAGCCGTTCCCACAAATTGATTCAGCAAGAAACCGCCAATATCGCTAAAAGTTCGGGCACCATGAGATCCGGTTCCATCCACATTTACCTGCCTTTCAGCAAAATCATAGGTTCCTAACAAACGTCCTTCGCCAACAATATCGGCAAAGGCCGGATTGGTCATCACATCGGGAAAGCCACTATCTAAAACAGCTACGATCATTCCCTCCCCCGTGAAATCCTGTTCGTGTACATAATCTATGGCGATCATTTCGGTTTGATTGGCCGCAGCACCATAATTGTAAATGGTACTCGAAGCCCCGTTTTCAATGTCAAATTTATCTATTCGTTTCGTTGACCTTGGAAAGGGGTTGATACTTTTATCGGCAAATTCAACCTCTGTTACAAAAGGAAGGTTTAGCAGATTTTCTATATTGGTCTGAGTGCCTCTAACATAGACACTGTTCATCCACTTCGATTTGGCATAAACGGTTATCCCGGTGGCATTTTTTATCTGAGTGATATAGCTTTCGGTCACCGGCACATCACGTTCGTCTATAGGGGTATTTTGCAATGCCTTACGGTCAATCGCTTCCTGCGTAAGTATGGTAATCGGATTTGCAATAGAGGTCGCGACATTTTCCTTATCGGCCAGGAAGACCAATGCATCCTGTATTTGCGCAAAACCCTGTTGTACCAAAATAAACGCAATAAAAAATAGTATTTTTTTCATAGTCAAAAGTTAAGAGATTACACCGCTACCCAACAACTCATCGTCTTGGTACCAAGCCACAAACTGACCTTCTGTAATGGCGGATTGCTTATTTTCAAAGATAATATAAAGTCCGGAATCTGTTCTATGCAGCCTTGCTTTTTCTAAGGGCTGTCGATAGCGGATTCGCGCCATCACTTCCATCGTTTTATCCACTTCTAAAGTGAGGTCTTCTCGAACCCAATGGATTTCTTCTGCCTTTACAAATAAACCATAACGGTATAGACCGGGGTGCTCCTTTCCTTGCCCTGTATAGATCACATTTTCAGTAACATCGGTGTCAATGACAAAGAGTGGCTCCTGTGTACCTCCCACCGCCAGACCCTTGCGCTGTCCTTTGGTGAAATAATGTGCCCCCTGATGTACACCTATTACCTTGCCGTCCTTTTTACTATAGGTTTGTTTTTTAGAGATATACTTCAGTTTTTCTTCTTCGGAAGTGAACTCGGGTGTTACTTTTTGGTAGGCTGAGAAATTAGACGGCACCTCAACGATCATTCCTTCTTTTGGCGCTAATTGCTGCTGAAGAAATTCGGGAAGGCGAACCTTTCCAATAAAACACAATCCTTGTGAATCTCGCTTTTCGGCTGTGATTAGTCCTTGTTCCGAAGCAATTTTTCTTACTTCCGGCTTTAAAAGTTCTCCAATGGGAAACAAGGTCTTGGAAAGCTGTTCTTGCGACAATTGGCACAGGAAATAACTCTGATCCTTATTGGGGTCTTTGCCCGAAAGCAATTGATAGATCGCTTTTCCGTCTTTATGTAGGGTCCCTTTTCGGCAGTAATGACCCGTCGCAACAAAATCGGCTCCTAATTCCAGGGCGATTTTCATAAAGACATCAAACTTGATCTCCCGATTACACAATACATCGGGGTTGGGTGTACGTCCCATTTTATATTCGTGGAACATATAATCCACAATTCGCTCTTTGTATTGTTCGCTCAGATCGACAGTTTGAAAAGGAATTCCCAATTTTTGAGCCACCAGCATAGCATCGTTGCTGTCTTCCAACCAAGGGCATTCGTTAGAAATGGTCACCGAATCGTCGTGCCAGTTCTTCATAAACAGACCAATCACGTCATAGCCCTGCTCTTGTAACAGATAGGCTGCAACACTGGAGTCAACGCCTCCACTTAATCCAACAACGACTCTTTTTTTCATAGCTACTTATTGGCAAAGGTATCATTCTAGGCAATTATCATGTATTAATTACCCCGCTCTGCCGGTTTTGGATAGGTTTCTTCCAGTTCCACCTTTCCATCTTTATAATATTTCCATAGGCCGTGCTTTTTATCATCCTTATAAAATCCGGATATGACGACATTTCCAAATGCGTCGTAATAAAAGGCTTCACCTTGCAACTGATCGTCGCGATATTTTAGTTTTTTAATGAGAACGCCTTCCGGAGAGTAGTAATTATTCTCCCCTTCCATACGTCCGTTTTTAAAATTGAGCTCTTCCGTAATCGTACCATCCGGGTAGTAGGTGATCTTCTTACCCTCTAGCTTTCCCTTCACATAGTTCTCACGCGTCATGACCGCCGCCGACTTTTCGTGATAATACACCCATTCCCCTATTCGGTTTTGATCTTCCATCATCCCCTCGCTTACCAGTTTTCCCTTCATGGTAAAGTACTTTACCCGGGCCAGGTTATTTGCTGAAGTGTATTCCTTTACCGCCGTTGGTTTGTCCTTACACGATTCACAATAGAATTTAAACGTCCCAACCTCTTTGCCATGCTCAAACCTACCTTCGTAACGAAGTTGTTTGGTGCCCGGATAGTATTTCTTCCAAATCCCATGTCTTTCTCCCTTTGCATCTAACTGGTTTACCCCTTCCTGCGCCAATAAACCGGAAGTGCTACTAACAATAGAGAGAAAAAATATATAAACGATTCGCATAGCTTGTAATTTATCATTAAAACGATAGAATTTGCATTCTATTGAATGGTGGCAACTTCTATTCAAAAAAAATGCCAACTTATAACAAAAAAGCTCCCGATGGGGAGCTTTTATTTATTTCTTTCCAGCCTTCTTTTGCTGTTCGGCCTGCTCCATCATTTCGGCCATTTTACGTTGAAACCTATTCTGTTTTTTAGGTTTCTTCTTATTCACCTGAATTTTTGCATGTATCTTTTCCTCATCGAGTATAAAGTGCTTGATTACCAACATAATACCAATGGTAATAAGGTTAGACACGAAATAATACAAGGAAAGACCACTCGCATAGTTATTGAAGAACACCAGCATGAACAAGGGTGAAATATACATCAATATCTTCATGTTGGGCATCCCCGGCTGTGGGGTCTGCATGGTTTGACCCATGGTCATGGTCATATACCAAAAGATCGCCAAAGAGGCTAATATTGGAAACAAACTAATATGATCTCCGTAAAACGGTATATGTGGAATTTCAGCAATAGTATCGTAACTGGATAAATCCTCAGCCCATAAGAAACTTTTTTGCCTCAGGTCGAATGCCGTTGGAAAAAAGGTAAACAGCGCATAGAACACCGGAATTTGCAACAAGGCGGGAAGACAACCCTTTAACGGACTCGCACCTGCAATATTCTGAAGCTTTAGCGTTTCCTGCTGCATCTTCATTTTATTATCCTTGTACTTTTCGCGCAGCTCGTCCAGTTCGGGCTTTAAGACCTTCATCTTTGCCTGTGCCAAATACTGCTTGTATTGAACCGGAGAGAGGGCCAGCTTTATTAAGATGGTCAATACAATAATGGCAATCCCCGCAGGCAAGAAGTCACTTAGAAATCCGAATAAGGGAATAATAAGATATTTGTTGATCATCCCAAAGATTCCCCATCCCAGTGGCATGGCCTCATCCAAACTTCGATCGTATTTTTTGAATATCTGATAGTCTGTCGGACCATAATACATATTCATATCGTAGTCGATACCACCATTTTTAGCTTCTAGCAGCATCTTCGCACCATAGTGTTTGGTATATACCGTATCGATTTCTTCATCCAAGACCAAGTCCTTAGAACTTAGTTTCACCTCCTTAAAGGCGGTATCTGTCAATAGCATGGAACTAAAGAAATGCTGACGGAAGTTCATCCATGTTACCCCGTTTTCTGTTTCTTCATCGTCACTGGCCGGGCTTAATTTAGAATGATTGTCTCCGTTCTCATATTCATAGGTCAAACGGGAGTAACGGTTTTCGTAGGTAATACTTTTGGCGTGGCGATATCCTTTCAGGTTCCAATCCAGATACATGGGTTGCGAGGTGTTGATAACACCCTCCAGCCCCTGTGATTTAACCGAGAAGCCAAGCATATAATCGTCCGGCAAAAGCTCATACCGATATTCTATATAGGCGTTCTCCGATGTTTTTAAGCGCATGGTCAACACTTTATTTTCACCATTCTTAGAAACAGATGGCTCGAAATAAAGGTCTTTGGTGGAGAGCAATCGGTTCTCCGCCATGAATTGTAGGTCTAACGACGCATTAGCGTCTTTTATAAGGTATACAGGTTCTCCCGTATACATGGTGTGTTGCTTTAATTTGGCTTCGGTGATATAACCTCCCTTATTACTTATCTTTAAGGCAAGTACTTCATTTTCGAAGCTGGTAACCGCATCGGTGGCCGAGGCCAGCGTTCCGGAATAGGCAAATGAACCCAAACGATTCTTTAGGTTGTCTATGGCCAGTGAATCTCCGGAAGACACTGCTGCCATTTCGGTAGTTGCATCTACAAGCGTAGTATCTGTTGTCTGGGTGGTTTCGGAAGCAGTTGTTGTATCGTCAGCTACCTGCTCTGTTTTTGTGGTTTCGGCTTCGTTTGCTTCAGGATTTGGTTTCTGAATGTACATCATCCAGATCAATATGCCTCCTATTAGTAAAAAACCGAGTAATGAGTTCTTGTCAAATTTCTTTTTTTCCATAGTTCACTATAGCTTCCGATTTCATTTCCGAAGCAAAAATTTTAGTCGTCCTTTTCAGCTATCAATTATCCAGCCTATATTTACATTGCGACATATTGTCGCTATTTCTTTTTTGCATGCTCATGTGCCGCTCCTACGAATGCCACAAACAGCGGGTGCGGATTTGCCACCGTACTTTTATATTCGGGATGGTATTGCACCCCTACAAACCAAGGATGTGTCGGGATCTCTACGATCTCCACCAAGCCTGTATCCGGGTTGATTCCGGTTGCCACCATACCTGCGTTTTCCAATTGTTTCCGATAGCTGTTGTTGTACTCGTAACGATGTCTGTGCCGCTCTGAAATCTCCTTGGCATTATACACTTTTTCAACTATACTATTTTCCTTTAGTTCACATTTCCACGCTCCTAGTCGCATGGTTCCGCCTTTATTTGTGATGCTTTTTTGATCCTCCATCAAGTCGATAACAGGATGGCTGGTGTTTTCATTCATTTCGGTCGAATTGGCATCCTTTAAGCCCAAGACATTACGAGCGAATTCGATGACCGCCATCTGCATCCCCAGGCAGATTCCTAGAAAGGGCAGGTTGTTTTCTCTTGCATATCGCACGGCTTCGATCTTCCCCTCGATGCCACGCTCTCCAAAGCCGGGAGCCACAAGTATACCATCCAAGCCGGAAAGCTCCTCGGCTATATTCTCAGCATCTATATGTTCACTGTGAATCGCACGTACTTCCACCTTCACCTCATTTTCGGCACCTGCATGAATAAAAGATTCTAAAATAGACTTATAACTATCCTGTAGTTCAACATATTTCCCTATTAAGCCAATGGTTACTTTCCCTTTCGGGTTTTTATGTCGCTGCAAAAATTGATTCCAACGTGTTAGATCGGGTTCGTTTGTATTGGTGAGATTGAGTTTTTGTAGTGTTACTGTATCTAGCCCTTCATCCAACATCATATTGGGAACATCATAAATGGTGGAGGCATCGATGGATTGTATGACAGCCTCATATTTGACATTGCAAAACAGGGCAAGCTTTCGTTTTAATTCTTCTGATAGCTCGTGTTCGGTACGGCATACCAAAATATCGGCTCGAATTCCGCTTTCCATCAGTGTTTTTACCGAATGCTGAGTGGGCTTCGTTTTTAATTCCCCGGCAGCCGATAAGTAGGGCACCAGCGTTAAATGTATCACCAACGCATTGTCATCGCCCAGCTCCCATTTGAGTTGACGCACCGATTCAATATAAGGCAGGGACTCAATATCACCTACAGTCCCACCGATTTCGGTGATGATAATATCGTAATCACCGGTGTTACCAAGGAGTTGAATTCGTTCTTTTATTTCATTGGTAATATGCGGAATTACCTGTACTGTTTTTCCTAAAAATTCACCCCGGCGCTCTTTTTCAATCACACTCTGATAAATCCGTCCGGTAGTTACGTTATTGGCTTGTGAGGTAGAGACATTTAAAAAACGCTCGTAGTGTCCTAGGTCCAGATCGGTTTCTGCACCGTCATCGGTAACATAACACTCCCCATGTTCATAGGGATTCAAGGTTCCGGGGTCCACGTTGATATAAGGGTCCAGTTTCTGGATGGTCACACGATACCCTCTGGCTTGCAATAGCTTGGCCAGCGATGCTGCAATAATTCCTTTACCTAAAGAAGAAGATACCCCGCCCGTAACGAAGATGTATTTAGTAGTGTTCATGTGTGCTATGCTGTGTTCGCTATACGGGATGCAAAGGTAAGGATTTATTGCGGAAGGCAATAATTAAAAAGCAACAATCCGGTAAGTTTTGAGAAAACGCGATCGATCTTATCTATCGATCAACTTTCGCACGAGATCTTCAAGGCCATTCAGCTTGATCTCATACATTTCATGCATGAGCATTCCCAGTTTTCCTGCCGGAAATCCCTTTTGTTTAAACCAAACATAATACGGCTCGGGAAGATTTACCAGGTAGTATCCCTTGTACTTTCCGAAAGGCATTTTGTAATTGGCCAGTTCAATAAGATGTGCAGGATCGGGTATTTCAGAAGAAGAAACAGGTTTATTTCCAGCGGGCATAGGCTATTAGTTGTTCGGCAACGTAATTTCGCCATCGGTGTTCCGCTTCAATTTCTTGGGAGTGATTGGTTTCCTCGTCGTATTGTTTTTGCATGGCCTTACGCTCTGTTTCGGTCTTTTCGTAGAGTGCACCGACCTCCGTTTTGATATTTTCAGAGAATTGAGATTCTTCCATCCGTTTTCGAAAGATCCGTGTGTGTAATTCGGAAATATCGAAATGCGTTTGTTCGTGTTTCAGGATATAATCAGACACCTGATCTTTCTTGTACCAGGAGAGCTTCGGATAAAAATTGCTTTCAATGCTATAATCGTAATTGATCTCGCCGTTCCTATTTCCGAAGGAAAATGAAAAAGACATCCCCGAATTGGTACTCGCCACATAACTGCTTCCCGCCTGGGGTACGCCTTGAAAATCGGCCCATGTGAGCTGGTAGATTTCGCTCCACCGAATTTTTTCTGAATCGTTTTCAGAAATAAAAAAAGACAGAAAACAGAAAAATAGCGTCGTAAGTAGCTTCATATCAATGGTAACGAGAAAAATAGTGCTTTATTTTTCCGAAGGGAATTGAAACGCATATTATGTGCCCCAGTTGAACACCACGACCCTTTCGATGTCGGGATGCAAACTATAATGAACGGGGCAGGTATTGGCCGTATTTTCTAAAATCTTTCGCGAGCGTTCCGAAATACCGGTTGGCAATTCCATCACCACATCGATCTTAGAAATCCGTCGTGGGTTACTGGCCATGGTTTTGGTGACCAGGGCCGTGGTTCCGTCCAGCGTCACCTCCAAATCTCTAGCTTTAATACCCATCATCGTGAGCATACAGTTGGCGAGTCCGGTTGCTACCGTATCGGTAGGCGAAAAGGCCTCTCCCTTTCCATTGTTATCGGTTGGGGCATCTGTGATAAACGTACTTCCCGATTTCAGGTGGATACATTCGGTCCTAAGGCCGCCCAAATAAGTTACTTTGGCTGTGCTCATTTTACTTCTTCAAATTGGAGTTCTTCATTATACTTAACAATATATACCGCATTGTTCTGATATCCTGAAAACAACTTTTTTGTATAGTGAAACTTGTTCTCAATATATTCGGTGACCACATCGTTCTTGGTCGCATCGTATACATCATCTGCCGAAGCCAAGCGCAGTAGAACATCATAGGTAACATCAAAGCCACGCACGGCATAACGATTGGGCAGTACGCCGTATTTATTCTTATAACTGGTTAGAAAAGGGGTCTTGTCCTTGTAGTTATAGCTTTTATTGACTGAGGGGAATGTAAAACCAAGTTTCGCCAAATGTACGTTCGACACATCGTTATAGTCGTAGGCGGCATTTTTGTCGAGTGTAAACAGCCGTATCTTATAATTTTCGGGCATACCGTTTAACAAACCCACCACATTACTTAAAACGACCGGATCTTCCGATTCGAGTATGATCCAGTTTTCACGCAAGTCATCCAATTTCCCTTGGATATCGGTCGCATACAAGAATCCTTTTTCTCGAGGAGACAGCGTTTTTACATTGTCCAAGGCGGCCAAGATAGTCTGTTTTGTCGCATTTTTTTTCGAATCACTTACCAAGACCATGTTCTTTCCCTGAGCATGTTCCTTTAAATAGGTAAGCATGGCTTCCTGAAGCATTTCATCGGTAGGCAGCGTTTGAAATAAATTGGAGGATATCTTCACCTCCTTATTGCTTAAGGGCGAAAAGACCGGCGTATCTGTATTGCGCAACTCGGAAGCCGCTTTCTCCACATTCTTCCGAAGTAAGGGCCCTATAACAGCATCTACCTTGTCGAAATCGTTTTTGGCAATAATACTCACCACCTTGGTTTCGCTGGCCTCTGTATCGTACACGTCTAATTCGACCGAAATACCATGGTCTTTCGCAAACTCGGCAGCCATCAGTACCCCACTATAAAAATCCAGGGCAATACGCATGGTTGCATCTGCTTTTAATAATTCGGTATTCGTATTGACCGAATCCTTTACCGATTTATTTAAACGGAATGGCAGCATCAAGGCAATACGCTTCTTAGTCTTGTTGTTGATGTAGTTCTCCAGATTCACCACCGTAACATTTTCGGTTAGCACCTCGTCCGAATCTTTTGGGATCTTTAAGATCATACCGTCCTTGAGGCCGTCCTTTGCGTAGGGGTTTAAGGCTACAATTTCTGCTTCAGACAGTCCCAGTTTTACCTTTAACCTATAAAAACCCTCCTTCGGTTTCACCTCGTAGAAATCGTATTTTTCGTCTTCGATGGTTGCAGTTTCCAATACCGAAACATTCGGGACATTAAGAACGGCCCCTATTTGAAGGCTTTCACCCAAATTAGGATTCATCGCTGCCAATTCGCTCATGGTAATACCGTATTTTCTGGCGATCCCAAATTTGGTTTCTTTTGGCAAGACCGTATGTTTGGCCCCCTCATTAGCGGTATTTGTTTCTGAAATTACAGTGGTGGTATTTTCTTTAACCCCGGTAGGAATACGAATGCGTTCTCCCTTTTTGAGCTCACGAGAGTACAATTCTTTGTTGTACTTTTTAATCTCATCTATTTGCACATTGTACAATTGCGCAATGCCAAACAAGGTTTCCCGACGCTTGACGCGGTGTAGTTTAAAAATGATATCGGCCTCATTAATCGTATCTACCGATGGAATTATTAAAACGGCATTGACTCCCACTCCTTTTTTGGCATCCGGATTCAATTTATAGATGGCCGCCTCGGTAGTGTTGTACTTCTTGGCGATACTATAGACTGTCTCTCCTTTTTCAACGGTGTGCGTTTTGTACTGCTGCGGCTGAGCAAGGGTACTACAGCCGGTGCTCAACATACAGACAAGTGCGATAAACATTATTAACTTCATACTATTCCCATTCTATGGTGGCCGGTGGTTTAGAGCTTATGTCATAGACTACTCTATTAACGCCTTTTACTCGGTTTATTATATGATTACTGGTTTCCTGTAAGAATTCATACGGTAAATTTACCCAATCGGCCGTCATGCCATCGGTAGATTCAACCGCTCGCAAGGCCACAACTTTTTCGTAGGTACGTTCGTCTCCCATCACGCCCACACTCTGAACCGGAAGCAAGATAGCACCTGCCTGCCAGACCTTATCGTATAGATTCCATTTTTTCAAGCCGTTGATAAAGATGGCATCTACCTCTTGTAAGATACGAACTTTTTCAGCGGTGATATCTCCAAGAATACGAATCGCCAAGCCCGGACCCGGAAACGGATGTCTCCCCAACAGCTCTGGATCGATTCCCAGTTCTTTTCCCACCCGGCGTACCTCATCTTTAAACAGCATCCGCAGAGGTTCTACTACCTTTAATTTCATAAAATCGGGTAATCCACCAACGTTGTGATGCGATTTTATGGTTACTGAAGGGCCGTTCACCGAAACACTTTCGATCACATCGGGATAAATGGTTCCCTGTGCCAACCAATGTACGTCTTCCACCAAGTGCGCTTCCTGATCGAATACTTCGATAAAGGCATTTCCTATGGCTTTCCGTTTGGCTTCCGGATCGCTCAGTCCTTCCAAGGCTTTCAAGAAACGTGCCGAAGCATCCACTCCTTTTACATTCAAGCCCATGCCCTTGTACTGTTCCAGGACACTGTTAAATTCGTCCTTCCGAAGCAAGCCGTTGTTCACAAAAATACAATAGAGTTTTTTTCCTATGGCTTTATGCAATAAGATGGCGGCGACCGTCGAATCCACACCGCCGCTTAGTCCCAATACCACCTTATCGTTCCCAACTTGATCTTGCAAGGCCTTTACGGTACTATCTACAAAGGCGGCCGGGGTCCAGGATTGCTCCACTTCGGCTATATGAACCAAAAAGTTTTCCAGCAGTTGTTTTCCGTGCTGAGTGTGATATACTTCCGGATGGAATTGTATGGCATAGGTTTCTTCTCCGTCGATAAAATAGGCCGCATTGGCCACATCGTCGGTACTCGCTAGGCGAACTCCCTTTGTGGGAAGTTGGGCGATGGTATCGCTATGACTCATCCACACCTGAGTGTCTTCGGGAATTCCGGCAAAGAGTCCGTTACGGTTTATGATGGTAGATAATTTAGCACGTCCGTACTCGCGTATGTTTGAGGGTTCAACACTACCGCCGCCAAAATGAGCGAGGTACTGCGCGCCGTAACAAACCGCCAACAGCGGTTTGTGGCCCTTTATTCGGGAAAGGTCGGGATGCGGAGCATCCTCGGCGCGCACCGAAAAGGGGCTACCCGATAAAATAACGGCTTTAAACGAATCTAAATTTTCTGGAATTTTATGGTAGGGATGGATTTCACAGTAGATATTCAGTTCTCGAACACGCCTTGCAATAAGCTGGGTATACTGCGATCCAAAATCTAAAATAAGGACGTTGTTTTGCATAGGCAAAAGTAACTGAAAAAAGTAATTTCACTAAATCTTTAAGAAAAAAATAAGGAAGTTTTTTAACAAGATACTTACAAAGTGATCACGGTAAATTCCCCGGCCAACGGATCCAGATTTTCCTTTAGTTTATGAAGTAAACCATCGCCGTATTCGAGATAGTATTCCGAAAAGTTGGTATGGCGCTCCTGCAAACTCCGACTAGGAAACAATGCATCCTGCAAGGTGGTTAGCCGCGATAATTCACTCGCCAGTTTCCGCTTTTGCGCTTTTAGCAATCGTTTTTCCAAATGATCCAAACCATTGAGTTGCTTCTTTTCCTGCGCCGCCACAGCCCCCACAAAGGACGCATCTGTTCGTTTCGCAAGTGTGTACAAGTCCTCAAATTGCCTTTGTAAATGCGAGCGTTGTTTGGAAAAATCGATCGCTACCTCCGAACGGCGATGTGTTTCTTGCGTCACAAGCTCATTTTGTTGAAGAAACAACGATGCGAAGGAAACTTCTAGTTTCGAAAGCGCTGCCTTTTGTTTTTCTGAAATCAATAGCACCGAATTCCGCAACAGCAGTATTGGGAAAGGGACCTGTACCGCGTCAAAATAATCCTTCAGCTGAAACCAATACGCGAGTTCTCCCCCACCTCCTATATAGCACAAATTGGGAAGGATGACTTCTTGGTATAACGGGCGTAATAGTGCATTGGGTGAAAAGCGTTCCGGATGCTGCTGTAGTTCTTTTTCAATTTCACTTTTCGAAAACGAAATCTCCGTATCGTTTACAAAAAAGCGACCGTCCTGTGCTATGATCCGCTCTCGCATTCCTTTTTTGAGGTAAAACAAGTTGACCTCTCGTGAATGCACCTGCTCCGGATACCCTAAGTCCGTAAGGCGGCGGGTGGTTTCCGATATCTTTTTATACGAAACACCTTCAAATAATTCCTTTTCCACATAGGGAATAAAGGCCTTTTTCAATGCGGCATCGTTTCCATCAACAATCACCAGCCCATAGTCTTCAAATAAGGCATTTCCCAAATAGCGCGTGGCATCGGTCAAGGAGTTGTGTTTTGTATAGGCTTCGGCGAACAGCGAGATAAGCCTGCGAGCGTGTTCGCTATCGCCTAATTCATTTTTTAAAACCTTCAGCACCTCGTCAAGCCCTTCCGTAGACAATTCACCAACAGCACCACCGGCGGTTCGGTTCCAAGCCATTTTTTTTCCGAAGCAATTAAAATAATTGATCTCCTCAAAATCGTGATCCTCTGTCGCCATCCAATAGACGGGTACAAAGTGATTGTTAGGATATTTTTCGTTAAGCTTTTCTGAAAGATTGATCACCGAAAAGATCTTGTACAAAAAATACAAGGGTCCGGTAAACAAATTGAGCTGATGCCCCGTCGTTATGGTGAAGGTGTTTGCTTCGGAAAGGGATTCGATATTTGCTCTCGTCGCTTCAGAAAGGGCTATTCCCTTGTATTGCTTCTGAAGGGATTCCTTTAGAATAGTTCTCGTCTGTGCTCGAACCGACCGCTTTTTTTCCTGAAACTGTGCTTCAAAATGCTCCAACTTCGGAAAGCGATGGTAAAAGGATCGCAATGCTTCCTTTTCGGCGAGATAATCGCAGATCAATTTCGAAAAATAGCCGGTTTTGGAATACGGAATGGTTTTTTTTGGCATAGCTGCTTTTGGAAAACTGACACAAAAATAGCGACTTTCAACCGTTATTTTTTAAAAGATACGTTAATCTTAAAAAATCCCATTTCAGAAATCAGAATTAAGAATAGTTTCTTAGCTTTAGCATCCTAATAAATCAATCACATAATGAAACAGCTGTTTACCGTCTTTTTTATAACTATTTCTCTTTCCGCCCTCGCGCAACTACAATCCCCATCCGACTTCCTCGGCTACGAAATTGGCACACAGTTTTCCCGTCATGCCGATGTGGTTCGCTATTTCGAACATCTGGCGGCGAACAGCGATATGGTTACCTATCACTCCTACGGAAAAACAAACGAACGCCGTCCACTCACCTATGCCATCGTTTCGAGCGCAAAGAATTTGGCAAATATCGAAACCATCCGAATGGATAATTTGAAAAATGCCGGACTTGAAAGTGGAAGTGCTTCCCCTGATATTGCCATTGTTTGGCTGAGCTACAATGTACATGGAAATGAGGCTTCCAGTACCGAAGCGGCCATGCTCACCGCATACAAACTTATCACCGAAAAGAAATCTTGGCTCGAAAATACCGTGGTAATAATCGATCCCTGTATCAACCCGGACGGCCGCGATCGCTACGCCAACTGGTACAATCAAGTAAAAGCAACCCCCTACGATGTGACTCAAGTTGCTACAGAACACAATGAACCCTGGCCGGGTGGACGTGCCAATCATTACCTATTCGACCTCAACCGAGACTGGGCCTGGTTGACGCAGGTTGAGAGTCGGCAACGTATAAAAGTATACAATCAGTGGATGCCGCATGTACATGTAGATTTTCACGAACAGGGTATCAATAGCCCCTACTATTTTGCACCGGCTGCCGAACCGTTTCACGAGGTGATCTCCCCTTGGCAGCGCGATTTTCAAACGCAGATAGGAAAGAACCACGCTCGTTATTTCGATCGGGAGGGCTGGTTGTTTTTTACACGTGAAAGTTTTGATCTTTTATATCCAAGCTATGGTGATACCTACCCAACATTTATGGGTTCTATCGGTATGACCTATGAGCAGGCGGGACACGGTGCTGCGGGACTAGGCGTTAATACAGACGAAGGCTATGTGCTCACCCTGGTAGATCGAGTAGCACATCACACCACAACCGGCCTGTCTACGGTAGAAATTTCTTCACAAAATGCCGCCAAACTCAATACCGAATTCAAAAAATTCTTCGACAACAGTGCGTTAAAGTACAAGAGTTATGTGTTAAAGGGCAATGCCGACAAGATAGCAGCACTTACCCAATTATTAGACCAGCACCAAATTAGATACGGCTATTCCAACGGAGGCAAAGTGACCGGCTTTAATTTTTCAACAAACAGCAATGGAAGTATGGATTCCAAGGACGCATTGGTCGTAAGTACCAATCAGCCTAAGGGTAAGATGGTCAAGGTATTATTTGAGCCAGACACCAAATTAAGTGATCCCCTAACCTACGACATCACCGCCTGGAGTGTTCCACACGCCTACGGCCTCGAAACGATAGCCTCAACCACCTTGGTAACGGCAAACGGAACAAAACCCATCATTAACACCGTCAACCCGATTGTCACCACAGCGGCCGGCTATATAAGTAAATGGAATAGTTTGTACGATGCCGGCTTTTTGTCGGAACTGCTTCAAAAAGATATCAAAGTGCGTTTTTCTGAAAAGGATCTCAGTTTTGCCGGGAGTGAATTTCCCAAAGGAAGTTTGGTCATGACACGAAGTGATAATATGAAGAACAAGGATTTTGATGCGATAGTTACCAAAGTGGCCAACGATCACCACCGAAAGTTATTCGCCTCCCCTACCAGTTTTAGCGACAATGGTACCGATTTTGGATCGGGTAATGTCAAACTCGTCAACAAACAGCGTATTGCCATCTTAAAAGGGGACGGGGTTTCTTCACTGAGTTATGGCACGCTTTGGCACTTCTTTGAACAACAACTAAATTATCCTATTACCTCCATAGATACGCGGGATTTTGGACCTGCTAATTTGAAACATTTTGACGTATTGGTACTTCCCGAAGGTTGGTATGCGAATGTTTTAAAGGAAGCCACCCTGAATGAAATAAAGGATTGGGTGCGGAGCGGTGGAAAAATTATTGCATTGGGCAGGGCGGTAAATTCGTTTGAAGGCAAGGAAGGTTTCGACTTAAAAAAGAATGAAGCTGACAAAAAAGAGGAGGATGAGGACACTGTCAAAGGCAACCTAATTCCGTATGACCAACGAGAACGTGAAGGAGTGAAGGATTTTATCACAGGAAGTATCTATAAGATACAATTAGACCCTTCTCACCCAATGGCATTTGGATATGGTGAAAATTATTTCAGCCTAAAGCAAGGGAATACCTCGTATGCCTTTTTAGAAAATGGGTATAACGTAGGTTATATAAAAGATGAGGCCGTAAGCGTTTCCGGATTTTCCGGTGCCGATGCCAAGGCAGGTCTAAAAAACTCCTTGGTCTTTGGGGAAGCCCGAATGGGCCGGGGAAGCGTGATTTACCTGGTCGATGACGTATTGTTTCGCTCCTTTTGGGAAAACGGAAAACTCTTCTTTGTAAATAGTGTGTTCTTTGTGAATAACAATAAATACATACTGGACTAGTTATCGCACTGTCACAAGACGATGTTTTCCCGATATGTGGCGAAGGGCTAGCCCTTTTGAAGCTACCTGCTTTTTACAACGATTGATACTGATTGGCAGGTTTTTACAAAATAAGGTATCTTTAAAACCTAATTAATTTTTTGAATACTATGAATTGTAGAAAAAGAACTCTCGGAATTTTATTGCTTTCGGCACTCGTGTTTGTGGCCTGTAAGGATGACGTTAAAAAAGAAGCCGAACCCGAATTGATCTCAGGCGTAATTACAGCAAATATGGATACCTCTGTTAACCCGGGGGATAATTTCACAGCCTATGTAAACGGAACCTGGATGAAGAATACAGAAATCCCTGCCGATAAATCTTCCTATGGCGCCGGGTCCATGGTCCACGAAGCATCTGAAGAAAATGTAAAAAAGATTATTGAAGCAGCCGCGGCCGGTACCAACGAAGATGGCTCGGACGAACAAAAAGTAGGTGATCTCTACGGTTCGTTTATGAATATGGACAAACGAAATGAAATTGGGATGATCCCGCTACAGGCCGAATTCGCCAAAATAGACGAGATTGCCAGTTACGACGATCTGGCTACCTATTTCGGTTATGCCAACAAATATGGGTATTCGGTGCCTGTAAGTCTGTTCTTCTATCAGGATTTTAAAAATCCTGAAGTTTTTACCACCTACCTCGTTCAAAGCGGATTAGGACTGCCGGACAGAGAGTATTATATAAAGACCGATGCTCGTTCCAAAGCGATACAGGATAGTTATCTGCGACATATTGGGATTATGTTCTCTATTGCCGATTTGAACAGTTCGATAGAAACCTCCAAGATGGTTTATAATCTGGAAAAAAAGTTAGCAGAAAAACATTTGGAAAAGGAAAAAACCCGTGACTTGGTGGCCTTGTACAATATGATCGAGAAAGACAAGCTCTCCGATCTCATGCCCAAATTCAATTGGAATAACTATTTGACCGAACTGGGAATAAACTCCCAGGATAAAATTGGGGTATTGACGATAGAATACCTAAAAAGTCTTGATCCAATCATTACATCAACTCCGCTCGAGAACTGGAAAACCTATTTAAAATGGGGGGCCATCAATGCCAATGCCTATTTAATGAATAAAATGATGGACGAGCAAAACTTTAATTTTTACAGCAAAGAACTAAACGGTACACCCGAACAACGTCCTATGTGGCGCCGAGGTGTGGGTGTGGTAAATGATAAGTTGGGCGAAGTAGTTGGAAAGGTATATGTAAAGGAGCATTTCCCACCCCAAGCCAAGCAGCGTATGGAAGTATTGGTGGGCAATTTACTGAAGGCCTATGAATCGAGTATCAAAGAATTGGACTGGATGAGTGAAGAGACCAAGGTACAGGCGCTGGACAAACTGAGCAAGTTTACCCCTAAGATTGGTTATCCCGACAAGTGGAGGGATTATTCGTCTCTCAGCATTTCGAAAGACGATCTGTTTGGCAATATGAAGAACGCTCGCTTGTTCGAATACAATCGCGACCTCAACAAATTAGGAAAACCCATCGATAAGACCGAATGGCAAATGAATCCGCAAACGGTAAATGCCTATTACAACCCAACGCTCAACGAGATTGTGTTCCCGGCAGCCATCTTGCAACCCCCTTTCTTCGATATGACGGCCGAAGATGCTATTAATTATGGGGCCATTGGCGCCGTAATTGGGCACGAAATCGGACATGGTTTTGACGATATGGGTAGCACCTTCGACGGGGATGGAGCCATGCGTAATTGGTGGACCGAAAGCGATAAAGAAGAATTTAAAAAACGAACCGCAAATCTGGTAGCCCAATACAATGGTTTTGAAGTATTGCCCGAACTGAATGTGAATGGTGAATTTACCCTGGGTGAAAATATTGGAGATCTGGGCGGACTTAGTATCGCACTGAAAGCCTATAAGATGTCCCTCAACGGAAAGGAAGGTCCCGAGATGGATGGCTATACCGCCGAACAACGTGTCTTTATTGGATGGGCACAAAGTTGGCTAGGCAAGTCCAGAGAAGAAGCCTTACGTGTACAGGTGGCCACCGACCCACACTCACCGAGAGACTTTAGAGTAAATGGTGTGGTGCGAAATGTACCCGAATTTTATGAAGCCTTCGGCGTAAAAGAAACGGACTCCTTATACTTGGCGCCTGCAGAGCGCGTAAAGATCTGGTAAAACTTAATTACTACTAAAATTTAGGCAGCAATACTTCTAGAAGTGTTGTTGCCTTTTTGTTTCTGAAGTGATTATCACAGAATCTGTCTTGTAGTAATATTCAGATTTGATCACGTAGTACAGCCATTCCATATAACTGGCCGAACGCCTTTTAAACGAGTAGTTGAGTGCTTTTTCCATCGGTTTCGATTTTAAAAAGCAGAAGTGGTTAGTTGTCAATGCAAACTTGGGTCGGAATAAATGTAGGATATGAAGCACAATAATCCAATCAATTTGTAATCTTTTTCTTACTTATTCGATAAAAAGACTCAAAATTAGGTGTAGAACACAGCACAGGGTTTGGGGTTTGGGGTTTGGGGTTTG
>NZ_JAIOHK010000029.1 GCF_019913785.1 Altibacter sp.
TGTTGCCATTGCCATGTATCCTAACCCGGCTAACAGTCAGGTGACTATTTCAAACAGCTCGAACATCCAGCTTGAAAAAGCTGCGATCTACGATATCAACGGAAAACTAGTGATGAACATCAATCTGCAAGATATGCAGGGAGAAAAGGTCATCGATGTTTCCAACTTGGCATCGGGAGTATATGTAGTACAAATAAATGGTGAACAAGCTAGCGTTGTAAAACGACTCATTAAAGAGTAAACTTGTAAACCAATAACCAACCAAAAATAAACCCCCTTCCAAACGGAAGGGGGTTTTTAATTTTAGATACAATTGATTTAAGAATCTTTAGGTTTTCCTTTTAAAGTTTGACTTCGCAAGCTAAACTTTTTACGTCTTGGACGAAGTTTTCCGAAAGTACCTAGTACAATCTTTCCCCGTCTGGTTTTTTTGTCACCTTTTCCCATTGCTTTTTAATTTTCTGATTTAGCATAAGGTAAGGAATGATGCGCAAAAAAAGTATTAATAATCTGCTAAACAAGCGTTAAAACTATCTAATCGTTGCGGTAAATTTTGAAATACCACCTACGCCTTGCTGTGTTAGCATTTTTATGAAGGCACTGCCAATAATGGCTCCCTTCGTGTGTTGCGTTGCCATCGAAAAGGTTGTTGCATTATTTATTCCGAATCCTACAATTTGAGGATGCTGAAGCTGCATTTTTGCTATACGTTTAAAATAGCTGGTTTGTAGGCTTCCAAAACCGTCCAGCTTTCCGGTCGTACTCGAACTGCTCACCATATAAATAAAGCCTTCGGAAATAGCGTCTATTTGACGAATGCGTTCTGTTGAGGTTTGGGGGGTGATTAGGAACATATTGATAAGATGGTGTTTTTTAAATATTGGCTGATATTCATTGGTAAATTCGGCCAATGGAAGATCCGGAAGGATGAGTCCGTCAATACCAATTTCCGAACATTTTGCACAGAAGGCTTCTACACCATATTGCAATACAGGATTAAAATAGCCCATAAGGATGAGCGGAATTGAAATGGATTTTCTAACCTCCTTCAACTGTTCAAACAACAGGGCCGTTGTCATTCCGTTTTGTAAGGCTTTGGTTGAACTGGCCTGAATTGTTGGACCATCGGCTAGCGGATCACTAAACGGTAGTCCGATCTCGACCATATCCACACCACTTTTTTCCAATTCCTTAAGTATTGGGATGGTATCACCTAAGTTGGGATATCCCGCTGTGAAATAAATGGAAAGTATCTTTTTGTTTTCCGAAAGTCGTTGTGTTATTCTGTTCATGTTCTTTTCTGCGTTAGGGATTGAAGCAAGCTACCCCGCCTTTTCGAGTGGCTTTGTGCGGAAAGGCGTGTAGCACTGAAAGCCCGACCCCGCATACGCGGGGAAACGCCCTATTTTAAATTAAAATATTCTATATATGTAGCTAAGTCTTTGTCGCCACGCCCGCTCAAATTGACCACCACCACATCTTCTTTTTTAAACTTCCGATCTTTAAAAATAGCAAGCGCGTGACTACTCTCGATAGCGGGAATAATACCTTCCAACTGGCAGAGTTCAAGCCCCGCCTGCATGGCGGCAGCATCGGTTATTGAAATGAATTCCCCACGGCCGCTTGTATATAAATGTGCGTGCAAAGGGCCCACTCCCGGATAATCCAGCCCTGCCGAAATGGAATAGGGCTCGGTGATCTGCCCGTCATGGGTTTGCATAAGGAGCGTCTTGCTGCCGTGGATGATCCCCATTTTGCCCAATACGGAGGTGGCGGCACTTTCACCGCTATGAATTCCTTTCCCCGCTGCTTCCACAGCGATCAATCCAACTTCAGGTTGGTTGAGATACGCATAGAAGGCACCTGCCGCATTGCTACCGCCTCCCACACAGGCAACCACATAATTGGGTTGGTCGCGGCCTTCCTTTTCTAATAGTTGCCATTTGATTTCCCTAGAGATCACGCTTTGAAAGCGCGCCACCATGTCGGGGTAGGGATGTGGCCCAACTACGCTGCCAATAATATAGTGTGTGTTGGTAGGATTGTTGATCCAATCTCGAATTGCTTCGTTTGTTGCGTCTTTGAGTGTTTTACTGCCGCTGGTTGCGGGAATTACCTTGGCACCAAGCATTTTCATACGTGCCACGTTGGGCGCTTGGCGCTTGATATCGATTTCACCCATATACACAATACACTCCAAACCCATCAAGGCGCAAACGGTTGCCGTGGCGACCCCGTGTTGTCCGGCACCTGTTTCGGCGATGATCCGTGTTTTGTTTAGGCGTTTTGCCATAAGTATCTGCCCAATGGTATTGTTCACCTTGTGGGCTCCTGTATGACAAAGGTCTTCTCGTTTCAGATAGACCTTTGTTTTGTATTTTTCTGAAAAGCGTTTCGCATAATAGAGTGGGGTAGGTCGCCCTACATATTCTTTGAGTAGCTGCTCAAACTCCTTCTGAAAGGAATCATCCTTTATGATCTTCAAATAATTTTGACGAAGTTCTTCCACGTTCGGGTACAACATTTCAGGAATGTAGGCTCCGCCGAATTCTCCGTAATAGCCTTTGTCGTTTACATTATAGTTCATCCATGAATTGTTTTAATGAGTCTATATTTTTTCTTCCGGGTTCTTTTTCGAACCTGCTATTGATATCGATAGCATGGATTGGAAGTCGCGTCTTTAACAATAGTCGTAGGCCGGGCAGTGCTTGGAGTCCGATACCTCCACTTAATACGAAGGGTTTTTCTGAAGGATACTTCTTTAGCACCTCCCAGTTAAAAGTAATGCCATTACCGCCCTTGTTCTTTCCTTTGGTATCAAAGAGAAATTTGTCTACCAAGGGTTCAAAAGGAGGTAGGCGATCAAAATTAAACCTGTCGTCTACACCAAAGGCCTTCCATATTTTTATATGGGCTGTGCGTGGATTTTGAATTAATTTTTCACACATTTGGTGAGATTCTTCTCCGTGTAATTGAATTATATCCAACTCGTGTATTTTGACCTTTTCAGCAATTTCCGCTACCGAAGCATCCACAAAAACCCCCACTTTTTTAATTCCCGAAGGAATAGGAGGAATAACTCCGTCAAAAAATCGCGGACTTAGCTTATAGAAGACAAAGCCCAGATAGTCCGGACGAAGTTCGGCTACTTCGGCCGTATTGTATTTCATGCCACAGATCTTGAGTTTCGGCTTTTTCATGAGAGTGATTGAATAAACGTTTTTGCAGCGCTACCGGGCTTGTCTGTTTTCATAAAATGTTCTCCCATCAAAAAACCTTGGTAACCATAGGCTCTTAATTCCTTAATGGCTTCTGTACTGCTGATGCCGCTTTCCGAAACTTTGACAAATTCGTCCGGGATTAGGGGCGAGAGCACCTTGCTGGTGTCCAATGAAACCTCAAATGTTTTTAAATCGCGGTTATTAACCCCAATCATATCAACCGTAGGTACTAATACGCGTTCTAATTCTTCTTTGTTGTGAACTTCCAAAAGTACCTCCAATCCTAAACGTTTAGCGATGGTAGAAAATTCTATAAGTTGTTTTCGATTCAAAACGGCTGCGATCAACAGAATAACAGCTGCACCGAATGCTTTTGCTTCGTAGATCTGGTAGGGGTCGATAATAAATTCCTTCCGAAGTAAGGGAATTTCAGTTGTATCGCGTGCCAATGCAAGATCGTCCATAGATCCCCCAAAGAAATGGGTGTCGGTTAAAATTGATATGCCACAGACTCCGGCATACTCATACCCCTTGACGACGTCATGAACCATGGAATGTGTATTAATGACCGATTTACTGGGTGATCGGCGTTTGTATTCTGCGATAATACCGGTTTTTGAGTTTTTAAGCATTTCCGATAACGATCCGGTAGCTTGTTCGAAGCATACGGTCTTCTCTAAAACACCAAGCGGCAAGACTTCTTTCCTAGCCACAACTTCCAGTTTTTTATAGGCGATTATTTTATCTAAAATGGTCATCTCTTTGCGCTAAGTTTTTGCACTGTTTGAAGCGAAGCCAATGCTTTACCCGACTGCAGGGAAGTTATTGCCTTTTCAAATCCCGTTCGAATTGGACAACCCACCACCGTCGAAATGGCCAGGGCGGCATTCGCACAAACTACATGTTCCTGTGCTGTTGTTCCTTTTCCGGATAAAATATTCACAAATAGTTCTGCCGACTCTTTTACGGTTGCTCCGCCGTAAATCTCGGAACTCTGAATAGGTTCAAGTCCGAAATCTGTCGGTTGTACTATTTTTTCTGAAGTATTTGAAATCACCTTTGCCGGGCCGGTGAGGGTAATTTCGTCGTAGCCATCCATGGCGTGAACGATGCTGTAATTTTTAGTGTCTTTCTGATAGAGATAGCCGTACATTCGCGCTAATTCCAAATTAAAGACGCCTACCATTTGGTTTTTTGGAAAGGTGGGATTTACCATGGGGCCTAGCATGTTAAAAAAAGTTTTTACCCCCAATTCTTTACGAATTGGAGCCACGTTTTTCATGGCAGGGTGAAATAGAGGAGCGTGTAATACACAGATGCCTGCCTCGTCCAAACACCTTTTTAAAAAATCTATATCGCTACTGAATTTTACTCCTAAAAACTCCAGTACATTACTACTACCACTTATGGAGGAAACACCATAGTTGCCGTGTTTGGTAACAGCTATTCCCGCACCGGCGGTTACGAAAGAAGCGAGTGTTGAAATATTAAAGGTGTTCTTTCCATCGCCTCCTGTACCGCAAAGATCGATGGTGTTATAGTCCTCAAAATGCACCGCGACGCACAAATCCAGCAGGGCATCTCTAAATCCTTCCAATTCGGCTATAGTCACAGTTCGCATCATAAAAACGGTGAGGAAGGAAGCAATCTGACTCTGATTGAATTTCCCTTCCGAAATGGCCACCAAAACGCTCCGGGCTTCGTCTTTGGTGAGCTGCTCGTGATTTATAAGTCTGTTGAGGATCTGTTTCATTTAGCTTTCAATCCAATTTTTGATAATTTGCTTTCCTTTTGGAGTAAGTACACTTTCCGGATGAAATTGAACCCCGCGTACATCGTATTCCCTGTGCCGTAAGGACATGATCTGCCCATTTTCATCGATGGCTGTGATTTCAAGAATTTCAGGAAATTGATCTCTAGAAACGACCCAGGAATGGTAACGGCCAATTTCCATTTCATTTTCAATTCCTTTAAATAAGGGTTCATCTTTTACCAATATGGATGCCTTTGTTGCCACCCCATGAAAGACCTCACTTAAGTTTTCAAGCTTGCCTCCGAACACTTCGCCAATGGCCTGTTGGCCAAGACACACCCCTAGGATGGGTTTTGTAGCTGCGTATTTTTTGATGACTTCTTTGAGTAAACCCGCTTCATCCGGTATTCCAGGCCCCGGTGAAAGCAAGACCTTATCATAAAAGGCTACCTCGTCCAAAGAAAAACGGTTGTTTCGTTTTACCGTAACGGTGCAGTTCAGTTCCTCCAAGTAGTGAACCAGATTATAGACAAAGCTGTCGTAGTTATCTATTACTAGTATGTTCATATTATAGTTGTTCAGCGAGTTCGAGGGCCTTTGTTAGTGCCCCTAATTTATTATATACTTCTTGTAATTCTTTTTCTTCATCACTTCCCGATACGATCCCGGCACCCGCTTGACAGTGCAATGTATGATCTTTACTAACAAAGGAACGAATGATAATGGCGTGGTTGAAGTTGCCTTTAAAATCCATGAACCCAATGGCTCCTCCATAGAATTCCCGACTCCTATTTTCATATTTTTCCAATAATTGCATGGCTTTATGTTTGGGTGCCCCACTCAGCGTACCCGCCGGAAAAGTGTCGGCTACTACCTGCATGGTAGGGGTATTTGGGTGTTTTTTTGCAGTCACCTTGCTTACCAAATGGATCACATGGGAGAAGAATTGTACTTCGCGATAGGTTTCAACCTTTACCTCAGACCCGTGTCTACTCAGATCGTTTCGGGCCAAATCCACTAGCATCACATGTTCGCTATTTTCCTTTTCGTCCTTAGCGAGTTGTTTGGCTAATTCGGCGTCTTGTTCGTCATTTCCGGTGCGTTTAAAGGTGCCTGCAATGGGGTGGATTTCGGCACGGTCCCCTTTAACAACGAGTTGTGCTTCGGGAGAGCTTCCAAAGATTTTAAAACTTCCGTAGTCAAAATAAAAAAGATATGGAGATGGATTCACACTTCGCAAGGCGCGATAAACATTGAAATCGTCGCCGGTAAAGCCTTGAGAAAAGCGCTTGCTGGGAACAATTTGAAACACATCGCCACGATGACAATGTTCTTTGCAAATTCGCACGAGTTTTTTGAAGTCTTCATCCTCCAGATTGGTATGCACACTTTCTTTTCGCTGAAAAGGATATTCCGAAAAGTTCTTTGTTTTTAGATATTGTTCAATTTGTGAGATGTTATTTTCGGTGTTACAACAATGAGCAAAGAGATAGGCCTCGTTATTAAAATGATTGATGGCTATAATATTTTGATAGACGGCATAGTACAGATCGGGCAGGCCGAGATTTTTGTCCTTCTTTGTAATGGTGACATCTTCAAAATAACGAACGGCATCGTAAGCCATAAAGCCAAAAAGTCCATTGTTGATGAATTTGAATGAATTGTCTTCAGAAATAAAAGACTCGGAAAAAGTAGCCAAGACCGTAGGAATATGTGTTTCAGCAGTAATTTCTGAACAGATTTTGGTTCCATCGGGGAATTGCTGGGTAATGGTTTCGTCTTCCACTTTAAAAGAGGCAATAGGGTTACAGCAGATATAGCTGAAGCTATTGTCGTTTGCATGATAGTCACTACTTTCCAATAACAGACTGTTTGGAAATTTATCGCGTAGTCGCATATAGACCGATACCGGAGTGAGGGTGTCGGCGAGTCGTTTTTTTGAATAGGTAGTAAGCTGGTATTTCATAAAATAAAAAAAAGGCTTGTCGTGTATGACAAGCCTTGGTATATATGGATATACGATAGTGCTTTAGCTCACGACGATTGACGTAAGTTTTTCCACCACCAAGTATATATTTTGTTTGTATTCATAATTTCGTTTTCAAATATAGAAATGAAATTTAAAATGACAAGTGAATGTCGCTTAAAATTTTAGTATCACATCCAACTCAAATTTATTGGAGATGGTATTGTCGGCTAATTTGTCGGCTAGATTCCCAGATCCGTACTGAATACCATAAATGGTGCGATCAATTTTTACGCTGGCTCTGGCACCTGTGGCACCCATTTCTAACTCAAAATTTACCGGAGCCGTTATGCCTTTAATAGTTAATTCGCCAAGAACCTCGTATGTATTTCCACTCTTTGAAGCTCCTTTAATGACCAAGGTTGAAGTTGGGTGTTCATCGACTGCGAAGAAATCGGAGCTCTTTAAATGACGCACTAACTTAGCTCTAGAATCACCTTCTAAATCGCTATTGGTAAGCGTAGTCATGTCTACTACAAAGACACCGCCAACTAATTCATCACCTTCCATTTCCAGATATCCTTCTTTTAATTCGATGATTCCGGTATGTGAGCCAAGGATTTTCTTCCCTTTCCAGATTATGGTACTCTCTTTTACTTCTTTTTTCTCTTTTACAGGAGTTGTAAATGCCGATCCAGCAATGAAGATGGCTACCAAGGCAACCGATTTAATTACATTTTTCATAGTTGTTTGTTAAAAGTTTATATTAAGATGTGCGTAAGGTATCCAAAAGATGATTTAGTTGTTCTAGATCGCTATCGGATAGATTTTTCAAGATTTGTTCATTATTATTTTCAGTGATGGTATCTAATTCTTTTAATAGGGCGAGTCCTTTTTCAGTAATAAATATTTCTACTTTTCTTCTATTTTTTTCACAGGTACGTCTGCTTACCCATTCTTTTTTAATAAGCTTGTCTACTAGTCGTGTGGTATTACTATTCCTATCAATCATTCGCTCTTGAAGTGTAGAAAGATTTGCGGGATTTCCCTTTTGACCTCTCAAAATACGCAGTACATTGTATTGTGGAATGGTTAGGTCATAGGGCTTTAGGACACCCGAAATAGTTTCTTCCACTATACGAGAGGTATACATTATATTTATTACGGTCTTCGTACTTATTGCCATCTTGTGTATGGACTTTATCGTTTCGTCAATCGTAATAGTTTTCATAACAAAAATTGTATATACAAATGTATAATAATTCTATTATTGCTGGACTATTTTAACACAATTTTAATATAGATGGTTAGCGCATTCAAAAATTAACTATCAATGATTTGTTAAATTATTTTTAGCAATCAATTATTTAGATATTTTTAGAGGATGAAACATTTGTTGTATACCCTTGCACTGATGGTCGTTTTCTCCTGTGCTGAAAACAAAAAGGAAGTCGCATTGGTCAAAGAGAAAGTACCCGTGTTTAATTTCGACGAGTTGCAACCCTTACTATCCAAGGATAATGATACTACCTATATAGTAAACTTTTGGGCCACCTGGTGCAAGCCATGTGTTAAGGAAATGCCGTATTTTGAAAAAATCAATACACAATATGCCAAAGACAAAGTAAAGGTAGTATTTGTAAGTCTTGACTTTCCCGACAAACTTGAGACGCAGGTGATCCCATTCCTTGAAAAGAACAATATTAAATCGCAGGTGGTGCTATTAGATGATGCCGATGCTAATAGCTGGATTCCAAGGGTTTCAAAGGAATGGTCTGGTGCCATCCCGGCCACCATTATTTACAACAGCGCCACTCGGAAATTTTACGAACGCGCTTTTAATTACGAAGAACTAGAAAACGAATTAAAAATCATTTTATAACAGCTATTATGAAAACAAAATCACTTAGTATCCTAATGTTTTTTTGTCTTATAGGAATTGCCACTTTCAGTAGTTTTAAAATTACCGAAGCAGAGGAAAGCATCGCCGGTTATACCATTGGTTCTGAAGCGGCCAATATCAATCTAAAAAATGTGGACAACACCATGGTTTCCTATGATAACTATCCGGATGCATTGGGTTTTATTGTCATCTTTACCTGTAATACATGTCCGTATGCGGTAGCCAGTGAAGACCGGATCATTGCCTTGGACAAGGAATTTAAATCGAAAGGATACCCTGTCATTGCTATTAACCCTAACAATCCGGAAGTACAACCGGATGACACCTTTGAATTGATGCAAGAAAAGGCAAAAGCAAAAGGTTTTACCTTTCCGTATTTATACGATGAAAGTCAAACGGTACATGCCGAATACGGTGCTGTCAAAACTCCTCATGTATATCTATTACAAAAGGAAAATAAAAAGCGAATTGTCAGATACATTGGAGCCATAGACGACAACGTGAGAACAGCCGATTTGGTTAAAGAGCGTTTTCTGGCCAATGCCATTAATGAATTACTGGCAGGTAAAGAAGTTACACTCAAAGAAACCAAAGCAATTGGTTGTTCGGTGAAACAATAATATCATCAACGTATTTTTATTCGATTAGAACCGAAAGCCTTAAAAAGGTTTTCGGTTTTTTTATGGTTTCCAAAACCGAATTATTATTTTTACAAAAAAAATACAAAATGGATTTATCACAAGCCCAATGGAAAGAACAACTTTTAAAAGACGAAAACGCGATTATTATAGATGTACGTACCGAAATTGAAGTGATCGAGGGCTGTATTCCCAATATGAAGCATTTGGATATCTATAATGCCGTTGAATTTATGGCCGAAGCCAAACAAATGGATCCTTCTAAGAACTATTATATCTATTGTCGTTCGGGTGGAAGAAGTGGTCAGGCCTGTGCCATCCTTAGGTCTATGGGATTTGAAAACACCTTTAATTTACTTGGTGGTTATTCTGAATGGGAAGGAAAATAACACTTTAAAAGTAACCTCATGAAAAAAGTATCTTGGATTATTTCACTCACAATTGTACTGCTGGTCGTGGCATGTAAAGATGCTAAAGAAAAAGATAGTACGTTAGAAACCGAAACTGTTACCGAAGTAGAAATTGTACAGCTGCAAAAACCAATTTTACTTAGTCCGAATGAGTTTCAGAAACAAATAGGCAACACTTCAGAAATACAACTCATCGATGTACGAACCCCCGAAGAATATTCGGAAGGACGCTTGACGGGTGCCAAAAATATAAATATAAATTCCGAAGACTTTGCGAAGCAAATTGAAGCTTTAGATAAGGAAAAACCCGTTTATCTATATTGTCGAAGCGGTGGAAGAAGTGGCCGTGCCGCCAAATTATTAGTAGATATGGGATTCACCCAGATTTATGATCTTGACGGGGGGATTACGGCATGGATGGAAAAAGAACTACCGACGGAGGAGTAAAACTACTGCTTCTTAATTTTTTTAACACATTGATTTGTATCTAGTTAAATTGAAGCTAAACTGATGTCAAAATAAATCCAAACTGCCCATCTGTTCGTATATTTAGTATAAAACAAGATGGCAATGAAAACTCAAAATCAGATTCTTCAAGAAGCGATGCGTACACTTATCACTAAAAGTTGCGCAAAAATTCCACATGTACATAGTGAATTTTATACCTTCCAAAAAACTTTACTAAAATTCTTCTTTAGTGCGGTGGATGTTGTTATCGATTACGATACTCAAACCATTACACTCTTAAACTCACATACAACAAATAGGACATTAGATAAGTTATATACTATGGACGATGCGGTATCTGTGACCATTTCCTATACAAATTTGGAGGAAACCTTAAAAGGATGTCTAGAAAATGGAATAAGACAATCCCGTTTTTATCAGAATATGTTATTCCACTACAATCATGTGGTTTCAGATAATTCGGCTATAGCATGTAGTGCCTAATACAATAGAATATGCCTCAATTAATTTTGTACACTCTAAGGGTTTTATTAATAGCTGTTGCTATAGCCGCTTTAGGCGTCCATTATTTATTACATCCCTTGTCCAAACCTATTGTATTTCTGTTATACGGTACCATCTTACTGGCTGTTTTTCTGACTTCATATAAGATGAATAAACCCATTCAATAAGATTAAACGTGTCTTCATTAAATACTGTTCACCGTTTAGTTGCTACTCTTTTTTATAAAGCCGAAAATTCCATGTTTAGCACCCAATTTTCTATTCATTCGGGTATTGTTCCATTTCTTCAATAACCTATTTTGAAGAATTCTTCTGTATTCAGTTAACAATAGGGTAGCAAAATATGGTAGTTCAACGGTAGTTTTAATCTGAAAATCGAACTTATCCCATTCTATTTTTAGTAGAAAGTATATTTTCTTACATTTATTTTGCTGAAGTAAAGCTGCTTAGTACCCAGTGTATGTTAAAAAGCTTTTTAATTGTAAAATACCCCGCATGATGAAAAAATTACTACTGCTTTTTATACTAAGCCTATTTGCTCGTGAAGCACATTCACAAATTAGTTATGTAGGCAAACAATATGATAATGGAAATATGCATTATACCGGAGCTTTTTCAGGCTCTGAAGAAACCGGATTATGGAAATTTTACTACGAAAATGGTAAAATAGAGTCCTCCGGACACTACTCAAAAGGTAAGAAAACGGGTGAATGGAAACGCTATCACACCAATGGTCGACTGGCTGCAGTGGGCAATTACGCTAACGGAAACAAAGTTGGAGATTGGAAATACTACGATGAACTTGGAAAACTTCACGATGAAGGATATGCTGCGGCGGTCAAAGAGGAGGAGAAGAATATACCATACGTACCTCAAGGGGATCTCTATCCTAGTCAGGTAACCAATAATCCCAATGTCATGATAGCACAGGTTTCCATGAATGGGCCTGTTACTACTAAAAAAGAAAGCACCAAAGAAATGCTCGATAGGGATAAGTTTATTGCTAATAGAAATGAACTTTTAGAAGCAGAGAATCCCTATACATCTACCATGCCAGATGGAGATAATGATCTTCAGGCGCAGTTGGAGGCAAAACAGCGTCTTTTAGAAACAGAAGCAGCCTATGCACAATATCTTAAGAAAGAACTGGACGAGCGTCTTTATCGTGTCAAGAAATTAGAAACGATCATCTCCATGAACAATGAAGCTGCCAATAAGGTAGCCGAGTTGCGAGATTCGGCTCTCAAAGACAATCAAATCAAAGAAGCAGCATTAAAAGAGGCCGCCTTAAAAGAAGCTCAACTCAAAGAAGCTGCCAGTATTGAAGCTGCAAAGAAGGAAGACGCCATGCGGGAAGCGAAGCTTATTGAAACTGCACTAAAAGAGGCGGAACAAAGAGAAATAGCACTCAAAGCGGCCGCTGCAAAAGAAGCGGAATTAAAAGAGGCAGCGATGCGTGAAGCAGCCTTAAAAGAAGCAGCCTTACGGGAAGCAGCTCTAAAAGAAGCTGCTCTAAAAGAAGCCGCACAAAGAGAAGCCGCCTTAAAGGAAGCCGCTCTTAAAGAAGCTGCCTTTAAAGAAGCTGCGCTAAAGGAAGCAGCAAAAAATGAAGCGGCGCTAAAAGAGGCTGCAAAACGTGAAGCTGAACTCAGAGAAGCTGCCTTAAAAGAAGCAGCATTAAAAGAAGAGGCGCTGAAGGAGATAGCGCGTATCGAAGCGGCTCAAAAGGAGGCTGCCCTCAAAGAAGCCGCCTTGAAAGAAGTAGCTTTAAAAGAGGCCGCTGCCAAGGAAGCTGCCGCCAAGGAAGCCGCCCTCAATGAAGCCGCTGCCAAAGAGAAAGCACTTGAAGAGGCAGCTAAACGGGAAGCCGAATTAAAAGCAATAGCCTTGAAAGAGGCTGCCACTAGAGAAGCAGCACTGAAAGAAGCCGCTGCCAGAGAAGCCGCCGAAAAGGAAGCCGCTGCAAAGGAAGCCGAGTTGAAGGAAGCCGCAAAACGAGAAGCTGCAGCCAAAGAAGCGGCCAAAAAAGAAGCAGCAGCAAAAGAAGCTGCCCTCAGAGAAGCTGCTGCGAAAGAGGCCGCTTTAAAGGAAATTGCCAAGATCGAAGCCGCTCAGAAGGAGGCGGCACTAAAAGAAGTAGCAATAAAAGAGGAAGCGCTTAAGGACGCAGCGCGTATAGAAGAGCTATTGAAGGAAGCCGCAAAGATAGAAGCAGCACAAAAGGAAGCTGCAATTAGAGAAGAAGCCTTGAAAAAGGAAGCCTTAAAAGATGCTGCCAGAAAAGAAGAACTGCTCAAAGAAACAGCGAGGATAGAAGCAGCACAAAAAGAAATCGCTGCCAAGGAGGCTGCCCTGAAGGAAGCTGCTGCCAAAGAAGAAGCAAAAAAAGAAACTGCTAGACGCGAAGCTGAATTAAAAGAAGCGGCTCGTAAAAAAGCCGAAGCAGAAGCAGCAGCCCTTAAAGAGGCAGCAGCTAAAGAAGCTGCGCTCAAAGAAGCTGCTAGATTGGAAGCTGAATTAAAAGAAGCAAAACTCAAGGAGGCTGTTGCAAAAGAAGAGGTGGCCAAGCGTGAAGCTGCAATACAAGAAGCGGCTCGCAAAAAAGCGGAAGAAGAGGAAGCAGCCCTTAAAGCGATTGCTGCTAAGGAAGCTGCCGCAAAGCAAGAAGCTGCCAAACTTGAAGCTGAGTTAAAAGAAGCAAAACTCAAGGAGGCTGTTGCTAAAGAAGAAGCTGCCAAGCGTGAAGCTGCAATACAAGAGGCAGCTCGCAAAAAAGCAGAAGAAGAGGAAGCAGCCCTTAAAACGATTGCTGCTAAGGAAGCTGTCGCTGAGCAAGAAGCTGCCAAACTTGAAGCTGAGTTAAAAGAAGCAAAACTCAAGGAGGCTGTTGCCAAAGAAGAAGCTGCCAAGCGTGAAGCTGAAATACAAGAGGCAGCTCGCAAAAAAGCAGAAGCCGAAAATGCAGCCTTAATAGTTAAAACGAATACGCGAAATGAAATTGAAGATGAAGCAAAAACTGTATACTATTTGGTGCGAAGTGGTGATTATTTAGGAAAAATTGCAGCCGAATATAAGGTGTCCATCGGTGAATTAAGACAATGGAATAATTTGACCGATGATAATATTAAAGTGGGGCAACGACTCACGGTTGCTTTAGATAATTCAACCAACATTACTAAAAGCGAAGTAAACACAGAGCCTATTTCTGAAAAGAAATCGGAACCAATTAATTCAACTCCCAATATAGACATCGTAAAAGAATACGATCACAATGGGAAATTAATTGAAGAAGGTCGATATAAGGATAATGTAAAAACCGGAGAATGGACTTATTATCACCACAATGGTGAAATTCTATACGTTGGGCATTACTTACAGGGTAAAGAAACGGGAAATTGGAAATACTATCGCGACAATGGAGTCCTTGAGTCGGAAGGAATGTACAAGTCCGGAGCCAAAGTAGGAGAGTGGAAGGTATATCATGCTAATGGCAACTTGAAGTCGGTTGGTGCTTTTGTGAATGA